>NZ_JBQSVY010000008.1:0-229272 GCF_052446175.1 Halomonas sp. AOP43-D1-4
AGTAAAATGCTCAATGAGCGGTATCATTTTAATGTACCAGAAGAACTTTACTTATATTCCGACATCTCCCGTTAACCCCCTGAAATGCAAGGTCATAACGGGAACATCAAAAAACACGTAACTTTGGGGCCAATTGTACCGAACGTCTTAAAGCTTGCTGACTCTGAAAGAGCGCGTTACCATCCCTTCGCCTATCCGGCACCTCATTGATGCTTGCGAGACTCTCGACCGACACGAATAACTGAGGTACTCCAATGGGAGCCCCTACACGACTATTTCGAACGAGTTGTTTAGCTGTCCTGCTTATCGCCATGACAGCAAATAGCGCGTTTGCCAACGACACAGATACACAGGAAGGCGTTGCTTCCTACTACAGTGATCGCTTTCAAGGCGCGCTCACTGCCAGCGGAGAAGCGTTTGACCAGCAGGCACTCACCGCTGCTCATCCTAGCTTACCGTTTGGGACGAAAGTGCTGGTAACCCGCCCTGATACAGGGCAAGAAGTAGAAGTGCTGATCAATGACCGCGGCCCCTTTGTAAAAGGGCGGATTATTGATCTATCCAAACGAGCAGCACGCACACTGGGCATGCTAAACCAGGGAGTAGCCCCGGTTATGGTAACGTTGCTGGATTAACGGATAGCACACCCCCTAAGTGTGTGGTACCCCTTAGCCGCTCAACGACACATCACTTCTGTTATTCGCTGAATCCTACAGGGCGCTCATTTGAGCGCCCTGTTTTTTTATCTCCTGTTCTTGCCTGGTGTTTTAGATGCTTGGCTTACCGCATAAATGACTTCAAAAAAAAACGAACTTGCGCGCAAGGTAATGATCTCTATGCTTCAAGTACATCTGTTTCAAGTACGTTAATACGCTTTCACGTGACTGGAGGTATGCATGAAGTCTCATTTCTTTACCCTCACCGATTACCCCAACGGCTTACCCGAACGTGAACTGTTCACTCTGGACTCCCAATCACTTCCTGATCTCAGCCCAGGTGAAGTGCGTATTCGCAACCGCTGGCTCTCGGTAGACCCCTACATGCGCGGCCGTATGAGCGGGCAACATACGTATGTCGCACCGTTCAGGCTGGGTCAGCCGATGGAAGGTGGCGCAATAGGCGAAGTGATTGCCTCCAGCGATGAACGCTTAAAAGAGGGCGATATTGTTAGCCATATGGGTGGCTGGCGCGATATCGCTCAGATCTCTTCATCAGGCGTTTATCCACTACCCAACGCTGATGTACCCGAGCAGGCATATCTTGGGGTATTGGGCATGCCTGGCATGACTGCCTGGACCGGCCTTAACCGCATTGCCGAGTGCCGCCCTGGCGACAATGTGTTGGTAAGTGCTGCCAGCGGTGCGGTGGGCTCACTAGTGGTTCAACTTGCCAAGGCCAAGGGTTGTCACGTGGTCGGTATTGCAGGTGCAGCGCATAAGCTTGCGTGGCTTGAGTCGTTGGGTGTTGAGCCCGTTAGCTACCGCGACCGCAGCGCTCACGAGTTAAGCGATGCGATACAGCTGGCCAGCCCCGAAGGCATTGACGTTTATTTTGAAAATGTGGGAGGCATTTGCCTGGAAGCCGCATTAAGCCAGCTAAATGAAGGCGCTCGTATTGCGGTCTGCGGCATGATCGGAAGTTATAACGCCGAAAAACCCACGCCAGGCCCCAGCAATCTGTCTCAAATGGTGGTACGCAAAGCGAAGATGCAAGGATTTATTGTGGCAGACCATTGGGATCACTACCCTGAGTTCCTCAAGGAAGTGGCTCCCCAGGTAACGGCGGGTAAAATTGATTACAAGGAAACGGTTAAAGAGGGCCTGGAGGGCACACCGGAGGCGTTTTTGGAGCTGTTCAAAGGTGGTAATACTGGCAAGATGCTAGTGGCACTAGAGCGCTAACACCGTGTTAGAATGAATAAATAGTAGCAACACACCATGGCCACGCTATCTTTATAGCGTGGCTTTTTTATGCGCTATCCAACGCCGTTTGATCAGTTCACATCCATTACTGGTACTTTCGGCGCAGCTCAGTCACCTGTTTGATGGGTAAACCCCGTCGGAGCCGGTACCAAGCCTAGCCATCAACAGCTATCAAACGTAATAAGCTGTCAATCGTAATAAACAGGGGGAACACTCATGGATGAAAATACACGAGCACGTGGGAAATGGCCTGCCTTACTGCTAGGCCTCTTACTGATTGTTGCAGGCCTGGCGTTAGCGGTAGGCGGCGGCAAACTCATTAGCCTCGGCGGCAGTGCCTACTATTTGATCGTTGGCATTGGCATTACCGCCACCGGTATTTTACTCGCTATGCGCAGGGGCGCTGCCCTTTGGCTTTATGCGCTAATTTTAATAGCGACGCTGCTTTGGGCACTGTGGGAAGTTGGCCTGGATTGGTGGCAGTTGGTTCCCCGCGTCGCCATTCTTGCGCTCATCGGCATCATCATGCTGCTTCCCTGGTGGCGAAAGCCGCTTCGTTCACGAGGCGGCAGCCTTGCGCTGAGCGCCAGCATTGCAGCCGCTATAGTGGTGGCTATCGCCAGCCAATTTGATGACCCCACGACCATTGATGGCACGCTTGCCAATAACAGCACGTCGGGTAGTGAGAGCGTCAACCCCGCCCAGGTAGCAGGCGATGACTGGCCCGCCTATGGCGGCACCAACGCGGGTACGCACTACTCATCGTTAAGTCAAATCACCCCTGAAAATATTGGCCAACTGGAAGAAGTATGGCGTATTCAGACCGGTGACCAGGCGGGCCCCGACGCCCCTCCCGAAATTACCAACCAGAATACGCCGTTAAAAGCTAACGACAGTCTGTATATCTGTACCTCTCACAGCCGCGCTATGGCGCTTTCCCCCGAAACCGGTGAAACCCTGTGGGAGTTTGACCCGCAAATCAGCACCCAGGGCGCCGACGACTTCTCGGGCTGGGCGCACATGACCTGCCGAGGCCTTGCGTACTACGATGCTGCCAACTACGCAGACAGCGGTACAGATGATGCGAGCGAAGCAGGCGTTCAGGCGTCTGAACTCTTTGCGGATGCCAGCGCCTTTGATATCGACGTTGCTATTCTTAGTGGTTTGACTGAAACCGCTGCAGGTGATGCCGACAATGCGCCCTCGGCAATTATTAGCCAAACCGATGTGATGTGCCCGCGCCGTCTTTACCTGCCCACCGCCGATGCCCGCCTGATCGCCCTGAATGCCGACACCGGTGAGCCGTGCGAAGGGTTTGGGGTAAACGGCGAAGTTGATCTAACCCGCAACATCGGCAGCTTCAACCCAGGCGGCTACTACTCCACCTCCCCCGCCACCGTGACCGAGAACCTGGTCATCCTGGGCGGCCACGTGACGGATAACAGCTCAACCGATGAGCCGTCAGGCGTTATCCGCGCCTTTGATGTGCGCACTGGCGAGCTGGTATGGAACTGGGATAGCGGCAACCCGGAAGAAACAGAACCGCTTGCCGATGACGAAACCTACACGCGCAACTCGCCCAACGTATGGGCGCCCATTAGCGTTGATGAAACGCTGGGACTGGTGTACCTGCCGATGGGCAATGCAACGCCCGACCAGTATGGCGCGGACCGTACCGAAAACGATGAAATCTACAGCGCAGGCTTGGTGGCGCTTGAACTCGAAACCGGCCAGGTTGCTTGGGTCTATCAGTTCGTTCATCACGACCTGTGGGATATGGATATGCCCGCTCAACCCGTACTGATTGATTTGGCGACCAGTGACGGCGTTCAACCCGCGGTGATTCAGCCGACAAAGCAGGGCAGCCTTTACGTGCTTAACCGGGAAACCGGCGAAGCGATCGTGCCGATTGAAGAAATCCCTGCGCCCCAGGGCGCCATTGAAGGCGACTGGACAGCAGAAACTCAGCCGCGTTCGGCACTCAATCTGCTACCCCCACCGCTAACCGAGCGCGACATGTGGGGTGCATCACCGTTTGATCAAATGATGTGCCGTATTCAATTCAACTCACTGCGCTATGAAGGCCAGTACACGCCCCCCTCGCTTGAAGGCAGTATCATCTACCCGGGCAACGTCGGGGTGATGAACTGGGGCGGCGTTGCGGTTGACCCTGAGCGCCAAGCGCTCTTCACCGGGGCCAAGTACTTGGCATTTATCTCGCGCTTGATTCCTCGTGATGAGGTTGAAGAAGGCCAGGGGTCTGCCAGCGAACAAGGGCTACAGCCAAACGCAGGAGCCCCGTACGCCGTTGAACTAGGGCCGCTGCTGTCGATATTTGATTTGCCCTGCCAGGCACCGCCTTGGGGCGATGTAGCGGGTATCGATCTGCAAAATGCCGAGGTCGTGTGGAAGCACCGCAACGGCACTACGCGTGACAGCATGCCCTTTGATTTGCCGATTGGTTTGCCGGTGGGTGTTCCGGCACTAGGCGGCCCGCTCTCCACCGCCAGCGGCGTTGTCTTTATGTCGGGCACGCTGGACCAGTATCTGCGTGGTTACGACATCACCACGGGCGAAGAGCTCTTTAAAGCACGCTTGCCCGCCGGTGGCCAAGCCACTCCCATGACCTATACCGGCGCCGATGGCCGTCAGTACGTGGTGGTCACGGCGGGTGGTCACGGCACTTTCGGAACTAAAATGGGCGATTACGTTATCGGGTACGCACTACCTGAATAAGCGTTTACTCATCGTCTCGTCATAACACAGCGGGCAGCCCTTGGGCTGCCCGCTGTCGTTACAGTGTAGTGGCCACTACCGAAGCCTTTGCCTATACCACGGGCTTAGAAGCGCATCTCTACCCCACCGTAAACGCTGCGCCCCGGTGCCGGTTCATAGTAACGACCATAGGTGCCGTTCAAGCGGACGTTGGCATAGTGCTCTTGATCAAACAGGTTACGCACGCCCACATAAGCGTTTAAGCGTGTATCGCGTCCCAGTTGCCAACCATCCCCCGCGCGAAGGTTCACCAGCCAGTAGCTATCTATATCGGTTTCATTAGCGTTATCAGCGACCATATCTCCCGTGTACTGCGTTTCAAGCGTGGCAAAACGGTGCGCTGAGCTCTCCCAGGTGAGCTGATTGACCCAGGTTTGCTCCGGCAAGCCGGGGATACGCTTGCCATCAAAGCGCTCATCAGGCGTGGAAAACCGGTCAAACTCATAGCGCGCCAGCGTCAACGCACTGTCTAGCCGCCACTGATCGGCAAGCTGCCAGCCCAGCGCTACTTCCAGGCCGTCCCGATTGGTATCGCCCGCATTTTGATAGAAGGTACGCCCGCCATCGTCATAAGGCACTAGCTCATCACGCACACGTACCGAGAACAGAGCAACGTCGTAATCCATCGCTAGCGGCTCAATATACCCGCGCATACCCACTTCACGGTTCCAGGCCTTTTGCGGCTCAATAGATGGGTTAAAGCCACCGCCTGCCGGGTTAGCAAACTCAGCGAACGTAGGCGTTTCAAAGGCAGTCCCGGTATTGATATACACCTGATGCTGAGGACGATAGCGATAGCTAAGCCCGGCAGAGCCGCTCCACTCGTTATAGGTACGCTCACCGCTTTGGTCACCATCTTCATCGGCGATATATCGGTCATCTATATCCAGTTCCACACGGTCAAACCGCGCACCTAACGAAAGCGTTACCTGCTCGGTGATATCCAAGTCGCCCTGAGCAAAAACACCCGCCGACGTGGCCTTTTGGGTTTCATCCGCCACTTGATCACCTACCGCGCCCTGGGCGTTCACATCATTACGGAAGCGATCATCGCTCTGGCGCGCGACATCAACCCCCGCGACATAGCTCAGCGGCAGCTCGCCCAGGGTAATATCATGATGGTATTCAGCGCTGGCGCCCATGTAATCACGCTTATACCCTAATCGGCTGTCGCCCACGTAGGGCAACTGCTGCTCAAAATCGCGTCGCGCAATGAACCCTTTAAGGTAGAGTTCACCCGGGCCTGCAGCCAAATCTTCATACTGCAAACCAACTAGCTGCTGATCAACCTTCTGGTGTGAATCTAAACGTGTTGGAGAATAAAATCCCGAGTCAACCGTACCTTTAGGATTATCCATAGCTGCTCCAAGCGTCAGCCCACCGGGATCTTCCGAGCGCGGGTTTTCCAACAGGTTTACAATCGCGGTTAGAACACGCTCGCTACCCAGCTCCCGGCGTAGCTTGGCATTCAACAAATACTTTTCAGTAGAGCTCTGATCGCGATAGCCATCCATGTTCAAGGCTGAAAAACTGACGTGGTGTGACCATTCCCCTTGGGCGCCACCGGTTTGCAGGGCAGCTTTACGATACCCATCACTGCCTACCCCTACTCGCAGCCGTGTACCTGGATTATCACGCCCGTCAGCGGTCGTCACATCAATCACCCCACCGGCGGCATTGCCATAAAGCACCGAGGAAGGCCCACGAATCACCTCAATGCGCTCGGCGCTGTCCAGATCAATGGCATCCAACTGCGCTTGGCCATCGGGCAAGGTATAAGGAATGCCATCAACCATCACCGTAATACCACGCACGCCAAACGGCGCACGCGCACCAAAGCCACGTATTGCAATACGCTGGCCCTGGGCAAAATTATCCCGGTTTTGTACAAACACACCCGGCACGCGTACCAAAGACTCATCCAACCGCACACGCTGCTGGCCCTGAGCAATGGCGTCTCGATCCAGAATAGAAACCGCAGCCGGTGTGGCATAAAGCTCACGTGCTAAACGGGGTGCACTCACTTCAACGGTGGGCAGCGCTTGGGTAGATACTGGCTCGGCTTGTGCCCAAAGCGGGCCAGAAACAGCGCAGCTTGCAAGTAGTAGTGATGGCGGTAGTAACTTATACATGGATTCCCTTCCCCGTTTTTCTGATAAAAAATGATAGTTAAGGATGTTGAAAAAAAGCGTTAATTAAAGATAGAAATAACGCCGCAGATGACAATTCATATCTGCAATACGCCCATCTTGGCTAATCAGAAAATGTGGGCATAACTTCTACACTGATACAGTCGCAAGCTATTTAAGCAAAGGAGGTTTTATGGCGTTGACAGCAACGGATCCGATCAAGATGATTTTTGCCATCATCCTGCCTCCGTTAGGTGTGTTTTAAGAGGTTGCCTAAAAAGACATTTTTGGCTAAATACCATCCTGACACTGTTTGGCTTTACCCCCGGCATCATTCACGCGCTTTATGTGATCTTAACGCACTGAATTTCAGATATTATATAGTAAAACAGACACTTAACGATCAACCTCTTTAGCGACAATAGACTCGATTTTATTACAGCGTCTATTCGTTTACATAAGATGGTCGAACCCTGGTACTGTTGGCAAGCTCAATGCATACTTTATGAAGTAGTGTCTGTAAACCTTACATGAGCCGCCTTCATATGCTGCAAAGACGTCGTCCCCCTTTACGCGTCGGATTTATCCTGCTTCCGTTATTCACCATGAACGCGTTTGCCGGTTTTATCGATTCATTACGCTTGGCAGCCGATAAAGGAGGACGAAGTCGTCAAATCCATTGCAGTTGGCAAATCATGGGACCAGGCCCTGTGGTCTCAAGCTGTGGCTTAGAAGCCCACCCACAAATACCTTACCGTGAGCCCCATGAATTCACGCATATTGCCGTTTGCGGTGGCAATAACTATCTCAATCCTCATGAAGATAAAGCACTCAGCCACTACTTAAAAGAAGCCCAAAAACAAGGAGTAAAACTTGTTGGTGTTTGCACTGGCACGTTTGCAATCGCCCGTGCGGGCTTACTGAGAGGGCAGCGAGTATGTGTACACTGGAACGTGATCAACGATTTTCGGCAGCAGTTCCCAAAAATCGAGGCCACACCTGATCGAATATTTTTAGAGTCCGCCAGCGTTATCACTTGTGCGGGCTCATCAGGCGCAACAGATATGGCGCTTCATCTAATCCATCGAACATGTGGTCCAGAAAAAGCCCAGCAGGCTATTCGTCATATGATGCTGAATGGCATGCGGACATCGAACTCACCCCAAACGCATTTCTTCGAAGCTATTCAAGAAATTCGCGATGAGCGCGTTCGAGTAGCCGTACTTGCCATGGAGCAATCATTAAACACACGCCTAAATACTTGTGATCTAGCCAAGCGTATCAATTTGAGCCCTAGACAGCTTGATCGGCTGTTTCGTCAAGAGCTTAAAACTACGCCAATGCGCTATTTTAAAATCATGCGTCTGCGCTATGCAGAATGGCTTCTGCATCACACTGATAGTTCAATTTCCGAAATTGCGGCAGACTGTGGTTTCTCCGATGCGGCCCATCTAGCGCGGGACTTTCAAGCACATTACGCTTGCACTCCCAGTCAATCTCGTCGGCAAGAAAATACGTAAACCGCTTCAACATCAACTTTCAAATACTAATTTTTTAATCGTTTTAACAATCAAAACTTGTCTAAATAATTCAATTTTTTGTCTATTACATTCTATAAATAACGCCAACGTAACTCTACTCTAGATACACGTGATCATAAAGGTCCGTGACATGACTCCAGCAAAAACAACCTCCGGAGCGTCACCATGAAAGCACTTTTCCCTGCACGGCATATCGTTTCTTGCATTATAGGGCTCGGTTTAACAAGCCATGTCGCTGCCGCCGAAATAGAACTTCGAGCAGCGACTATCGGTAGTCAGCAAGGCATTCAAATGGCGGGATTAAATGCCTTGGCTGACTACGTTAGCGAAGCTACCAATAATAACGTCGACATTAAACGTTTTGACTCGGGTTCACTCGGCGACCAAGTGAGCAATATTGAAGCAATCGATACGCGATTATTAGACATAGCCACTATTGAAACACCGATTACTACCATTGATGAAGACATGGGCATTCTTTCTCTTCCTTATCTCTTCAGAGACCGAGAACATGTGCGCAATGTGCTAGGTGGTGAAATCGGTGAAGAATTAAGAGATACGCTTCAAAAACAAGGCTATCGCATTATTGGGTTCTATGAAGGTGGTTTTCGTCATATTACCAACAATCGGCATGCCATTGAAAAACCCGAGGATCTTAATGGGCTAAGGATCCGTACACCAGGTAGCCGCCAGCGTGTCGAAATGTTTAATGCTTATGGCGCTAACGCTTCCCCACTTCCTTATCCAGAACTTTACTCTGCACTTCAAACCGGAGTGTTTGATGGCCAAGAAAACCCTCTGGTTGAAGTAGAGGCTAGTCGCTTTTACGAAGTGCAAGATTATCTCTCGCTCTCTGGTCATGTTTACACCGTTGGTTTTCTACTGATGAACGAATCGCGCTTTCAAGACCTTGATGCCAACGTACAGCAAGCTCTACTTGAAGGTGGAGAGCAAGCATTCGAAGCCACCACTAATTTTGGAGAGCAGGCCGATCAAAGTGTCGTGGAGCTTGTAAAAGGAAGTGGCATGGAAGTTAACAGTGTTGATACCGATGCCTTTATAACAGCCTCTCAACCGCTCTGGGATTCTTTTACTGACGATCTTTCTCAAGAAGCGCAAGACCTGGTACAACGCATCGCTGACCTACCTTAAAACAGAGCATTCTTCCCGGCGGGCGCTTCTTGCCCGCCGCTACTCCCAGGAGCACTACCATGCTTGATCGTTTTTTTGAAGCGGTCGCGGCACTGCTGTTGGCTGCCATTACTCTCCTGGCGTTAGCGTCAGTGGCTGCGCGCTACCTTCTCAATGCTTCGCTATCATGGAGCGCTGAAGTTTTAGTAGGCCTGCTAGTCTACGTCACCTTTTTCTGCGGTTATCTCGCACTCCGTCAGGGCGCCCATCTGCGCATTGATGTTATCGCAGCTTTACTCCCCTATCGAGGACAATGGATTCTTTTCTTCATAAATCAAGCGCTTATTTGTTTGGTTTGCATCATCATGGTTGTGTGGGGCCTTGAGCAAACGCTGACTTTTTCAAACCGCACCACGCTCATGCTAGGTGCTCCTCAATGGTTATTCTATTCCGCAGTGCCTATCTCCGGCGCAGGCATGTTGCTGGAGTTACTTCGCCAGTGTTTCGTTGCCGCTAAAGCGAAGATACCTCCCTATGAAGCTGCACGAAGATATGCATTGGAGGAACCAGAACTATGATGTTACTGATAATACTACTCGCGCTTTTAACGTTGATTGGTCTAGCGATGCCGATCGCCTTTGCGTTAACGCTTGTCTCTATCGGCGTGCTGGCTTTTGCGGGCGTCGATATGCTGGTACTGGTGCAACGTTTATATAGAGGTACTGAGTCTTTTCCGCTGTTGGCAGTTCCTCTGTTCATTCTTGCGGGCCAAATAATGAACCACAGTGGCATTTCAGCACGGCTGGTGGATTTGGCTAGATCAATGGTAGGGGCCATACGCGGTGGGCTAGCAGCGGTTAATATTTTAACGTCCATGTTCTTCGCAGGCATGAGCGGCACTTCCATGTCAGATACGGCTGCCGTAGGCGGCGTCATGATACCTCAGATGGTCAAACGAGGTTATTCCGCCCCTTTTACTGCCGCAGTAACTGCCTCATCTTCCACCATAGGCATTATTATTCCTCCTAGCGTTCCAATGGTGTTGTTGAGTGCTTATATGGGTCTTTCAACAGGTGCTTTATTTGCTGCGGGGCTTGTTTCAGGTCTTGTCATCGCCATCGGCCTGATCCTAATGGCGTGGTGGATATCGGTAAAGCGCCAATACCCTATTGAAGAAGCCTTCTCGCTCAAACATCTTGGTAGTAGCTTTATAAGCGCCTTCCCAGCGCTCCTGATGCCGGTGATTATTCTTGGGGGCATTCTTGGAGGTATTTTCACACCGACAGAAGCCTCTGCGATAGCGGTCGCTTACGGCATTTTTGCAGGCATGGTTCTTTACCGTTCGCTTTCGCCTAAAGCGCTTTACCGGGCACTGGTTGAAAGTGCCGTGCTAACCGGTGCGGTTATGTTTGTAACTGCAGCGGCACATACACTCGGCTATACCTTCACTTATCAAAGCCTGGGGCAGTTAGTCCTCGGTCCAATCGCAGCCCTGGATATGGGGCCTATCGGTTTCTTACTGATATTGAGCCTTGTATTGATCATTGCCGGCACTTTCCTTGATGGCATCGCCATGATGTTCATAGTGGTGCCACTGTTTCTACCAAGTGTTCAATTACTGGGAATAGATCCTCTCCAGTTCGCCATGGTGGTCATCCTTTGCTGGGGCATCGGTCAGCAAACACCACCCGTTGGGGCCGCCTTGTTTATTACTAGCGTGATATCACGTGTCGATGTCATCCGCATTACCTATGCCAACTTGCCCTTCATTGCCGTCATGCTGGCGGTATTGATTGCCGTGATCGTCTGGCCTGCTGGCATGGTCATGAGCGTACCCCGCTGGTTTGGCCTTTAACCCAATATTAATATATTCAACAACGCAGTTCAGAGGAAGAAGCAACCATGAACAACCAACAATTTCTTGATGTTATCTATACCCATACTGAAGGCGAGCCAACCTGCATCGTACATGCGGGTATCCCCTACCCGTTTGGCAGCAATATCTTGGCTAAACGCACTTATTTAAAGACGCATCATGACCATGTCCGCACAAGTTTGATGCGTGAACCTCGCGGTCATCAGCACATGTTTGGTGTTTTTCTTACTCCACCTTCTGACGAACATCATGATGCAGGTATGCTGTGGATGGATGGCGAACAGTTCGTCGACATGTGTGGACATGGCACTATAGCGCTTTCCATGGCAATGGTTTCTCACCGTTTGGCGCCGCCAGCACAAGAAGATGGCATTACCCGCATCCGGTTTGAAACCACTGCGGGCACCGTCGTATCGGAGGTCAAGGCTGACGCCGACAAAGTGCATTGGACTCGCTTTGAGAACGTTCCCGCTTTCGTAATGGAACAGGATATTCCCATCGAAGTTCCAGGCCTAGGGACACTTAAAGCCGACTTGGTATTCGGTGGTAACTTCTTTGCCATCATTCGCATTCCCTCTGATAAGCAGCCAATCTGCCCTGAAAATGGTAGCTATTTCTCGATGGCAGGAGAGGCGGTTAAGGCGGAGGTTAATAAGCGCATGTCGATCCGCCATCCTGTTCACTCTCATATTAATGGGCTGAACTTCGTTACGTTCTGGCACGAAGGAACACACCCAGACTCACTTTACCGTAATGTTCATGTGTTCTCAGGCGGTAAGCTAGACCGCTCGCCTGGCGGCACGGGAACCAGTGCAATGATGGCAATGTTTCATGCAAGAAACGAACTTGAAGAGGGCAAGGAAATTTACTCTGAGGGCCTATTGGGCAGCGGTCGTTTCATCGGCAAAATATTAGGAAAAACCGATATTGGAGGATATGCCGCTATTCGACCTAGCGTGCAAGGCACGGCCGAACTCATCGGTTACGCCAAATGGCTGATTGACGAGCGTGATTCCGTCGGCAAGGGTTTTGTAATTCGTTAAAGAGGCCTTCCCCCCGTACATCGCGCTTCGGGGGGAAGGTAAATTGCAGTGATCGTTTGGTGTTGAAATCTCCGGCTCTTTTGTTGCTACTCGCTAAACGGCATGGCGCCGTTGGTGCAGCGCATGGACCTTTTCATCCCACCCCGCTAACGGGCCTGCTACTTCAAGTCCTGGCACAATGTGCTGAATAGGGAAGGAGGCTACCGCAGGTGGTGCGACGCCCAGGTCATTTAGCCAACGCCCTAACTGTTCAGATGAGCTGATATAAACGATCCGGCCAAGCCCTGCCCAACCATGCGCGGCTGCGCACATGGCGCAGTGCTCACCTGTGGTATACACCGTTGCCTTAGCGCGCGCCTCTGGCGTCATGTGTTGTGCTGCCCAACGTGCCAGCGTGAACTCGGGATGCTGCGTCACGTCACCGCTGACAATTCGGTTACGGTCCTCGGCAAGAATATCTCCTTGTGCACTTACCAGCACGCTACCAAAGGGTTCATCGCCCGCATCAAGGGCTTCTTCAGCCAGCTCAATGGCACGGGTCAAGTAAGTGAGTTCCTGGTCATTCATCCCGGCGTCTCCTGTCGATTAATGGCCTTGCTCGTTACTCTTTCACTGTGGAAGATATATCGTCTAAAGGCACGTCTTTCTGTTTGCCTTCTTCACTTTTGGCGATCACCGCCGTGCCCACTAAATCACCGGTTACGTTCAGGGCAGTGGCGCCCATTCCTACCAGCGCATCAATAGCGGTTAACAGTACGACGGTTTCGATAGGCAGCCCTACCTGAGCAAACACGGTGGCAATCATGATGATACCCGCCCCCGGTACGCCCGCAGTGCCAACTGAAATCAGCGTACCGATCACTACAATCTGCGCCATGCTGGCAAGATCCAGCGGTGCGCCGATCACATTGGCAGCAAACACAGCGGAAATAGCGATCCGGATCGCCGCGCCATCCATGTTCATGGTCGCTCCCAGCGGCAGGCTAAACCCATACACCCCTTGCGCGATGCCCATACGGCGGGCGGCATCCATGGTCAGTGGCAGCACACCCGCGCTACTTTGCGTGGCAAACGCCGTGGCCATCGGCGTACGCGCCTCCCGAAAAAAGCGGCGCAGTTTCACTCCCAAAAGCCGCATGATGACACAGTAAATCGCCAGTTGAACGGCCAGGGCAATGTAAAGCACCATGACCATGTCACCCAACGACAGTAACGTTTCAAGCCCCTGCTGGCTGACGGTTTCCGCCACGATAGCGAATACCCCAATCGGTACGACATGCAGCACGCCCGACATCACCTTCAGCGTCACGGCATTCAAGCCTTCGATCATTTCATACAACCGCTCAGCGCTTTTGCCGTGCGTTTCGCTTTGGCGCACCTTCATCAAAGCGACACCGAACACCAACGCAGTAAAAATGATGCCGAGCAGGTTCTGGTCAGCCAACGCGCCAATAATGTTGTTCGGTACGATATTAAGCAGTACATCAACGAGTCCCGGATTCTCCGGCACTGAGAAGCTCGCACTGTCATCCAGCGTCATGCCACTGCCTGGATTAAGCAGTGAGGCAACCGATAGCCCCACCACAATTGCGAACGCGGAAGAGGCCAAGTAATACAGCAGCACCTTTTGACCAACGCGGCCAACGCTGCCCACCGTTGACTGGTTGATACCGACCATCAGCGTAAACAGTACAATGGGTACAATTAGAAACGTCAGCAGACGCAGCAGTAGATCGCCGACCGGCGCCAGCCAAGTGGCGATGGTTTCCCCACCCAACAAACCCACCACCACACCCAGCAGCAACGCGATCGTGACACGTAGAATCAACGAAGAGCGCATATACCCTTTCAAAAGCGCCGCCATGTTAGTCACCTTTACCCAGAAAGCTCATTAGAGCCCGCCAACTGAAAACGTCACCCTACGGAGCCGGGGCTAAAATACAACGTTTATATGCCATCGGGCCTTCGAAACCCATTCAAGAAACGCCTGACGTGCACAGGGAACGCGTTCTTTAACCATTTACGAATAGATCACTATTATCTTTTAAGTGAACGTCCAGCCGCTGTCTATTGGAAAAAGCCTGGAACCACTCATTATGATGCTGGCGTGTGTGCGTCCAGAAGCCAGCGATTAAACGCCTCTTCGTTACCCATGCCATGGTTAGCAACGTCGTTTTCAGTGGCGCCGTCTTTAATAACGTAATAGACCAGCCGCAGGTGGCGGTCTTCGTCAACCAACAACGAGGTATGCTCAAAATCGAGCGCCCCTAACGGCGCGAAGTGAAAGTGTCGAACGCCATGGCAAGGTCCGTGGATATCCTGCCCTGCCCACCACGTTTTAAAATCCTTATCCACGTGGACCAGCATTTTGATCAACGCATTGATCGCCGGGTCTTCTGGCGCGCGGGCCGCATCGCGTTTAAAACTGGCGAGCATTTGGCGGGCCTGCACTTCCCAAGGGTCGAAAAGCCCGCGAGTGGCTGCATCGGTAAACAGTAGCCACAGAAGATTGCGCTGCTCCGGTGGATGTTTAGAGAAGCCAAACAGACGATCACCCGCGTGGTTCCAGGCCAGCACATCCCAGCGCAAATTCAACACGTAGGCAGGCCGAGTGGGTAAATCGTTCATCAGACGAAGTATCAAAGGCGGCACTATGCACCATGTTTTTCCCGGCTCAGCGGGGAGCCGTTGGTGCGCCAGCAAAAACAGATGGCGCCGCTCGGTGGCATCAAGCTTAAGCGTACGCGCAAGGCGGTCGAGGAAATCTGCCGAGGCGCGAATATCGCGCCCTTGCTCCAGCCACGTGTACCAGGTCAATCCAACCCCGGCGAGTGCCGCGACTTCCTCGCGGCGTAAGCCAGGCGTGCGCCGCCGCTTACCCACGGGTAAACCAACCTCTTCAGGTGTTACCTGCTCGCGTCGGCTACGCAGGAATTCCCCAAGCTCGGTGCGGGTGCGGTTTAAAGAACGTACTGCCGCCATCTTGTTGCCTTTAGTAATAGTATAAACAGTTAAATTGTACCCCCTTTAAAGCCTCTCCAGAATAGCGCACTCACCGCTTGGCAGCCGTCAGCAATAGATGCCTACCAAGTAACGTATGAGCCTGACTGGAGAACCTAATGGCATTTTCTTCTCGACTATCGATTTATTTAATTGCCTTGGGCGCCTTTTCTTTGGGGATGGCGTCTTATGTCACCGCAGGCCTTATTCCCCTGATTACTCCCGCTTTTTTAGTATCAGATGCAATGGCGGCACAACTGGTAACGGCATTTACACTGGCGTATGGCCTGGTTTCTCCCATCGTGGTCGCGCTCCTGCCAGGTCATCAGCAGCGCACAGGGTTAATCCTCGCATTGGCGATCTTCGTTGTTGCAAATGTTGCAAGCGCGCTGGCCACAAGCTTTGTCACGCTAATGGCTTGGCGAGCACTGGCTGGCGTGGGAGCTGGGGTTTATCTGGCGCTAGGAATTGCAGCCTCGGCGGCACTCGCACCTGAAGCGCAGCGCGGCAACGCCATTGCGATGATTATGGGCGGAATGGCGAGTGGCACCGTGCTTGGCGTACCGCTTAGCCTATTACTCGCAGAGCAACTGGGCTGGGCCTCGGCCATGTGGCTGATTGCACTGCTTGGCGCGATTTCCCTGGCAGGCCTGTACTACAAGCTCCCCGATATTCCCGAAGCGCCTTATATATCGTTGCGGCGCAAATTGGTCATCTTGAAGCACCCCACAACCATGACCATTTTAGCTGTCTCGCTGTTAGCTGCCGTAGCAAGTCTTGGGATGTATACCTTTATTTCACCGCTTATAGCAGCATCAACTTCTGGCAGCCCTCCCTCTATTGCACTTTATTTATGGGTTTGGGGCGTTGGCGGGATTTTGGGCAGCTTTTTAATTGGACCGGTTGTGGATAAGAGCCAAGGCTCCAGCGTTGTACTGACTATTATGCTGGTCTTGGCCGTTTCACTGATAAGCCTGCCAATTGCAGCAGCTCTGCATCCATGGCTTGCGCTTGTGCCTATCGCCCTATGGGGAGCCGTCGGCTGGGCGTTACAGGTGCCGCAAAATAACGCGCTAATGCACGTTCGCAAACCGCATGGCGATGGCAATCTCGCCGTGGCCCTGAACGAATCAGCGCTTTACCTGGGTAGCGCGATTGGGGCGGCGGTAGGCGGGCTTATGCTTGCCAGTGCCTTTCCTCTTTGGACGCTTGCGTTAAGTGCTGGTGCGCTTGCTGCAAGCGGTGCGTTATTGCAGCTCACCATGCACAAGCGCAGCCACTAAGTAATTAGTATTAAGTACTTAGCACTCGCGACATGGCCAGTGGTGCGCAAGAGTGAAATATTGCCTTGGGCTTAGAAAACAAATGCACAAACCCGTTGACGCGCGCCGCGAATCATGGCACTGTATCGTCAGTTGGTTAGCAAGCAGCATGGTTTCAGAAGCGTACGATTCTTTCGGCAGCCTGATATTGTATTCCTTGTTTCACCCGCTACTTCAATCTGGGTAATACCAGGAACTTTATTACGGCGCTTATGCGCGAAAGGATTTAATCATGGCAACTGGCACAGTTAAATGGTTCAACGACACTAAAGGCTTCGGTTTCATCGCTCCTTCTGACGGCAGCGACGACCTGTTTGCACACTTCTCCGAAATTCAGTCTGACGGCTTCAAAACCCTTCAAGAAGGCGCTAGCGTTTCTTTTGACGTTACCCAGGGTAAAAAAGGCCTTCAGGCTTCTAACATCAAGCAAACTTCTTAATATTTATTATTAAGTGTTTGCTCAGACCCTAGGGTCTGACTGACAAGGCCCGCCTCGGCGGGCCTTGTTGCGTTTGGGGTTGGTAAAGTTCTGACCAAACCAAACAAGCCGCCAACCACGGCTTGCCTACCCTTCTTCTATGCGTTTTTAATCCATTTAATCACTCGCACATCAACACTCACGATGAGTGTCTTCAGTGCTGCCGCTCTTTCTCGGCCCTCAGCGCTTGCCCGATAAAGGTGCGGGGTCATGGCCAGCAAATCCGCAATAGCCTCTTTGCCATTCAGCGTGAGCGAATAACTGACCGTTTCCGATGCTTGCGCAGCAAACCCTTCCGGCACTGCCTGCTCACCACTGCGTTCAGGCTTAAGCGTTGGGTAGATGATTTCGCGCAACTCGCGCAAATGATTTGCGCCTGCTTCCACCTGTAATAGCGCTCCACCTGGCTTAAGCACTCGGGAAAACTCGCTCATCACGGGAAAGCCGAACATGCATAACAGCCTATCCAACGAGGCAGCTTGCACGGGCAAGTTGGCGTTACTGCCGACCACCCAGGTGGCTGACTGTTCCTGCTGACGGTTCGGCTCTTGCTGACGGCTTTGCTTGGCCGCTGCCATGACCGCCCACTTGGAAATATCCAAGCCGATTAACTCAAGCAGAGCCGTATCAGGCGCCGCTTGGGCCAGCTTGCGCAGGTAATAGCCTTCACCACAACCGGCATCCAGACAGCTTAGCGGCATATTTTCCGACACGCCGCTCAAGGCAGCGTGATTAAGAGCTTCAGCAATAGGCTGGTAATATCCTGCATTCAGAAAACGCTGCCGGGCAGCCACCATGGCCTTACTGTCACCGGGATCGTTTGAACGTTTTTTCTGAACCGGCAAAAGGTTCACATAGCCTTGTTTGGCAATATCAAAACTATGCCCTGCCGGGCAGCACCATGCGCCTTCTGCCTGAGTCAGCGGGTCGCCATCGAGTGGGCAGGCAAGCGCTTGAAACGCGTTCGATAACATAAAATGAGTTTTTTTCAGCGAAGGATGAGTCAGTAGTTAGCGCACTACCACCACGATACCGAGCATGATAGCCACACCACCGATTAAAAAGTTAAAGCTCAAAGGCTCGTTGAGCAGTAGGGTACCAAAAAGCAGACCAAAAAGCGGTGCTAAACAAGAGAACACGCCTAACTGCGAGGCACGATAGCTCCGCAATAACGAAAACCACAGTAGTAAAGCGCCAAAGGAAACGATAATTGATTGAAAACCAAGGCTTAAAATTACCGTTGAGGTAAACTGAGCGCTCATTAGCTGCCCCGATATTAACGCAGCTGGCAATAGCAGCAGTGCCATTACACTTAGTTGATAGCTCAATGTGAGTTCAGCGGGCTGCTCGGAAAGCGAGCTTCTGCGTATCACCACCGTCGTCGCTGCCCAAGATAACCCCGCCACTATTCCCATCATGTCACCGATCAGTATTTCCGTATCCATACTGCCCGCTTGACCGGGCGCTATCGCAATGGCCATTCCTGTAAAAGCCAAGCCAATACCCCACCACTGGCGTTGAGCCAACTGCTCCCCCGGAACCATTAAATGCAGTCCTAACGCCGCAAAAATAGGCGCCGTATAGAGAAAAATAGACATGTGAGAAGCCAGCGTGTAATGAAGCCCCCAAGCCAAAAAGACAAACTCACTCGTGAAACCTAAGCCAACGAGTAACCCCGGCCGCCAATGCGCGCGCACATCTCGCCAACCAATGCCTTGCCAGAGCGCGCAAGGTATTACCAGCATAGCGGCAAGCAAAGAGCGTAAAGCAATTTGAGACAGTGGCGATATTTCCTCAGCCACCCCTTTTATAGCAACCTGCTGAAACCCTAATATCAGACAGAAGAGAAGCATTAACGATGCCGCTCTTCGCCCTAGGGGTTTTCGCTCAAAAACGACGTCCTTGTGGTAAACCTTTGTTGCTATATCTGGCTCAAGATTGCGCATGTAGACCTCGCTATGCAATAAGACGGCTATTGCATCAGCAGAGGAAACTCTCTACAAACGATTACTTATCCGACCTAGGCTTAGTAAAACTCACGCTATGAAAATTGAAAGACTACCGCTTAATGCACTGCGTGCTTTCTCTGAGGCTGCTCGTGAAAACAGCTTCAAAAAAGCCGCCACTCGGCTCAGCGTTACTCCTGGTGCCGTTAGTCGCCAAGTCAAACAGCTAGAGGCAAGGTTGGGCGTCACTCTTTTCGAGCGACACGCCAATGGCGTGTTAATCACCGAGGCGGGTAAAATGCTGCTCGACGATGTGCAGGCGGGGTTATCACTTATTGCAAGTGGGGTGGAACATATCACACAGCGCTCTAGCGAAGCTTTTGAGCTGATTATTAGCGCGCCACCTTCTTTTTTACAGCTTTGGCTACTACCGCGACTTCATCGATTCGAAGCACGTGAACGTGGCATCAATATATCGCTTGATGCCGATGCGAATTTAACGCCACCACTGTGGTTGCCTAACCGTGCCAAGCTATCACTGCGTTATGGCCAAGGTCCGTGGCAAGGCGTCAATAGCATTAGATTATTCGAAGACGTGCTATTTCCTGTGTGCTCGCCTGCGCTGCTTTTCAAAAATAAAATTAGGGTGCCAGAAGACTTGCTGGCACAACCGCTGCTTTCGGTTGAATGGCAGCGGCATACTCCGGCCTTCAGTCCTGTACCGAGCTGGAGCGAATGGTCTAATAGCGTCGGTGTAAAAAACCACCACTTACCCACCCCCATGCAATACTCGCTTTATAGTTTGGCGCTAGACCAAGCCATTGCTGGCCAAGGCGTAGTACTGGCAAGCTATCCCTTAATTGCCGACCGGCTGGCTAGTGGTGTGTTAGTACGTCCCTTTAAAGAGAAGTACGCGCTCGTATCACGCTTTGCTTACGATCTTATTCTACCGGCGAGCGGAGGCGCACCCGAAGCGGTCACACACTTTAGCGAATGGATAACCCAAGAGGCGGAGACATTTCAAAATACATCCCCACATCATTAAGAATGATCCAACTGTCGCGTATAGTCTTGAAACAACGCATATTTCCATTGGCGCACCGCTAATACCGACGTAGTACCAAAGCGCTTATGCAGAGGAAAACTACTTTCTCTTTCGCACAGGGCGTGAAACTCCTTGGCCAGGCGCTGCATTATCTGCTGCCACTCGTCATTGCCTGCTCGGGACAGCAGACCATTGAGGACCAGCAGTTGCTCGCTTTCGCCATCAAAGCGTGAGCGAAAAAATTCATTCGCAATATACGTTTGGAAGAACTGCTGAATGGGGCCGCCAGAGCGCCAGCGGAAATTGGCAGCTACGCGGCGGCTAATACGATTACCAGGTAGCAACTCAATAAGCTTTAGCCGCTCAAGCTTAAGCAGCTGACGTGTACACTCCGTCTCGCTTAACTGATACTGATGATGAATTTCGTCAAAGCTATAGCCATTAACAACACAGACAGCGACCAGAAATAGCTCACGATCGTCAACGATGCTCTGCTCCTGAGCCTGGGTCAATTGCTGGGGCCGTAGCTCTTCTGCCTGCATGGCTTGTACCAACTCGGCAAATTCGATATTGAGTTGATCACAGATGCACTCAAGCCGCGCCAGGGTAAAGTGCTTTTCAGCAAACAGACGCTTAACGGACGCCTCGCTTAGGCCCAGCCACTGAGCCACATCGGCATAGGTTTTACCCTGAGCACGAAGCTGGCGCTTCAACGTATCAATTAAACACCCCACTTGGGACATAAGCGCCTCCAGACACCTCAACGTAGCAAATAATGATACTTTAAAGCACGTATAACACAACCTGGTCTAACAAGGTTGCACCCAAGGCCTGGTTTGGACAGATTGCTACCATCTAAAGGGGTTTATAAGGCTTAGTGAACATGCAAAGAGTGCTACAGATGAAGGGCGCATGGCCCTACTTCATCGCTATCTTTCTTAATGCTTTTCTCGACTTGGGGCATAAGATCGTTATTCAGAATTCGATCTTCAAAAGCTACGATGGCACCACCCAAATAGTGCTTACTGCGCTGGTAAACGGGTTAATCCTGCTCCCGTTCATTGCACTATTTAGCCCATCAGGTCACGCGGCTGATACCTATCCCAAAGTACGTATCCTACGCGTTTCGGCGTGGGCAGCGGTCGTGGTATCACTAGGCATTACGGCGGCTTATTATCAAGGCTGGTTTTGGCTGGCTTTTGCGATGACGCTACTGCTGGCGATACAGTCAGCCTTTTACTCACCTGCCAAATACGGCATGGTCAAAACGCTGTTTGGAAAACCCCGCTTGGCCGAAGCGAACGGTATCGTCCAGGCCGTTACCATTGGTGCCATTTTAGCGGGCACGGTGGTGTTTACTGCCTTCTTTGAAGCATGGACCCCCTTGGCCAACCAGCCCCCTGAGCAGTTGCTGCGCCAAATTGCTCCGCTAGGCTGGCTATTAGTGCTCAATAGCATCATTCAGGTGGTGGCGCTTTATCGTCTACCACTGGATACCCCACAGCCGCCCAGCACACCGCTGACCTGGCAGCGCTATATAAAAGGCAGCGCGCTTAAAGATAATCTGCGCATCATTGCACGCCAGCCCGTGTTAAGACTGTCGATTATCGGCCTTGCCACCTTCTGGTCTGTTGGCCAAGTGCTGTTAGCCGCCTTTCCTGCCTACGCCAAATCCGCGCTCAGCATTGATAACACGCTGGTGCTGCAAGGCATTCTCGCCGCTAGCGGCATCGGTATTGCGCTGGGTTCGGTGCTGGCCAGTCGTCTTTCGCGCAACCGTATTGAAACCGGCTTAATTCCGGTGGGCGCTCTGGGCGTTGCCGTTGGTTTATGGTGCTTACCGCTACTCACAACGCCACTCAGCCAAGCGCTGAACTTTGTGTTTATCGGTTTAATGGGCGGGCTGTTTATTGTGCCGCTCAACGCCCTGATCCAGTTCCACGCTGCGGATAACGAGCTGGGCACGGTGTTGGCAGCCAATAACTGGATTCAAAATATCGCCATGCTGGGCTTTTTGGCGCTCACGGCGCTGTTTGCTTTGGCGGGCGTGGATAGCCACTATTTATTACTTGTGATCGCTAGCGTAGCGATGATAGGGGGTGGCTACACCATTATAAAACTGCCCCAAAGTCTGGTGCGTTTTTTACTGGGCTTTCTGCTGACCCGCCGCTATCGCGTTGATGTTTACGGTTTGGAAAACTTGCCTGCCCAAGGCGGCGTGCTGTTACTGGGCAACCATATCAGCTGGATTGATTGGGCCATGGTGCAGATCGCAAGCCCTCGGCCGGTGCGTTTTGTGATGCTTAAAAGCATTTATCAGCGCTGGTATTTGCGCTGGTTTTTTAAAGCACTGGGCTGTATCCCCATTGAGCGCGGCGCTGCCGCCGAGCGGGCACTTAATAGCGTTGCCGAATTGCTCAACGCAGGTGAAGTGGTCTGCCTGTTTCCGGAAGGCGCTATCAGCCGCACCGGGCAGCTGGGCGAATTTCGCCGAGGCTATGAGCGGGCCTGCAAAATGGCCAATCCCGACGTAAAAATCGTTCCGTTTTATCTACGTGGGCTATGGGGCAGCCAGTTCTCGCACTCTTCCAGCAAGCTTAAAGAGCTACGCCATGCACCGCTACACCGCTCTATCGTTGTGGTCTTTGGCCAAGCGCTGCCAAAAGAGACCCCAGCCGATGTACTCAAGCGACGCATCTTTGAGCAGGCTACCCGCTCTTGGCAGCTCTCGATGGAGAACCTGCACATCCTGCCGGATGCCTGGATACGCAGCGTAAAACGCCGCCCAGGAAAGCTGGCGCTCACGGACACGATCAGCCGCCCATTGAGTGCCGCTAAAGCCCTCACGGCGAGTATTCTGATGGCCAAGCGCATCCGTAAACAGAGCAAAGCGCAGAACATCGGCTTGTTACTGCCTACCAGTAGCGCGGGTGTACTCGCCAATATGGCAACACTGCTGGCGGGAAAAACGGTGGTCAACCTTAACTACACCGCCAGCGGCGATGCGTTGGCTTCGGCCCTTTCGCAAGCGGGGATAGATACCGTTCTCACGTCTACGCGTTTCGTGGAAAAACTTAACGCCCGTGGGCTTGATGTATCGGCGTTACTTGCCAACCAAAACGTTGTTTACCTGGAAACACTACAAGCCTCCATGGGCCGGGCTGAACGCTTAGGCACATGGCTTAGCGTCCGCTTGCTGCCGACCTGGCTGCTGCGCCTCTGCTACTGCCGAGCACATGATGCCGAGGCCACCGCCGCCATCCTGTTTTCCAGCGGTAGCGAAGGACAGCCAAAAGGCGTGATGTTAAGCCACCGCAACCTAATGGCGAACGTTAAGCAAACATCCGACGCGCTGAATACCGAGCATAACGACGTCATGATGGGCTCGCTTCCGCTGTTTCATGCGTTCGGCCTCACGGTTACTCAGTTCTTACCGTTAATTGAGGGCCTGCCCCTGGTGTGCCACCCCGACCCGACCGATGCGGCGGGTATTGCAAAAGCGGTTGCCAAGCACCGGGCAACCATTATGTGTGGCACGTCGACGTTTCTGCGCTTGTTCACTCGCAGCTCCAATGTTCATCCGCTCATGCTGGATAGCATCAGAGTGGTAGTAGCCGGGGCGGAAAAGGTCGACGACAGCGTACGCAGCGCGTTCCAGCTTAAATTTCATAAGCTGATTTATGAAGGATACGGCGCAACCGAAACCTCGCCGGTAGCGGCGGTTAATCTTCCCGATACGCTGGATGTAAACTACCTGCAAGTGCAGCGGGGGGCCAAGATAGGCACGGTTGGCATGCCGCTACCCGGCACGAGTTTCAAAATTGTTGACCCGGAGAGTTTTGAAGAGCTTTCCACTGACGAAGCAGGCATGATTTTGATTAGCGGGCCGCAGGTCATGCAAGGGTACCTGAACGATGCTGAACGTACCGCCAAGGTAGTGTGCAATCTCAACGACCAGCGCTGGTATATCACCGGAGACAAGGGTTATCTGGATGAAGATGGTTTTCTGACCATTGTTGATCGCTACTCACGCTTCGCTAAAATTGGCGGTGAGATGATTGGCCTCGGCGCGGTGGAGCAGGCTGTTAAAGCCACGCTTGCCGACCCCGATACCGCCATCATGGCGGTCAACATACCGGATGCTAATAAAGGCGAGCGTATTGTCTTGCTCTCGGAAACCCCGCTGGATGCACAGGCTGTCAGAACGGCCCTACGCGGCCAGGGTGTCTCATCGCTAATGATTCCCAGCCACTGGTTCACCGTTGATCAATTACCGCAACTGGGTTCCGGGAAGCCTGATATCGCCGGTGCCAAACGCTTGGCGCAGGAACAACTAACCGAAAGCGAGTAGCCCTCGCTACAGTAGCCCAACCGTGAATAATGGGCTCCCATTAGCGCTGTAGAAACCAGGCAGTGTCTAAAAGAACTGCCTGGTTTCAAAGGCTTAATTACGGGTGTGAAGAAGCGCTTTTTTATCCGAGCCGATAATTTTTACTTATAGCATCCAGAACAAATGTGTATTAAGTTAAGCTAATAGTCCTATGGAATTACTGCTTCGTAAAGGCTCCTACCCACTAAAAGAGGAATGCTTTATGTCCAACCCAGCTATCAATATTTACAAGCAACGTCGTAGTCAATACGCTATTGGTAAAAACATTTCCATCGGTCAAACCGACGCCACTTCCCTGATCAAGGAAGCGGTGAAACTGGCCCCCACTGCCTTCAATTCCCAAAGCTCGCGCGCAGTCATTCTGTTCAACGAGCAGAACGACAAGTTCTGGCAACTGGTGCTGGATACGCTGCGTGCCATCGTGCCTGCTGAATCCTTTGCGCCGACCGAGCAAAAGATCAATAGCTTTTCCGCTGGCGCGGGTACCGTACTGTTTTTTGAAGATCAGGACGTTGTCAAAGGATTGCAGGAGAAGTTTCCACTTTACGCCGACAACTTCCCTGCCTGGTCAGAACACGCCACGGGCATCGCCCAGTTTGCCGTTTGGACCGCCCTTGCCGAGGCCGATATCGGTGCCAGCTTGCAGCACTATAATCCGATTATCGACGACGCCGTATTTGAAACCTGGGACCTGCCAGCTTCCTGGAAACTGCGTGCGCAAATGCCCTTCGGCTCTCATGAGGCGCCGTTAGGCGAGAAGACATTTATGGATGACGAAGAACGTTTCCGCATCTTCGCTTAAGTAGCGACACCTTAACGTCTCACTGCATAGAAATATGCTAACGCCCGCCCGCTGGTTTACCCAAAACCGCGGGTGGTGGCGTTTTAAAAGCGGGCTTTTTCGGGCAACAAAGACGGTCGGAAAAGGCCCATCTCCTGGAGGTCCATATCTAGTGCCCCATTTTCACAAGGTTACTCTTCCTTACGCGGCTCAGAGTGTGTGGGCTTTTCACTGCTTGTCCCCATAATTGTTTTGTGGGGCTTGGTGCCTTCCGCGCGAGCGACGTCCTGATGGCTAATCACCATAACGTCTCTTGGCCACCAATCGGGATGATCTTCACGTATAAAGGTCAGCAGCTTTTCCCGGATATTCATTTCAGCGGTCCAGCCCGACATGGGATCAGAAGCCACAAAGTAGCAGGTAATCACCAGCGTTGTCGCCGTTTGCCCGGTCGCGTAACACAGGAGTTTATGGTGCTCAATGACGCTATCTTCTTCTTGGGCATACTCTAGAAACTTTTTGCGCAATAACGCAATATCGGTGCTTAGATGCAGAATCAGCTCCATACTACGGTACATTTTCGCACTCTTGACCGACAGATTCTGGAAAGGCTTGGAGACAAAGTACGTTACCGGAACAACGATTCGCCGATCATCCCACACCCGCAGCCGAATAAAGGTATAGAAAATACCTTCCACATAGCACCACTCATCTTCAAAAATCACCAGATCGCCGATACGAATAGGCTTGGCAAGCGATAACTGCATGGATGAAAGAATATTGCCCAGCACGGTCTGCCCGGCGATACCAACCAAGACCGCCAACACACTGGCCGAGGCCAACAATGAAAGGCCCAGCGTCTCAAAGAGCTGGATCTGGCTTAGCACGTAGATAGTCACTGCCGACACCATCACCAGTATCACGGCCCGGCGTACCGCATAGAGCGTGGTGAGAAGCCTACGTTCATCCTTTGGTTTGGTGTCGTCGATTTCCCCCACTAGCCGCCGGGCCATGCGCAGCATGATTGTGTCCACCAAACGCAGCGCAATCGTGCCGACTCCCCACGCCATAACAGTAATCAGCAGAACACGGAATGTGGTCATTGCCACTGCAGAGAAAGAGACGACATACTCAAGCAGCATCTGCGTGACAAGCGACATGACAATGAGCGACATCGGCCCCTTGATACGCGCGGCAAAAATACTGGGCGCGCCAGAAGGTAGCCATCGGGCCATTAGGCCCACAAAGGTGTAGATGCCCCAGCCCAGCAGTACAATTAATACAAGAAAGGCGGGAACGGCAATCCACTCCCATACCATTAGAAAGCCGAACGTGGTTTTAAATCGGTCGGGTATATACTCCTCAACCATGGAGGGGCCATACTCATCGTAGAGTAAAGGGATTGAGGCAACGCTTCCCGGCATGATTAGCCAGATGGGGTCTTCGTCTTCTACTCGGTATCGCCCCAGGCGAATGTCGTAAGCTTCACCATCGGCTTGCAGTGAGGCCAACTCAATATCCCGTCGCGGATCACCAGCAAGCGGGTTTTCGCCGGTGGTATCTTCGATAACGGCATCCTGGCGGCCTGAAAGGTTCGACGCACTCAGCCACTCGCCGCGCCGAAATACCTCAGCTAACTGCATGGCCAGCACATGTCCACGCTCCTGCTGCTCTTCTGGCGACAGTTCGGCAAGATTCAGTACGTGGGCGGCACCCTGATAGTCCTCCTCCTCAGTCAGCTCAAGAAAACTCCGAATCGCTTCCCTCGGCGACATACGGTTAATCTCGTCGGGCGCTTCACCCAGCCCTACATTCAGTTCATCCGTGGTAAACCACTGTGTAGCTTCTTCGCCTTCTTCGCCCTGAGTTTGCGCGGCACAGAGGTTAGAAAACGCGAATACAATTACCAGTACCATCCATGTAGGCCACGAGCTGTGTGCTTTCATAAGCCCCATATTCACTTGGGAGTCAAAAGATCTGCACTAACATCCAGCGTTACTGGACTATCCATGTCAGTGAAGGTGAAAAAATAAATTACAGCCTACCTTTAGGTATGACGCAAGGCGAAGTCCTAAACAGCAATATATCAATACTGCCCACCGCCTCACGCATAAAGAGTCGGTCTGTTATGCCTATTCGTAAGGCCTTGCAACAAAGCTGCATAGCGTCGCTTAGGTTGGGTAAAAAAACAGTGTGACTAGGGTCATATTAGCGACTTGCAAAGCATCTAACCTCACTATAGCTTACTCTAACGAGGCCGATAAAACGTCTCCCCAAAACGGCGTTGGGATAAGCAGCGTGTTAATCAAAAAAAGAGCGGAAACCGAATAAAACACAGCAGGGGAACCTTTAGATGCGTCGATTACGGTCATTTTCAGCCATTATAGGTATCATCGCAGCAGGCCTTGCCTTGCCCATCAACGCTGATGACATTAATGAGGAAGCTTGGCGGTTTCAGCTTACCCCCTATGTCTGGATGGCCGGATTGGCAGGCGATGTGCGCCCGCTTGAAAATGCCCCTACAGTTAGTACTTCACGCTCTTTCAGCAGCATTTTGGATGACTTGGATGGCGCCTTCTTCATGACCGGCACCGCACGCCAGGATCGCTTAGTACTTTTTGGCGATATTTCATGGGCCTCCCTTAGCCAGGCAAGCACGCTGCCCTTCGGCATTGTCGCGAATAGTAAGCTACGTCAGCGCTTTATAACGGCCGCTGCGGGTTATCAAGTGATGACGACCCCGACACAGCAGCTTGATCTACTGGCAGGTGCACGTGCTTGGCAAATTGATACCGACATCAACATTCCTGCGCTGGGCATTGATGTCGCCAAAACCAAACAGTGGGTAGATCCTATTGTGGCGGCACGCCTGCGATCACTCTGGGCGCCCAACTGGTCCACACTGCTTCATGCGGATATTGGCGGCCTGGATATGTCGAAAAAAAACACCTGGCAAGTTGTCGCTACACTCAACTACCAGTTCAGCGATACGCTTTACCTTTCAGGCGGCTATCGCCATTTATCGGTTAAACGCGATGAAACAGACTCACTCATCGATATCGAAATGGGCGGACCTATCGCCGGCATTACGTGGCGCTTTTAGTTAACGCGAGGGCACGATGCTTATGAGGTTACTGGATAGAAAAACCATCTTATCTCGTCATTGACTGCTCATCCTGGTCGTTTGATGGACGCTATCGGCCGTCATGAAGGAGTATTATGGGTCTTCAGGAAATTGCATTCGGCGGCATTTATCTCAGCCCGCTGCTGGCCTATGCCCTGCTTGGCTTTGTTGCCACGCTGGTCATCCGCACACTGCTGCACTGGGTGCTGGGAAACCATACGCTGTGGTATGCGGCATGGTTCGATTTATCGCTATTTGTCATCCTGACGGCTGGCATCACCTACGTGTTTACCATTTTGCTTGAAAGCCCTTAAGAGAGTTTCTGATGCGCAACTCGCTCCGTATTCTACTTACTCTGGTTATTGTAGCGATTGCCATTGCGGCCGGTATTTGGCTATGGCACTACTACCTTTATACGCCCTGGACCCGTGATGCCCGCGTTCATGCGCAGGTGGTCACCATCACCCCCGATGTTTCCGGATGGGTGACAACACTTAATGTGATGGACACCGATCACGTCGACCAGGGCGAGCTTCTGTTTACGATTGATGATGCGCGTTACCAAGCAGCGGTCGATAGAGCACAGGCAACGGTTGCACATCGTGACGCGACGTTAGAGCTTAACCGTGCCGAAGAAAGTCGCCGCAACCAGCTACGTAATAGCCAAGCGATTAGCGCCGAAGACCAACAGGTCGCCCAGATCAACTCACGAATTGCCGCCGCCGATTTACAACAGGCCCAAGCCGACTTGGCAAGCGCTGAGCTTGATTTAGAACGCACTCAAATAACCGCACCGGTAAGCGGCCACGTACTAAACATGCAGTTTTCAGCCGGTAACTACGTTAACCGCGGCAGCTCGGTGATGGCCATCATCAGCGATAACTCTTACTACGTGGTGGGCTACTTTGAAGAGACCAAAATGGCGTCGATCAGCGTGGGCGACCCTGTCGATGTGATATTGATGAATGGTGATATTCATCTCAATGGCCATGTTGCCGGTATTGGTCGCGGCATTGCCGACAGTAACACAAACCTGAATCAGCAACTGCTGCCGCAGGTACAACCCACGTTTAACTGGGTGCGGCTGGCGCAGCGTATTCCGGTACGTATAACGCTGGATGAGGTTCCCGATGAAATGCTACTCAGCGTAGGCATGACAGCCACCGTACGTGTTCATCCCGCCCAACAGGCTGACTAAACCATGTCGCCGTTCATTCAAACCTACTTGATGCCTGACGCCACGGCGGTCAAGTTTGCCATCAAGACCACCCTGGCGATGATGCTCGCACTTTACATCGCGCTTTTTTTCGATCTGGAGCGCCCCTACTGGGCATTGATGTCAGCGGCGTTTCTTCAGATCCGCCCGATGAGCGGCATGGTGATCGAGAAAGGCATCTGCCAGCTGGGTGGTACGTTTATCGGTGCCGTTGCGGGCATCGTCATCATGGCCCTGTTTGCCCAGGCACGGGTCCCGGCGCTCCTTTTTTTAACTATTTGGATCATGCTGTGCACCTACGTGGGATCACTTTGGCGTAACAACTACACCTACGGCTGCCTGATGGCGGCGGTTACCGCCATGCTGATTGTGGTGATTTCCAGCAACAGTACGCCCGCTGGCATTTTTGATATTGCCGTAGCGCGCCTTTCCGAGCTGGGGCTGGGTGCCATTTGCGCTATGCTGGTCAGCTCGCTGTTATGGCCCTCGCATGTAGGTACTCACCTGGCAACCCAAGCCGACACGGTGATTAACCAGGCGTTCGAACATGCCGCGCTGCGCCTTGAGGCCAGCGATGATATCGCGGCCATGCAAACTGCACTGCGCGGTAGCCTGGGGCCACTCACTCTGCTGGAAACTGATAGTCAAGCCGCACGCTTTGAAGGCCCGGAAGGTGCTGGCCGGGTTCGCGCCACCCATGTGCTTACACGGCGTACGCTGCGCTTTTTCGCTAACGTGCAGGCGCTTCATCAGCTTATGCACGACCATGCTGATCGGCTTGATCCGCAAAGCCTCACACTTGCCTGTCAGGTCGCGAAGGGGTTGCGTGAGGCGGAGCACGTAAAAGGCGTTCCCCAGGCTAGAAAAGAGCTCCAGGCGTTACGCCACCTGGTTCATGAAAGCAATGAAAGTAGCGCATTAGCGCCGCTTGATCGCCGCTTACGCTTAGGGCTACGCGAATCGATTGGCCATGCGATGATCATGCTCGACGCTCGCGAAGCGATAGCCTTCCCCACCCGCCACACGCTTCGCTCATCACCGCTGGCTTGGCACCGCGACCATCTGACCGCCGGCATTAACGCCTTACGCGCAGGGCTGGTATTCGCGCTGCTTGCTGTGTTTTGGATCGTAACAGCATGGCAAAGTGCGATGATCGCCATGATGCTGGGCACACTGTTCTCGGCCTTTTTTGCCAGCCGCGATAACCCTGTCATGATCACCATGATGTTCTACAAAGGCATGCTGGCCGCTATCCCCAGCGCCTTTTTATTCGGCCACGTACTGCTTTCCCAAGCACACGGCTTTCCCATGCTGGCGATGATTTTCGGTGCCCCGCTGTTTTTAGGGCTACTGGGCGCGACCAACCCAGCCATCATGGGTTACTGCCTCTCCTTCACCATTTTCAATATCATGCTCACCATGCCCGGTAACGGCATGGACTTCTCATTTGACAGTTTTGCCAACCGAGCAGTGGCCGTCGTCATTGGGCTGACGTGTGTCATGATGGGCTTTCGTTTACTGCCAGGTTTGGGCACAAGGCTAAGACGGCGGCGTTTGATCAAGGCGATATCCCAGGATATTCATGGGCTGCGGCGGCGCTCCATTCGCGATGCCGAAACCCGGTTCAGTGGCCACATGGCCGACCGCCTTCTGCAGCTGGCCCAGCACGACGACATGCTTCCCGAAGAGCAGCGCCACCTGTTTATACTCGGCCTGACCGGGCTTGACCTGGGTACGGCCACGCTGCGTCTGCGCGACCGGCTTGATGATGCTCCGCATCCACTAATTCGTGAAGCACACCAAAACCTGCTGCATACGCTGGCCAACGGTTTTGAAGAGAGCGCTAATGGACGAGAGCCGCAGGGCATTCACGCCGCAGGCCAACAGCTGGAAGAGGCCATTAAACGTTACGGTGATGTACCCGCTGATCGCCGTGTACTTCTGGAAGGTTTGATTGAGCGACTGGAGCTATCCCTTGAGCGCTTGACACACATTATGGCAGAACGCCCTCAGCGCCCGTCGAAACCGCCGGCCAAGCACTTTACTCAAGAAGTACAAGATCGCTAATCCCGTAATAACATCAATTCACTTAGCCGAACAGGCGCGTCAGGTGCTGAGCATAAGCGGCCATATCACGAGCAACGTCTGGCGCCTTGATCACATCGTTGGCGATATACGTAGGCAGTGCTTCCAAGCCAACAAATTCCTGAGACTTATGGAACGGGAAGTAAACGCCATCGACACCGCGCCCTTCAAAGAAGTTATCCGCTTCATCGAAGGCGGCCAGCGGCGCATTCCAGGTGAGCGACAGCATATAACGACGCCCTTGTAACAAGCCGCCACTGCCGTACTGCCTGGTGGGGTCTTGGCGCGAGCGGCCGTCGCTGGCATACAGCGAGCCATGCCCGGCGGTGAAGACTTCATCAATGTAGCGTTTAACGCTCCAGGGCGCGCCCATCCACCAACCCGGCATCTGATAGACGATGGTGTCCGCCCAAAGAAATCTTCCCACCTCGGCCTCGACTTCGTAACCCTGTTCAATTACCGTCTCGCGAACTTCATGGCCCAACTCGGCGAGCGTACGCCATGCGACATCATGCAGGGTATTATTGAGCTCACCGCCAGAATGTGCGAACGGCTTGCCGCCATTGATTAACAGAATCTTCATCGTTAAAAACCTCTTACCCAATAGATAGCTTTGCCTGCCGATGGGAGATAGTCCTATCAGCATGGCTTGAATGCCGCCTATTATGGGATGCTTAAAAACATGGAAAAACCCGCCCACGGGCAAGAGACTTTTGATATAAAATCAACAACCGTGTTTAACCTGAACAGGTAAGAACAACGCTCATGAAAACCACGCTTGAAGAGCAGCAAGCATTTATTACCGTGGTGGACAGCGGTTCGATCACCGGCGCCGCCGAACGGCTGGGCATTACGGTATCGGGCGTCAGCCGAGCGCTTAACCGCCTGGAACGCAAGCTTGGCGCCACCCTGCTACGACGAACCACCCGCCGCCTGGAGCTAACTGAAGAGGGAGGAACGTTTTTACAGCACTGCCGCCGTATTCTAACGGCGGTAGAAGCCGCGGAAGAGTCCGTTCAGCATCACCACGGCCAACCTCAAGGGCGGCTACGGGTGAACGCCGCGCCCAGCTTTATGCAGTTTGTCATTGTGCCGGTACTTGGTGAGTTTCGTGCCCGCTACCCAGGCATAACGCTACAGTTGGATACCCACGACCGCTTTATTGACCTGCTGGAACAGCGTGTGGACCTCGCCATCCGTATTGGCAAGCTGGACGACTCTTCTCTGCATGCACGGTGCCTGGGCCATAGCCCGCTTCGCCTCTTGGCAAGCCCTGCTTACCTTGAGCGCGCGGGCACTCCTCAAAGTATTGAAGACCTTGAGCACCATAGTTTGCTCGGTTTCAGCCAGCTTGAACACCTTAACCACTGGCCGCTGCGCCGTGCCGATGGTGAGTGCTTACATATTACGCCCGCCCTCTCCGCCTCCAGCGGCAGCACGCTGATTGAGCTAGCGCTTAAAGGGGAAGGGATCGTCTGCCTTGCCGACTTCATGACCATCAAGCCCCGCAAGGCAGGTGCATTGGTCGATGTACTGCCCAATCATACCGAACTTCAAATGCAGGCCATCAATGCCGTCTACTACCGCCAAGCCACACTATCCCAACGCGCCCGGCTGTTTATGGACTTTCTGGCCGAACGCCTGCCGGAGGAGTATCTGCAGAGTTAAAGCGGTAAATAGTGAATCAAGCATTCTGGAATAAAATATCCATTATTCTGAACCTGACACTCTACACTCTCTTTACGAATTACGTTTATTTTGAAACGCATCGCTAAACGCAGCGGCCAAAATGCCGGTGGGCATAGCAATAAGGCCGATACCGGCCACGGCAGTTAGGCCTGCGAACACTTTTCCCAGCGCTGTGACGGGTGTGACATCGCCATAACCTACCGTGGTGAGCGTTGCGATGCTCCACCACAAGGCGCGCGGCACACTGCCAAAGGCTTCAGGCTGGGCAGCAGCTTCCACCACATACAGGCAGCAGGATGAAAAAAGCAGCAATAAACCGGCGACGCCCGCACTAAGTAGCAGCTCGTGGGAACGGGATTTTAGTGCATCGGCTAAAGAGGCCCAAGCCTGGCTGAACCGCCCGAGCCGTGCCAAGCGCAACATACGTGCCAGCCGTAATAAACGCAGTAAAAAGGCATTGTTATAAACGATAAAGCCCATGAAATAGGGCAAAATCGCCATCAGATCTATCAGTGCCCAAAACGAGAAAATATAACGCAGCCGGCCGCCCAAGCCTCGATAACGAGGATCCTCACCAATGGCATACAAACGCAGCAGATACTCCACCATAAACAACCCGACAAAGATGGCTTCTAGAGCAGGAAAAAGCCCAGGAGCCATCAGGCGAAGCGTCGGTTCTGTCTCCAATATGGCAGTCATCGAGGCAAGTAGAATCAACAGGCAGATAAACTGATTGAGCCTTGAAAGCCCCTTTTCATGCCGAGCTTCAGGCGCCAGCTGTTGATAAAGCGTGGCTTTATTCATGCCTTCGCCTCAACGGTCGCGGGGTGAAGCAAGCCAATCGAGGTCTTGCCATAGTGGCATGAATATTCAGACGGTTATTCTCCTGGTCGCCTCAAGCGTAGTACGTCTAATAGCTAGACCACTTTTAATTAACCAAGCCCAAGTAAACCCGAAGGAATAAGAGATTGTAAAGAAAAAGGCATGGCTCCTTGCGGGTCATTATTAATGCGACGCGGGCGCCTATAACGCAAAGCCCCGGCCTGGGCCGGGGCGTGACAAACACCTGCGCTTACAGCGTTACGCTTAGGACTCTACGTGGAATGCCATGGTAGCGTTGACGGCCTTTTTCCAGCCGGCATAAAGTTCGTCGCGCTTTTCATCTTTCATCTGTGGCTCAAAGCGACGCTCCAGCGCCCACTGTGCAACGATTTCATCCCGCGACTTCCAGAAGCCAACGGCGAGGCCAGCAAGATACGCCGCGCCAAGCGCAGTGGTTTCATTCACCTCACAACGCAGTACGTCGACCCCCAGTATGTCGGCTTGGAACTGAGCGAGAAAATCATTGGAGATCGCCCCACCGTCGGTGCGAAGCTCGGTTAACGCAATGTCGGCATCCGCCTGCATGGCTTTAAGAACATCGGCACTTTGGTAGGCAAGTGATTCGACCGCCGCGCGCACAAAGTGCTCTTTTTGAGTGCCCCGAGAGAGCCCAAACATGGCGCCGCGTACGTTAGAGTTCCAGTAAGGTGCCCCCAGCCCGGTAAAGGCAGGCACCATATAAACGCCGTCATTATCCTTAGCGCGCGTGGCGTACGCTTCGGAATCAGACGCTTTGCCCAGCATTCTCAGGCCATCACGCAACCACTGAATCACCGAGCCCGCCACAAATACGCTACCTTCAAGGGCGTATTCCAGCGTGCCATCCACTTCCCACGCAACAGTAGTAAGCAGGCCATTTTTAGACGGCGTGGCTTGGGTGCCCGTGTTCATTAACGTAAAGCAGCCCGTGCCATAGGTGTTTTTCGCCATACCCGGCTCGAAACAGGCTTGGCCGAACAGCGCGGCGTTCTGGTCGCCAGCGATACCGGCAATCGGCACTTCCTGGCCCATCAGGAATTTAGGCAGCACGTTGCCGTAAACTTCACTGCTGGACTTAACTTCGGGCAGCATTGACTCAGGTACGCCAAACAGTGCCAGCAGCTCCGGGTCCCACTTCCGGTCACGAATATTAAACAGCATCGTGCGCGATGCGTTGCTGACATCGGTCGCATGCACAGCACCGCCAGTCAGGTTCCACACCAGCCAGGAGTCGATGGTGCCGAACAGCAAATCGCCCTTTTCCGCTTTTTCCTTAACGCCCGCTACGTTGTCGAAAATCCACTTCAATTTGGTGGCAGAGAAGTAAGCATCAATGACCAGCCCGGTTTTATCGCGAATCATATCGGCATGGCCCGCTTCGCGCAGCTCATCACAGATCTCGGCGGAATGACGCGACTGCCAGACGATGGCGTTATGTACGGCCTGCCCGGTATTTTTATCCCATACCACGGTGGTTTCACGCTGGTTGGTAATACCGATAGAGGCAACTTCGGAGACATCAACGCCGCTGTTGTTAATCACCTCGGTCAAGGTGGTCAGCACGCTGGTCATGATTTCGCGAGGGCAGTGCTCGACCCAACCCGGGCGCGTAAAAATCTGCTCAAACTCATGCTGGGCTACGCTGACAACCCGGCCTTCATGGTCAAACAGCATCGCCCGCGTGCTGGTGGTGCCTTGGTCAATAGCGAGAACGTAGTTTTTCTGGCTCATGAAATGCCTCTCAAGCGTTAACGTTAAATGATTGTTTTAAAAAGGATCAAATCAGCAGGCTGACTTAATAAGCCCAGCTGACTTAATAAACATAAGCGGCAAGCCCGGCAAGGACACTGCCGATAAGGGGTCCTAAAATAGGGACCCAAGCGTAAGACCAGTTGTTCGTCCCCTTGTGCTTAATGGGAAGTAATGCGTGGGCAATGCGCGGCCCCAAGTCCCGAGCGGGGTTGATCGCATAGCCTGTAGGCCCACCCAGCGAAGCACCAATGGATACTACCAGCAATGCCACCGCCAACGGGCCAAGCCCAGAAGGTGTATGACCAAACATGATAATGACGAACACCAGCACAAAGGTACCGATGATCTCAGTGACCAGATTCCACCCGTAAGAAGGAATCGCCGGGCCTGTAGAGAACGTCGCCAGTATGCTTGACGCGTCTTCGGTCGCGTCGTAATGCTTTTTATAGGCCAGATAGCAAACGGTGGCACCCAACCAGGCACCGATGAGCTCAGCCGCAAAGTAGGCCGCAGTGGTCACAGCGTTAATAGGGATGCCGGGGGCGTATTCCGTCGCCGGGCCGACGAGCAATCCAAGCGTAACGGCGGGATTGATATGTGCCCCAGTCTCATAGGCGACATAAACCGCGCAAAAGACCGCGAGCCCCCAACCAAAGAAGATAACGATGCCATCGCTGCCATTCCCGTTGGTTTTGTTCAGCAGCACGTTAGCGACTACGCCACACCCCAAGAGCGTCAATATGGCCGTACCCACTATTTCGTATAGAAAAATTGTTTCAAGCATCGTAACCAGCTATTCCATGTGAATGGTTCGCTCTGTTTAGAGCGATCGAATGTTCTTTTTAGAAAATATCGCTTTCCTTTTTTCATCCTATAGGGGGTATTGAAAAAAACAATATAAAAAAACAACTCTATTCCGAATAGCCAACTATGCTTTTGATTAATATAAATTTTTAAACAAATAGACATTAGTTCAACCCCCCTTTCCTTATAATAATTAATCATTCCCTGTTCACAAAAAACATCCTCACATCAACTAACGAACATATTTTTTTCGATAGTTACCGCAGCGCTCATCTTCTGCGCTTATTGTATTTACCGAAAAACATGGCAATTTTTGGGGTAGCAAAATGTGACCTATACTCACGTTGTCAGCTATCCAGCTGGCTATCGTAAGCCCGTATAGAGAGCGGGTTTGACCACGTTTTTTGGGGTCACTTATCAAGGAGGGCGTATCATGAGGAGGTCTACAACGACGACCTATCCAGGCGGTATCTATCCGCTTCATGCCGTATTACTGGTGAGCATTTTTCCACTTTTTCTTGGCGCCGCGTTAAGCGATTACGCCTACTCGAAAAGCTTTCATATTCAATGGGGCACATTTTCTTCCTGGTTAATTGCTGGCGGGCTTGTTTTCGCAGGCTTGGCGTTTCTATGCGCAATTATCGGTCTCTTTCGTGCCGAACATCGTCGCGGGCTTGTTCTGGCTTACCCAGCACTCTTGCTGGTCATCTGGATACTTGGCTTTATCAATGCCCTAGTGCATGCCCGCGATGCCTGGGCCATGATGCCCACTGGCTTTATTCTTTCGATCATCGTTACCGTATTGAGCGTCGCAGCGATTTGGATCGGTTTTTCTCGGCCCACTGTCGGAGCAACGTCATGAAACATTTCGCCCTTCGTTACACAACGCCGCTGGCATTTATGCTGGCTGCCAGCGGCGCGAATGCCTTTGATGTAGAACAGCCCTTTGGCCCCAACCCAACACTCCCCGAGCCACAGCGCGGGCTGCTGCCAGACATGACCGTCCCCGAGCCCGCCGAATGGGGCGACAGGCTACCGACGGTACCTGGGGGCTACACCATCGCCAGGATTGCTTCTGATCTTAAGGTGCCCCGGCAAACCATCATGCTGCCTAATGGCGATATTCTGGTGGCAGAAGGTAGCGGCGGTAATGCACCGGCATTAAAGCCCAAGGATGTGATCGCTGGGTACATCAAGGACCAAGGCAACACCGCTGTAGAGGGCGGCGACCGCTTAACCCTACTACGCGATGACAATGGCGACGGCAACTACGAACAGATGATTTTCGCACAAGACCTTAACGCGCCTTATGGGCTGGCCTTGGTAGACAACAACCTCTATGTGGCCAACCAGGATGCGCTGGTGCGTTTTGATTATGAAGAGGGCCAGACAGAAGCCAGCGGGCCGCCCGAGGTCATTGCGCAACTGCCCTCAGCGATCAACCACCACTGGACCAAGGCGATGACCGCCAGTGCCGATGGGCAGTTTGTTTATGTCGGTATCGGCTCGAACAGCAATATTACCGAGCGGGGCATGGAGGCGGAGGTTAATCGCGCCGAAGTGTGGGAGATCAATGTCGATACGGGCGCGCACCGCCCTTATGCCACCGGCCTGCGCAACCCCACGGCGCTCGCCATCCACCCAGAAACCGATCAGCTTTGGGCAGTGGTGAACGAGCGTGATGAATTAGGCCCGGACCTGGTGCCTGATTATCTCACCTCGGTTCAGGAGGGCAGCTTTTATGGCTGGCCTTACAGCTACTGGGGGCAGCATGTTGACCCTCGCGTACGCCCGGAAGATCCTGAAAAAGTGGCGTCTGCGATTGCACCGGACTACAGCCTTGGCTCTCACGTAGCCCCGCTTGGCTTGGCTTTTTCTACTCCCGCCATGGGCGAAGAGTACGCCGAGGGCGTTTTTGTGGGTAAGCACGGCAGCTGGAACCGCGCGGACCCGGTTGGCTACAAGGTAAGCTACATCCCCTTCAGCAACGGCCAGCTTGCTGACAGCGACCCGATTGATTTTGCCAGCGGATTTCTTACCGATGATGGCAGAGCACTTGGCCGCCCGGTCGGTGTCACTATTGACCCGGATGGCGCGCTTATTATTGCCGATGACCTGACCAATGCGATTTGGCGGGTTACGCCGGATAATCCGCCCGCCCCACCGGTGCAGGAGCCTGAAGCAAACGCTTCTGAGCCAGAGGAGCCCGGGCCAACACCCACCGAGCCACCCGAGCAGCCATCAACGTCCCAAGAGGCTGACTAACCACCAAGCAACGGGTAGGTACTCCCTACCCGTTGCTGCTTTATCACGCTGTCTCAAACGGTGAATGTTTAAAACCCCAGCAAGCGCTTACGCACGGGGCGAACAGCCACCAAAGCCAGCACGGCCAGCGCTAGCCACTCCAGCCAAACAGGCAGTAGTTCCTGAACCTCGCTTGCCTGATCGACCACATTCCAGCCCGTCATTCCCAGCACGCCATCTACTGTCCAACCTACGAGCACAGTAACGACAAGCACGCTGGCGAGATAAACCGCCAACGCGGCATTGCCCAGTTCGCGACGCAATATCGCTAACGTCGCCAGGCTGGTGATCGGCCCTGCCAGCAGGAAAACCAGCGCCATACCCGGTGAAATCCCCGCTAACAGCAGCCCAGCGGCAACCGGCGTGGCCGCTGCCGCACAAATGTAGAGTGGGATGCCCACCACGGCCATCAGCGCAAGCGCCAGCAGCCCACCTGAGTAATGGGCCAGCGTATCAGGCGGCACCAGCGTTACCAGTACGCCCGCCAGTAACAGCCCGGCAAACACCCATGCGCTGATATCATCCAACAGATCACTAAACGCATAACGCAGCCCGGCCTTCAAACCGCTGGGTTCGTCGGCTTTCGCGGTGGGCGTATGACAGCCGGATGAAGCGCAGCAGCCGCCAGGCGTGGCAGGGGCGGGAGTGGCAGGTTCACGCGTTAATCCGACTAGCAGCCCGGTGACAATGGCCGTTACTAATGCACCGATGACGCGCACGACGGCCATCAGCGGGCCAAGCAGTACGCTGGTCAGTAGAATGGAATCAACGCCCACCCCCGGCGTGCTGATTAAAAAAGACGTCGTGGGCCCACGCCCCGCACCACCACGATGCAAAGCAATAGCGGTAGGAATCGCGCCACACGAACACAGCGGCAGGGGCATACCTATGACCGCCGCCCGCACAATGCTGCCCAAGCCACGCCCTCCCATCCAGCGCTGCAGCACGTGTTCCGGCAGCCATGCTTTAATCAGCCCAGCAATTACCAACCCCAACAGCAGCCACGGGGCCGCCGTTAACGCAATTTGCAATAGCTCTATAACCAGCGTCATGTCATCACCTGCTTGTCCACAGTGGGAATAGGGGCTAGCCTAAACCCTGTAATCGTTACAGGGTCAAGCCGATGAAAAACACATATCGCATTGGTGAAGTGGCTACCCGCACAGGCTGCTCACCGGAAAGCATTCGTCATTACGAAAAGCTCGGGTTACTGCCACCCGCCAAACGCAGCGAGCAAGGCTACCGGCATTACGATCAAGCAGCGCTTGCGCGTATCGGCTTTATTCGTCACGGCCGCAGCCTCGGTCTCGATCTACATAGCATTCAAGAATTACTGGCACTTTCAGACCACCCAGACACCGACTGCGGCGCGGCTGACGACATCGCCACTCGGCACCTTCAACATCTGGAAGCGCGCATTGCCAAGCTGCAAGCGCTCGCTACTGAGCTACGCCAGGTAGTACAGCAGTGCCGAGGAGGCAAAGCCGCCGACTGCCAGATCATCCAAACGCTATACGACCACACGCTTGCCTGCAGCGAACACGGCTGTGGATAAATAGAGGCGACGATGCGTAGAAGCGTGGCGAGGCGCCCCTCTTCCTCAAGTAGCTATCGACTACAATGGTGTTAGCGCATCGTAAAAAGGGCTTTTAAATGATCGAATCACGCGAAGAGCTAGAAGCCATCAGAAAAACATGCCACTCAATGGTGACCAGAAGCTCCAGCCTTTCTGCTGGCACAGCGATCATCCCCATTCCCGGCGTGGATATCGGGTCAGACGTTGCCATATTGCTAAGACTCATTCCCAAAATAAACGATAAATTCGGCCTAACGCCCGAGCAAATCGAAGACCTGGATACCGAATCAAAAGTGATGGTGATGACCGCTATTTCCAATGTCGGCAGCAAGATGGCCGGGAAGTACATCACCAAAAAACTGGTGATATCGCTGCTTCAAAAGATGGGCGTTAAAGTAGCAGCAACCGGTGTGGCTAAATACGTACCCTTTGTCGGCAGCGCCGTGGCGGGTGGCATCAGTTTTACGGCGATGAAGTATATGGGCAATAGCCATATTGAGGATTGCTATAAAATTGCGCTGGCTGCGCTGGAGAGTAAAGTTCCGACGACGGTAGACACTAACGAACCGGCACCAGACCGGGACACATAACGACACGCTTAAGAGACACTGACTCAGCCAGCGTTAACCAGTAACAATCAAATTATTATTAGCAAAAAAAACACCCCGATCCAAGCCAGGGTGTTCTAGGGCGTTAGCGAATTACCATGCAATCTGGTGAGATCACATCACCACTGGTAACTGACTTTTGCGGTAATTTCACGCCCCGGATTATAGTAGTTTGCTGTGGCTGACCCAACGACGTGTTGCTCATCAAACAGGTTACTAACGTTAACGGTGAGGTCAGTGTTTTCGACGATTTGATAACTTAAGGCCGCATCATAGAGTGTTGCGGCATCACTCTTGGATGTATTGCCGACATCATAGTAATAGGTACCTGTATAACGTGCACCCAGACCAATGCTCATGGGCGTCGCGGGAAGCGTATAATATCCCCAGAGTGAAGCCGAATGTTTAGGAGCAATGGCAAATTCATTTCCTTGCCTGGATGCGTTGTCGTCGCGCACCACTTCTGAATCCATGTAGGAATAGCCGCCGATTAAGCTCAAGTTATCAGACAACTCAACTTTCGCTTCCAGATCAAGGCCTTTTACACGGGATTCACCAACAGTTTCCCGTTCAATCACCCCATTATCCTGCGTTACCGAGATAGTGACGTCATTTCTGGTCAGGTCGTAGATCGCTGCAGAGAACAGCGCATTTGTACCGAAGGGCGCGTATTTCGCACCAATTTCATACTGTTCGCCCCGTTCAGGCTTAACACCTATAGAAGGTGGTGCAACCGACTCCACCATACTGATATAGGTAGAAATTTCATCAGTGATTCGATAGGTCAGTGCTCCGCGAACGGAAGTTTCAGAAAAATCATCAGACGTGGTAACGCCATCCCTATCTTCACTAGAGATATCCAAGGAATCATTGCGCACGCCCCCAGTGACAATGAAGCGATCATAGAAAGACAAATTTTGCGTCAAGAAAACCGATTTGGTCGTGTAGTCCTGCTTGTTGCTACTGTAAACGTTCAGGCTGGTTGGACCGCCACTATATACAGGGTTTGCAATGTCGATAGGCGCTGAGTCTCCAAAAAAGGAACTGTCCTCAGTTGAAGCATCACGATACTCTACCCCCGCAATAGTGCTGCTATCGAACCAGTCAAAGCGAGCATCGTATTGCAGGAGAGCATTACCGATCAATTCCCGTGCTTTGCTGTCGGAACCGAAATAATCGCGATCCAACACGCTGCCTACTCGCGCTGCAGAATCAGTGATATAGACGTAACCGAAGTCGTCCTTCAGATCGCTATAGCGCAGATTACTTTGTAGAATCAGCCCGTTATTGAAATCATGGATGAGTTGCCCAGTAACACTGGTACGCTCAACATCATGATAGTTGAAATCAGGCTCGCCAAAAAAGACGCTACGATCATACTCCCGGTCGAGTGGGTAACCGCCGCTATTAGGAGTGTCATCCCGCTTTAAATAATCGAATATGACGCTCGCTGAGGTGTACTCTGTTGGCTCCCAAGCCAAGCTCCCCATCAAGAAGCCATGGTTATCTTTGGAATGATCATACTCACGATCACTGTCCTTGATAGTACCGGTGAAGCGGTAGGCCAACGTCCCATCAGCATTCAATATGTCGCCAACATCAATACCGGCCTCTTTGTGATCAAATGACCCATAAGATAGATACCCTTCACCAAAGCTTTCAAATTTGGGTCGTTTGCTCACGAAGTTGACCGAGCCACCCGGGTCGGCTGGGCCGAAAAGTGTGGAGTTGGCCCCACGTAATACTTCAACCCGCTCATAGGCGAACGGTTCCTCACGAACACCGCGCATTGAGCCTAGCGTAAGCCCGTCACGATAGGTGGTAGCCTGGAAACCCCGGATCTTGAAATAGTCGTTACGGTCATCCGTGCCGTAGTAACCGGTGATAACTCCTGGCGTATATTGCAAGACTTCTTCAGTGGTAGAGGCGTTTCGCTGCTCAATCTCTTTTTCAGTAATGACCGATACGGAGGCGGGCGTATCGAGAAGACTGGTGGCGACCTTACCGCCCACCCATAGTTCTTGAGCCACTATCGAGTTGGCATCATCATCAGCATAAGCCTGAGCATTAACGATAATCGGGGCGAGGCGATAGTCTCCGTTATTGCCATTACCGTCGCCTGCTTCCTGTGCATTCCCAATCATGGGAATCGTGATGAGCGTTGTGCTGCACAGTATGGCGGTAGTGGTCTGCTGCCACCGTAGTCGATTCGTGTTGGGCCAGACTGTGCTAGTGCTGTCAAACATGTTCAAGATCCCTGGAAGTGAATAAACCCGCCCCGCCGCCTGATGATTTTTGTGAAAAAGGCCGTGAGAGTATCCGGAGGTGGTCTGGAGTAGTCAATAGTGGTAATGTAAATCATAATTATTTAGAACACGTTTTATACTAACCACATTTCGTAATGACCATCAATTCCAAGACTATCGATTATCAGAACTAAAGCTTTAGAGGAAGCTATGGCATTGTTGCGTAAGAGCATATCCGTTTGCGTATCGCTTCTGGCGGCGTGCAGCCTCGGTGCTACGTCCGTAAGCGCCCAAGAGTACCCGTTAGAAATCGAACACGCCCTTGGCACCACCATCCTTCAGGAAAAACCGGAACGAATCGCCACCGTGGCGTGGGCGAACCACGAGGTGCCGCTGGCGTTAGGCGTTGTACCGGTCGGCTTTGCTGCCGCTAATTTTGGCGATACCAACGGCAACGGTTTGCTGCCTTGGGTGGAGGCCAGGCTTGAAGAACTTGAAGTAGCGCCCCCCGCCCTGTTCGATGAAGGTGATGGTATTGATTTTGAGGCCGTTGCGGCCAGCCAGCCTGATGTAATCCTTGCGGCCTATTCAGGGCTTAGCCAAGCGGACTACACCACCTTGAGCCAAATTGCCCCGGTCGTCGGTTACTCCGAAGGCCCGTGGGCGACAGACTGGCGCGATATGATTCTTCTCAATAGCGCTGGCATGGGCATGGCCGACGAAGGCCAGGCACTGATTGAACGCCTTGAACGCCAAATTGCTGAAACTGCCCAGGCGCATGCCGAACTAGAGGGCAAAACAGCCATGTTCGTGACGCACCTCGACCCCACCAACCTGGGGCACATCTCTTTCTACACCGATAACGATGCACGAGTGCGATTCTTCCATGACCTGGGGCTGGTCTCGCCAGAGATCGTTCAAGCCAACTCGGCACCGGGCACGTTTTCAGGCGAAATCAGCGCTGAGCTAATCGACCAACTGGCAGACGTGGATATTCTGGTCACCTACGGCGGACAAGCGCTGATTGAACAGCTCGAAGCCCATCCGTTGACCTCTCGGCTGCCCGTCGTTGAAAACGGCGCCATTGTGCTGCTCGACAATAGTCCGCTGGGTACTGCGGCCAACCCGACACCCATGTCGATTTCATGGTTATTAGACGATTATGCTGACCTGCTCTCAGAAGCCGCACGCCACGCAGAGTAGCGTCGTTACTGCGCCAACCGCTAGCGTTACCCGGCAGCGTAAAAAGCGAGGCACACGCCTTGCTGGAGGCCTAATGCTGCTGGCGCTGCTTGCGTTGGCGCTAACGCTTTCTGTAGCGTTTGGCGCTCGCACGGTGGGTTGGCCAGAGATAGTGGCGGCGCTAAGCGGGCAGGTAGAAACCATTGGCGATGCCGCCGTGGCGAGTCGCTTGCCGCGTACTCTACTGGCAGTGCTTGCGGGCGCGGCACTCGCCGTATCGGGAGGCGTTATGCAAGGGCTTACCCGTAATCCGCTTGCCGACCCCGGCCTGTTAGGCGTTAACGCCGGTGCAGCACTGGCCATTGTAATAGGGATCGCGTGGTTTGGGATTGATGAAACCACGACCTACATCTGGACGGCTATTCTGGGTGCCGGGCTTGCCGCCGTGGCGGTTTACACTATTGCCAGCCTGGCACGCGGGGGCGCCACACCGCTCAGGTTGGCATTGGCCGGGGCCGCTACGACGGCGGCGTTAAGCTCGCTGGCGACGGCCGTTATACTGCCACGCGGCGATATTGCGGGGCTGGCGCAGTCGTGGCTGGTGGGCGGTATTGGCGGCGCGACGTACAACCAGATCATGCCCGTACTGCCTTTTCTGCTCGCAGGTTTTGTGATCACGTTACTCGCCGCGCGCAAGCTCAACCTGCTGGCACTGGGCGACGATGCCGCTGCGGGCCTGGGCGAAAAAGTCGCCGTCGCCAGAGCCATGTCGGCGGTGGGCGCGGTACTGCTATGCGGCCCGATTACGGCTATCTGTGGCCCCATCGGCTTTGTCGGGCTGGTGGTACCACATGCCTGCCGCCTGCTTGTCGGCGGTGACTACCGCTGGCTATTGCCATTTTCCGCCTTGGGTGGCGCCGTACTGTTAACGTTTTCAGATGTGGTGGGGCGACTGGTAGCGCATCCTGCAGAGCTTGATGCAAGCATCGTTACCGCCTTTATCGGTGCACCCGTGTTTATCTGGATTGTACGCAACCGCAAAGTAGGTGCGCTATGAACCCGCCCTCTTATAACGCCACCCCTTCATCCCTCTCTCAACACCATGAACATCATCCTTATAGGCAGATGCGTCGGGCACACGCCAAGCGCCGGGGGCGGATACTTGCGGTATTGGCCGCCTGTTTACTGGCAGGCGTAGTGTTGACCTTGATGCTGGGGCAATCCTTTACGCCACTCACCACGGTGCTGCGCATTATGGGTGGCGCTGAGGTGCCCGGGGCAAGTTTTACCGTGCGAGAATTACGCTTACCAAGGGCCGTGGTTGCGGTGCTGGCAGGCGCCTGTTTTGGACTGGGCGGTGTCGCTTTTCAAACCCTACTGCGTAATCCGCTGGCAAGCCCCGACATTATCGGCATTAGCACCGGCGCGAGCACCGGCGCAGTGTTTGCCATTGTGGTGCTATCGCTCAGTGGCACGGCAGTTTCAATCATTGCGATTGCAGCTGGGCTAGGCGTGGCGCTGTTAATCTACGGGCTCTCCTGGCAGCAAGGCGTAACCGGCGCTCGATTAATTCTCATCGGCATTGGCCTGGCCGCGATGCTACAAAGCGTTACGGCGTACCTTTTAATGCGCGCGCCCAGTTGGTCGCTACAGGAAGCATTACGCTGGATGGCAGGTAGCCTTAACGGTGTCCAGCTTGAGCAGGCACTACCGCTGTTTATCGCCCTGCTACTGTTTGGCGGGCTGTTGTTAAGCCGCCACCGAGACCTGGAAACCCTGCGAATGGGCGACGATATCGCGGTGGGATTAGGCGTTCGTCTAGCCCTCACGCGAATTACTGTGGTGATTACCGCCGTGGCACTTGTCGCCTTTGCCACTGCGGTAACCGGTCCCATCGCGTTTGTGGCGTTTCTTTCCGGTCCCATTGCGGCACGTTTAGTGGGGCGCAACGGCTCGCTATTGATTCCTTCTGCGCTGGTAGGTGCTCTGCTGGTGCTTTTAGCAGACTACGCGGGCCAGTTTCTGCTACCTGCCCGCTATCCGGTCGGCATTGTGACCGGCGTATTAGGCGCCCCCTATCTCGTTTACCTGATTACTCGCGACAATAAAAGCAGAGGCACCCTATGAGCGCTTCGTCGCTACTCGCCCAACACCTGACCGCAGGCTACGGCGAACGGACCATTCTTAATGACGTCAGCCTAACCGTTCAAGCGGGGCAAACAACCGCTATTGTGGGCGCTAACGCCTGTGGAAAATCTACGCTGTTACGCGTGCTTTCACGGCTCCTGACACCGGAGCAAGGCAACGTGTTGCTGGATGGAAATGCCATTCATAAGCTGCCCGCCCGCCGCTTGGCACAACAGCTGGGGTTTCTGCCTCAGTCGCCTATCGCGCCTGAAGGCATTACCGTTCTTGAGCTGGTGAGCCGCGGCCGCCACCCGCATCAAGGGCTTTTCCAACGCTGGAGCGCTGCCGATGAAGCCGCCGTGGCCGATGCTTTAAGCGCGACTCACATGGCCAACCTGGCCGACAGCGCCGTAGAAGAACTTTCCGGCGGGCAGCGCCAGCGGGCGTGGATCGCCATGGCGCTTGCTCAGCAAACCGATGTACTGCTGCTGGATGAACCCACTACCTTTCTGGATATCAACCACCAGATCGAAGTGCTCGACCTGCTCACCGACTTAAACCAAACGCGCGGCACCACCATTGTGATGGTGCTTCACGAGCTGAACCTGGCCGCCCGTTACGCCGACAAGCTAGTCGCCATGGCGAACGGCAATGTCTACGCCGTTGGCTCATCGGAAGACGTCTTTACCGAACAGATGGTACGCGATGTCTTTGGCCTGGAAAGCCGCGTCATCGTCGACCCGGTCACGGGAAAACCCATGATGATACCGCTGGGGCGGCATGGGGGTGTAGAGAAAACCATGCCGCTTTTAGCCGATAAGAAGTGCTATCCAATGCAGTGATTGCCCTGCACAGATAAGCGGAACGTTGTTCGTTCCTACTTGGCATCTAGCAATCGATTTTGAGTGCTTCTAATCTCTCTTTATCGATGTCTATACCCAAGCCTGGCCGTTCAGGCAACGCCAAGCGGCCTTGAGAAAGCGCTAGCGGCTCGGTCAAAAGCGCTTCTCGCAGTGGATTGTTTGCCGACACGTCGAATTCAACCCAAGTGGGTGTGTGCGCGCGATCAGGATGCGGCTGCGGCGGAATTGCGGCAGCGAAATGTGCCGCTGCCATAATGCCAACAGCACTCCCCCAGACGTGAGGCGAGACTCTTAGCCCGTTGAGGTGGGCCATATCAGCGATACGTAGTGCCTCTACATAGCCCCCGCAAAGGTTGAGATCCGGCATTAGAACATCAACACCTCCTGTCGCGGCTAGCTCACGAAACTCCACTGCGTTAACCGACGCCTCACCCGCAGCAATACGGCCTTCACGGCGAGCCGCAAGGCGGCGAAAGCCGGGAAGATCCTCTGGCGCTACCGGCTCCTCAATCCAATAAGGTCGCAGCGGTGCCAAAGCAGCCATCGACTCTAGTGCTATATCCGCCGTGTAGGCACCGTTGATATCCGCCATGATGGCGACATCATCACCAAGAATTTGGCGGGCACTCTGCATTCGCTCAATATCACTTTTGATGCCATGGCCAATTTTAATCTTGTAGCCCTCAAACTGCCCAGCAACGCGCTCAAGTTGTGCTTCCAATGGCAATGCCGCCGGTTCATGAAAATAGCCACCCGATGCGTAAACTTGCACCGATGTTTGCGCTTCTCCACCCAATAATCGATAGATGGGTAGCCCCAGTAGTTTGCCCAATGCGTCATGAAGGGCGATATCCAACCCACTAACGGCAGCCGCAAGCTGGCTTTGGGCGCGTACGTGATAAAGCACGTTCGTCATTCGTCGCCAGATCACTCGATGATCGAAAGCGCTTTTGCCCACATATGCCTCGCGGAGTATATCCAGGTAGGCAAGTGTCGTCTTCGGCGGGCCATAGCATTCACCAATACCCATAATGCCTGCCGAAAGACGCACGAAAACGAGGGTTGCCATTCGCGCATGGCCGATTTCCCTTGCACTTCCATAGCCCCCGTCCGCCGGAAGATAGCTACCTATAGGCACCATATCAATCGCCTCGACAACAGCATCCTGGGCAACCGAAGGGGTATTTTGCAGATGGTTCATGCGACTTAATCTCCAAACTAAATCAGGCTAGGCAGCCATAGCGTCAAAGCAGGAATAAACGTGATCAACAGCAGTGACACCAGAAGTGCCGCAATAAAAGGAAGTGTTGCCTTTACCGCACGGGGGAACGATATATCGGCGACTCGTGCCAGAATAAAAAGCACTAGCCCGACCGGGGGCGTAAGCAGACCAATCATCAGGTTAAGCACCATGATGATGCCGAACTGAACGGGATCAACGCCCGCCTGGATAGCCAGTGGCAACAGTACGGGCGTTAGAATAGTGATGGCCGCAACCGTCTCCATAAAGCAGCCAACCACTAATAAAATTAAATTGATCAGCAGCAGAATAACGATAGGATTATCGGCGACTGTCATCACCGCTTCTGCGAACGCAGCGGGAACCCCTTCGCGCGTCAGAATCCAGGCAAAGATAGAAGAGGCGGCAACGATAAGTAGCACAACAGAGGTCATTTCCACCGTTTCGCGGAAAACTGTGATGATCTGGCGCCAACCTGCGCTGCGATAAACCAGCGTTGCCAATACCAACACATAGGCCACGGCTGCAATAGCGCTCTCGGTTGGAGTAAAAATCCCCAAAACGATACCGCCTACAATAATGACGGGGATAAGTAGCGAAAGCGCTGCATGTATAAACGTAGAGAGCAGGCGGCGTAGCGAGAAGCGCTCGCCAATTGGGTAGCCACGCCGATGAGAAATCACCGCGACCATTGCCATCAGCATTGCCGCAATCAACAGGCCTGGCACAATGCCTGCAATGAACAGCTGGCCAATGGAGGCAGATGCTACAACTCCATAAACCACAAGCGGAAGCGACGGCGGAATAATTGGCCCGACAGTCGAAGAGGCCCCGGTAATTCCCACGGCGAAATCAACATCGTAGCCTTTATCGCGCATTGCCTTGATTTCAACGGCACCCAAGCCGCCAGCATCAGCGATTGCCGCACCCGACATGCCCGCAAATATCACTGAAGCACCTACGTTAACGTGCCCCAGGCCACCACGCGTCCACCCCACCATCGCATCGGCGAAGCGGAAGATTCGCTCGGTTACCCCGCAGACATTCATCAAGTTGCCTGCCAGAATAAAGAAAGGTACAGCAAGCAGTGGAAAGCTATCCACGCCACCCACCATGCGCTGAATCAGAATGATATCGGGGATCCGGCCAGAGGCCAGTAGATAAACCAGCGATGACCCCGCCAACGCCACCGCGACTGGCGCACCAATCAACAGCAGGCACGCCAACGCTACGAAAAGCAGAATGATCATTTCTCCTCCTTGCCTCGCCAGAAGGCAACGCCCTGGCGGGCTAAACGAAATGCCATCGCCGCGCAGGCTACGGCAACCACGGTATAAAGCCAGCCCTTCGAGATTGGCAACGTACTCATACTGGAATGCCAGACCTTTTGGCCGACCTGCCATGCAAGCCATGCCACGTAACCAAAGAATGCTGCGCTAAGCAGATTGTTGAATCCTCGCAGCCAACGTTTCGCCTTATCTGGCAAGATGAGTTCAAGGATTTCTACGTAAATATGACCACGCCGCGAAGCAGCGCCCGCCGCACCGATAAACACCAGCATCACCAATAGCATGCGAGCACCCTCCTCGGTCCAGCCGATGGAGTGGTTAAAAACATAGCGCGACAAAAATTGCGCAAACACCACGCCACCCAGAAGGATTAGAACTCCCAGTGCCACATGATCCTCAAACACCCACTTTGGCGTCGAGCTATTCTCACAGACACCAGGCTGTTCAAGACTCCCGGCCGCGCTCTCGCGGCCAGGTTGTGCTGACATCGCCGCTACTTCATCACGGTGATCGCCTTTGTCCCCCATCATTACTCAATCGCCTCCAAACGCTGGTATTGGTCAACGGTCCAGCCGGCGTTTTCATCGGTCAGCTTCGGCTTGACCATTTCAGCGAAGGCCTCGCGATCTACCTCATGCACTTGCGTGCCCTGCTCCTGGAACCAGGACACCAAATCCTGCTCTTGTTGGTGGATATCCAGGCTTCCTTGCTCGGCGGCTTCGCTGAATACTTCCAGGAACAATGCTTGATCTTCGGCGGAGAGCTGCGACCAGGCACTGCCGTTCATAATGATCGGCTGACTATCAAAGATATGCCCGGTCAACGAGATATCAGACTGTACCTCATCAAACTTCATCGCCTGGATAATGGGCAGAGGGTTCTCTTGGCCATCGACCACACCTTGCTGAAGCGCTAGATAGACTTCCGAAAAAGCGATTGGAGTAGGGTTAGCGCCTACCGCCCTTGGGAACATCAGTAATAACGGAGCATCTGGTACACGAATTTTCATACCCTGCATATCATCAGGTGCGAGTATCGGCTTATTGGCGGTGACGTGGCGCTGCCCAAAATAGATCAAACCAAGCGGCACATGCCCCGTAGAGTTTTCATATCCCTCGGCAAGCTCTTGGAAAAGATCGCTTTTTGAATAAGTCATCCAGTGATCAAAATCCCGGAAAACGAAAGGAGCACTGCCCAAAGCAATAGGCGGATAAGCATTTCCAGCAAACGCATTCCCGGTATAAATGATATCTACCGTTCCCAAGTCGAGACCTTCGTTAAGCTCAACCTCGTTGCCTAATTGAGAGGAGGGAAAAACCTCAACATGATGCCGCCCATCGCTTCGCTTTTCGATTTCATTAGCGGCCCATAGTGCCCATTTATGATGACTATGGCTTGCCTCATAGATATGACCAAACACAAAGTCATTAGCTTGAGCCAAAGGTGCTAAAGACAGAGCAAAAAGAAGACCTGTTAGTTGATGGCGTGCGCGCATTATTATCTCCTTATTGGTTTTAAAATCGCCTTGAACAGTACACTCTGGACAAACAAATTTATCAATTTGTTTATTAAAGGCTTAAAATAAAATCAATAAGCACTTGTTTTACAATCAAAACAATCGCAACATGGCAGTATTAAACGTGACAACAAAGACTAAAGTTGAAAAGACGAAAGAACTACATGAGGACATGCGAAGCTGGATTCTTCGTGGTCAATATCTTCGAGGCTCAAGGCTACCCACAGAGGCTGAACTAGCGAATCGCTACGAGTTAAGTCGTAGTGCAGTAAGGGATGTGGTTGCACAGCTAAAAGCAGAGGGCCTTGTAGCTTCTCGTCAAGGATCCGGGCTTTTTGTTATTGCAAGACCCTCAACGGCACTTGACGCACCCAATTTTGTAAACAACTTTAATGATCTGATTGCACTATTTGATTTTCGAATGTTAATCGAGACCGAGTCAGCGGTATTAGCAGCAAAAAAGCGCAATGAAAGTGATATTGAGCGCATAGAAGACAAGCATCATGCTTTACAGGATGTCTTTAGAAACGGAGGGCAAGGCACTCAGGAGGATTTTGACTTTCATTTACAGATCGCCAGAACATCAGGCAACAAATTCCTTCTTAGCTCTATATTAGCGCTGCAAACAGGCGTAATTTTCTCCGCCAAATTAGGTAAAAAAACCTCTGACTTACCAAGATTTCTACAATCCAGACAGGTCTCACAAGAGCACGCTGCCATTATCGACGCTATTCGTGCGGCTGATGACACACAAGCCAGAGCGGCTATGCAGCATCATATCGAGGCCTCGCTTTCACGCATTTTACACGGCCAGCCATAAGCGCAATACCTTTGGCCTGGAAAGCCGGGTCATCGACGACCCGATCACGGGAAAACCCATGATGATACCGCTGGGGCGGCATGGGCCGTGCAAACGTAAGCGTGTATCTACTGCCGATAGGGAGACACAGGCCTGAAGAAGACGTGGATGTGCTTGGCCGTTCTGTGCAACCTGGTGCTTAAGGCAACTACCAAACAATCCTTGGTAGCTGCCTTGACGTCACCACTTTCTCGAACTCAATGCCTGCTCGGTTAAGTGGGGGAAAGAGGCTGCTCAATGGCCCGCCCAACCTGTAGCACTTTGGCGTCATCAAATGCCTTGCCCATAATCTGGACCCCCACGGGCAGCCCTTGATGATCCTTACCAAATGGCACCGTCAGCGCGGGTAGTCCGGTCACATTGGCGGGTGCGCATAAGCGCACATACGCTTCGGAGACACTCTCTTGGCTGCCGTCGTCCCAATCAAACGTATCCTGCTCCAAGCGTGCTGCTGTCTGAGGAACGGTGGGTGCCAGTAAAACATCGATGTCTGAAAACAGAGAACTCCAGCGCTTAGCGATGAGGCCTCGGGCACGCTGCGCCTTCAGATAATCGCCTGCTGGCAGCAGTTGTCCGGCTTCGAGCAAGCTGCGTACATCATCACCGTATAGCGATGCTGATTGGCGTATGTCCTTGGCGTGTACGGTTGCTGCCTCGGCCACCATCAGACCCCACTGAGTCGGGATGAGGTAGTCAGCCAGCGGAATATCCACCTCCACCAGCACGGCGCCCTGTTGTTCCAGATGCGCTGCCGCACGCCTAACCGCCGCGGCGACTGGCTCCGCAACGTGGTCAAAATAGTAGTTGCGTGGAATACCAACACGCAGCCCATGCACATTTGACTGTGCGTTGGTATCGAAAGAGGCAGGAGGAGTACGGCTAGCGGGGTCGCGCGCATCAAAGCCCATCACTGCCTGCAATAACAGGCCAACATCCTCTACCGTGCGTGCCATAGGGCCCGCATGATCGAGCGACCAGGCCAGGGGCATAGTACCGTGGCGAGAGACCAAGCCATACGTAGGCTTGAACCCGACTAACCCGCAAAGTGCTGCGGGCACCCGAATCGAGCCACCGGTATCGGTCCCCATGGCTGCCCAAGCGCCGCCGTAAGCAACCGCTGCGGCAGAGCCCCCACTGGAGCCCCCCGACGTACGCTGTGGATCAAGCGGATTGCGCGTTTGAGGTGTGGTCAGGCCGAAAGCGAACTCATGCAAATGGGTCTTGCCCAGGAGTATCGCGCCGCCACGCAGCAAGGCATCCGTTACCGCGCTGTTGGCCTCGGCCAGGTGTCCGCCCTGAACACGGGAGCTGGCCGTGGTGGGTTGGCCAGCAACATCGAACAGGTCTTTCAGCGCGACAGGAATGCCATGCAGCGGCCCACGGTAACGGCCATGTTGAATGTCTCGCTCGGCCTCAAGTGCCTGCTCACGGGCGGCTTCTTCCCATACAGATACAAAAGCGTTGATCTCTGGCTCTCGCGCACCAATACGCGCCAAGGCCGCATCCACCAATTCTACTGGTGACAGTTCGCATGCCACGATGGCGGCACTGGCTTGGGCCAGTGTCAGGTTTAATGGATTTAGCATGGTTGGTTCCCCTGGCTAGCATCAAAGGTAAATGAAGGAGTGCATGATTCATCGATAGGTAATTCGTCAAGCCGGGCAATGACCGTGTGTATGTGATGCAGGACACCCGCAATCAGTGGCGCACGTTCAGAGTTCAGGGGCAGCCCCAAGCTGGTAGCCAGAGCCAAGGTTTCCTCGGCGGACATAGGAGAAACAGTTTGAGCAGTCATGCTTGATTTCCTTTCTTCATTGAAGTGCGCGCTTGCACAAGCAGCAGGATAATGGCGAGTAAGGCCAGTGCAGTGATCACCGCACCATAGATATTGACCGCGGCCAGCAAGCCGGCCTTCTGCGCCAGGAAGCCGACAGCCATCGTGGGCACGCTATGGGCCAGATAACTTTCGATATAGAACACGCCCATCAGCGCGGCACGTTCATGGGGCTCAGCCAACGGCAGGACACTGCGTACAGCCCCGAGGAAGCTCGCGCCAAACCCAAACCCCGCAATAACCGACCCGACCAACAGCAAGACAGCGTTTCCCTGGTTAGCCCCGACCAAAATGACAACCAGCCCTGCGACCAAGGCAAGCTCGCCAGACAAGAGGGTTGTAAAAGCGCTCAGCTTGCGAGCCGCCAGAACCGCTATGGCGCCGGTGAGCGTTAGCGCTGCGACGACAAGACCACCCAGCCATGGCGTGTTCACATGCGTAACGTCAACGATCAGCGATGGCATAAGCGATAGATAAAAACCACCTAGCATCCACACTGCCACGTTTGCAGGAGTGACAGATAACAGCGTTTTTCGCGCTTGCAGCGGCACGGTAATGCGTGGTTTCAGGCTTGCCCATGCACCCGGGCGATATGTCACCGTCTCTGGTGCCAGCCAAATCAAGCCCAGCATCACCAGAAAAATAGCCAGCAGCAACGCGTACACCATGTGCAGCGGATCAGGCGCCAACACGACCAACGAGGTACTGCCTAGCGCGCCGGCTGCCATACCAAGCAGTGGTGAGATGCTGTTAATCACAGCCCCCTTCTCCCGACTAACATCGAGTATCGCCGCGCCAACTGCTGCAGTGGCCATACCCGTGGCAAAGCCTTGCAGAGCGCGCGCACCAATCAGCCAACCCGGCCCGGCCGCACCCAAAAAAACCACCATAGCGATGATCTGTAGCGACAACGCCATGGCAATAACCGGACGTCGACCAATATGATCGGACAGCCTCCCCGTCACCAGCAGTGCCAAAAGCAAAGCCAGCGCGTAAGTGGCAAAAACCACCGTCAGCAGTGTTGCGCTAAAGCTCCACTGCTGCTGATAAAGTTGGTACAGCGGGGTAGGCGCACTCGATGCTGCTAAAAAGGCAATCATTATCGCTGTGTGCAGGAAAACGGTACGGGCGGGAGACAAACTCCAGCTAGAGGAACGGCGGACAGTATCAGAAACGTTGATGGACATGATCTCTCCCAAAAGGCAAAATATTAGCTTTAAAGAGCATAAACTCAATAAATCACTAACGCAAATATTTTGCTTTAGTGATTTATTGCACCGTACCGACGAAACCGTGCCGACGAATAGGTACTGAAGGGACACATGACCAACAAACCCACTCCTCGTCCAGGGGGCCGCAGCGCTCGTATTCAGGCTGCCGTTCATCAAGCCGTTCGAGATCTGCAACAAGAGCAAGGCCGGGCCGGGCTTACGGTGCCCGCCATTGCCACACGCGCTGACGTCACCCCCTCGACGATCTACCGTCGCTGGGGTGATCTTGCCCAGTTACTGGCCGACGTTGCCGTCGAACAACTGCAGCCGGAGCAGCCGCCAGCCGATACAGGAAGTGTGCGTAGCGACTTGTTAGCCTGGCTTGTTGAGTACTTTGAGGAAATGTCATCAGCCCCAGGGCGGGCGATGCTCCGCGATGTTCTAGGCACAGAAGGCCATACCAGCGCGGGTAAATATGATGGCTTCTTGCGTCAGCAGATTGAAGTAATAAACGAACGCGCCCTCGCCAGAGGCGAGCAGCCGATGGATATAGGATTGGTCACCCAAATAGTGGTGGCGCCTCTGATGTACCGCATCCTGTTTGCCAACGAAACACCGACTACGCAGGCCATAGAAGCACTTTTCGAACAATTAGTAAGCTCAGCAGATGCTTAATAAAAAAGCCCCGTGTTCTGGATAACACGGGGCTTTTGGCAAGGGGCGCTGTTGGGCTCATTACGCCTCGACTGCGGCACGCCCTTTGATAATTGAGCGGGCAAGCAGCAGATACGCGACCGAGCCACAGGCGGCCATGGCCAACACCACCGCTTCAAGCGTATGCGGCAGCATGGCAGACAGGGCGCTCAAAATCCCGGCGATACCGAACTGGGCGGCGCCCAAAAGCGCGGCGGCGGTACCACTGCTAGTGGGGAAAAACTCCAAAAAGCAGGCCTGAATATTGGGTGAGATCGCCCCTACTGTGCCAATGGTCAGCATCATGGCAAACAGGAAAGCGTACATTGGCCACTCCATAAAGGCAGCCATCACTAGCAATGCAATGCCGACCGCCTGACAGCCCGTTGCCAATTGCAGGATGCGCATCGACGACATCCTGGAAAGCAGTACACGGTTGCAAATATTGAAGAAAAGCATCGCGACGATGTTAGCCGCAAACAGCACCGAAAAGCTTGAGGGCGACTGACCGAAGTGCCCCTGATAGATAAAGGAAGCGTAGGTAATGAACATCATCAGGGTGGAAAAGGAGGCAGCCTGCCAAGCGATAAACGGCAAGGCAGGTTTCGTCGACAGCACCAGTTTATAACGTGCCAGCAGGCTCATCTTGGGACTTTTCGCTCGCGACACCTTGCCCTTCCCGGAAAAAAGTACTCGCACCAGTAACGGCACCAGCAGCACCGCGTACACCGCCAGGGCAAAGAAAATATAGTGCCAGGAACCCAACGCCAGAATCGCACTACCAACGCTCGGGGCGATACCCGGCGCCAGCACCATGATAAAGCCCATCATCGAGAACAGTTTCGCGGCGTCGCGGCCCGCTACCCTGTCGCGTACCAGCGCCGGTACCGATACAAGCGTCAAACCCGCGCCAATGGCCTGAACGGCCCGCCCGCTAAGCAGAGTGTTCAAGGAATCCGCCATGCCGATGACAATACTTGAGAGCGCAAAAATCGCTAACCCGCTCATCAATACACGCTGGCGACCGAAGCGGTCCGAAAGCGCACCGCCAATGAGCTGCCCCACTGCCATCGCGAACACATACACTGAAACGCTTAACGACACGGCCTGCTGAGATATCCCCAGCGACTCGCCAATGACAGGAAAGGCCGGCAGGTACGTATCCATTGAAAACGGACCCAGCATCATGGTCAATGCCAGGCTCAGCACCACAATAAAGGGCGTTTTAGATTGGGTCATAAAAGCTCGCGTAGAAAGGCGTCATGGTCGACAACATCAGTACTATGATACCGACTGACGCCACCACCAGCCAATCGTTGAACATTTTAAGGGCAGCGTGTGCTACTCGCTCATTTTTATCTCTTTAACCACAGCATCCAGGTGGTTTGAATTGATCTCGGCGGGCGAGTTGGCACCGATCAACGTCATAGTGACACGCATATCAGCGGCGATCAGATCCAGCAGGTGGGAAACGCCCAGCTCGCCCCGTGCGGCCAGTGCATAAACGTAAGCGCGGCCCAACAGTACGCCCTGGGCACCCAACGCCAGCATACGCACCACATCAAGCCCAGAGCGCACACCAGAATCCGCCAGGACCGTCAGTTCATCGCCCACGGCCTCGGCAATATGCGGTAGCGCTTGAGCGGTGGAAATAGCCCCATCCAACTGGCGCCCACCGTGGTTGGAAACCACGATGCCGTCAGCCCCCAAGCGCACCGCATCCCGTGCATCCTCTTTATCCAACAGCCCTTTGATGATCAGCTTGCCCTTCCAGCTCTCACGAATCCACTCAAGATCGCTCCAGCTAATGGAGGGGTCGAAGTTTTTCGCCAGAAAGCCCATGTAGTCGTCCATGTTCATTTCATGCCCGGTGTAGGCCTCAATGTTACCGAACGACAGCGGCTTGCCTTTAAGCCCGACATCAAACGCCCACTGCGGGTGAGTGATTGCCTGAGCATACTGGCGCAGCTTGGCATTGGGGCCTGACATACCCGAGCGACGGTCACGGTAGCGCGAACCCGGCAGTGGCATATCCACGGTAAACACCAACGTTTTCATGCCCGCTTCCCAGGCACGCTCCAGGGCGTTTTTCATAAAGCCGCGATCTTTCAGCACGTAAAGCTGAGACCACTGCTCGCCGTGGGCATTTTTCGCCACTTCCTCGATCGAGCAAACCGACACCGTGGAAAGCGTATAGGGAATCCCCGCCTTCTCTGCGGCGCGCGCGGCTTGTACCTCGCCACGCCGAGCATACATGCCCGTGGCACCCACCGGCGCCAGCGCAACCGGCATCTTCCACTGGCTGCCTAAAATTTCAGTTTCAAGCGACGGCGTACCGCCGCCCTGCAGCACGCGCTGGCGCAAAGGGATAGCCTGCAGCGCCTCTACGTTGCTGCGCAGCGTGCTTTCCGTCACCGAACCGCCATCAAGGTAATCAAACAAAAAACGAGGAACACGCCGCTTGGCAGCTTGTCGGTAATCAGAAGGGCTTGAAATGATCATGAATTCGCCTTAACTCGACACGGGAACGGAGAAGTGAGCGTATGTTTGAAACCTTACATGCTAACCCTCGCTAGCGTACCAAGTTACGCCGCCTCTATAGCCATTCGCTGCCCTGAACTTTAGTCTATTAGCGGTTTGGTTTATGCCCCAGCTCACGCTCATTCATTAGCGCGATGACCCAATCAATGAACACACGTAGCTTGGCGCTTACATGCCGATTGGGCGGAAATGCGATGAACATCGGCATGGGGTCCAAGTGCCACTCTTCGAACAAGGGCACTAACTCACCACGTGCAACGTGTTCCCGGGCCATGTAATCAGGCAGCAAAATCGTGCCAAGCCCCGCTAAACCTGCCGCAAGCGCTGCATTGCCATCATCGACCGTAATCCTATGGCGCCCCTGGACGCTAACGCTCTCTGTTTCGTGGTAAGGGGTATAGAGGGAAGCCAAACCAGCACGCCACTTGAAGCCGACGATGTAATGAGGCGGGGCAGATAACGCTGACGGATGCGAAGGCACCCCCGCTTTTTGCAGATAACTGGGCGCGGCGTAAACGCCAACACTTAGTTCCCCTATCCGGCGCGCTACCAACGATAAATCGGTAAGTTCTCCGCCGCGCACTACGCAATCCACGTTTTCGTCAATTAAATCCACCAAGCGGTCGCTAACACCCATATCAAGTTGAATATCGGGGTACTGTGCGTAGAAACCCGGTAGCGCCGGTATCAAAACCATTCGCGCAAACGGGCTGGGCACATCGACTCTAAGCCGTCCGCGCGGCGACACCACCGCATTGGAGAGGCTGGTTTCAGCATCATCCATATCGGCTAACAGTTTTATAACGCGCTCGTAGTAGGCCGCGCCGTCTGCCGTCGCGTTAACTTTTCGTGTGGTGCGGTTAAGAAGCTTTACCCGCAGCCGTGCCTCTAACTGCTGCACTAACTGGGTCACACTGGTTTTACTGATTTGCAGCGTTTCAGCGGCCTTGGTAAAGCTGCCCGTCTCGACGACCCGAGCAAATGCCTGCATTGCATTGAAACGGTCCATTACAGCGTTGCCGCCTTGTGATTGTTTGGAAAGTGCAAACAGTGTTGACCAGAATTCTCTGTTTATCCAGCCTGACAGCAGACCTACAGTAGATCACCCAACGGCCAAGCCGGTATTTGAACAACGGATGGAGAAAGAGATATGGCAACACGTAACGCAGTTTATCCTCAAAGCAGACAGGCGCTTTACGAGAAGAATGGCTATTCTGCGGCCATCCGCTCGGGCGACTTGCTATTTGTATCGGGCCAAGTGGGCAGCCGTGAAGATGGTTCGCCCGAGCCGGATTTCGCCGCACAGGTTCAGCTCGCCTTCGACAACTTGCAAAGCGTGCTGGAAGCTGCGGGCGCAAGCTTTGACGATATCATCGATGTCACAACCTTTCATACGGATCCTGAAGCCCAATTCGCGACCGTGCTGGAAGCCAAGAACCGCGCGTTTCCAGACAAGCCTTACCCCAATTGGACGGCGGTTGGCGTGAATTGGCTGGCAGGCTTCGATTTTGAAATCAAAGTAATTGCGAGACTCTCCAACTAACCAGGAAGATTCACTGTTTTTGAAAACGCGAGGGTGAAGACCAACATTGCAGAAACGCCTAATCGGCATAGAAACAGTGATGCGCCCCTTATAGACGACTGGTCTAATCAGGCGTAAGCTAGTGGCTATGAATATGACACCTGTTACCGGCGATGTCCGGCAGCGCATTCTTAACACCGGCCAGGTCATCATCGGTGGCAAGGGGTTCTCGGCGGTAGGTCTTAACGAGATTCTCAAAGCCGCCGAGGTGCCTAAAGGCTCCTTTTATCACTACTTCAGCTCCAAAGAAGCGTTTGGCGAAGCACTGCTGGAAGACTACTTCAGTGGTTATCTCGCGCAAATTGAAGAACGCCTTACCCAGTCGGGCGCTTCTCACGCTGAGCGTTTTCTCAGCTACTGGGCGCACTGGCGGGATACCCAACACCATTGCGACCCCAGCGGAAAATGCCTGGCGGTGAAGCTTGCCGCCGAAGTCAGCGATCTTTCCGAGCGCATGCGCCGCGTGCTGCAACACGGTACTGAGCGCATTATTGCCAGGTTAGCGCAATCAATCGAAGCCGCCGCTGCCGATGGTTCGCTGCCTCAGTCTGTCAACATTCACGGCAGTGCCTTGGAACTGGCTACCACCCTTTACCAGCTATGGCTGGGTGCCAGCCTGCGCGCCAAGATTACCCGTGACCGGGTGCCCCTGGATGCCGCCTTAAAAGCCACCTACGCTCTGTTAGACCTCGCCCCCAACCTCTCTCTCACCCAGGAAAGGACGCAATCATGAAAATCCTAGTCGTCGTTACCTCACACGATAAGCTTGGCGACACCGGCAACAAAACCGGTTTCTGGCTCGAAGAGCTGGCCGCGCCTTACTATACGTTTAAAGACGCAGGTGCCGAGCTGACCCTGGCCTCCCCCGCTGGTGGCCAGCCGCCGCTCGACCCCAACAGCAACGTGCCGGATGCTCAAACCGACGCCACCAAGCGCTTCGAGGCCGACAGTGAAGCAATGCAAGTGTTGGCAAACACGCACAAGTTGGTCGACGTTGACCTGGCGGAATTCGATGCCGTGTTCTACCCAGGCGGCCACGGCCCGCTATGGGACCTGGCCGAAGACGCCACCTCCATCCGCTTGATCGAAGGCGCAATGGCCGCCAACAAGCCGGTCGCCACGGTATGCCACGCCCCCGGTGTGCTGCGCCATGTGAAAGGTAGCGACGGCAAGCCGCTGGTCGCGGGCCGTAAAGTGACCGGTTTCAGCAACAGCGAAGAAGACGCCGTTGGCCTGACAAACGTGGTACCGTTTTTGGTCGAAGATATGCTTAAAGAGAGCGGCGGCCAGTACAGTAAAGGCGATGACTGGAGTTCTTACGTACTCGTCGACGGCCTGCTGATTACCGGCCAAAACCCCGGTTCGTCTGAAGCCACCGCCCAAGCACTGTTGAAGAAGCTTTCCTGATAATTACCCAAGGAGAATGGAATGCCGGCTTACGTTGTACTGACTCGTGAACGCACTCACGACGCCAAGGAAATGGAGCAATACGCCACCAAGGCAAAAGCCGCCCGCGAAGGCCACGACCCGAAGCCGCTCGCCTTTTACGGTGATTTTGAAGTAATGGAAGGCAGCAATATGGAAGGCGCGGTAATCCTACGCTTCCCCGACATGGCCGCCGCCCGCGCCTGGTACCAAAGCGACGCCTACCAGGAAGCCCGTAAACACCGCTTCCAGGGTGCGGACTACCGTGTATTTATTGTGGATGGGGTTGAAGAGGCGTAAGCCTTTTTGCAATTACGCGTAGACGCACAAAGGGCCGTTCGTGGTTTAACGAACGGCCCTTTTATCTTTTTACGCCCTATCCCTCCCCTCGCTTCCAGCCAGATGTTTCTGGCAGACCGAAGATATGCTGGCCTGCTTAGTGCAAAGAACACCCACCCAATAACCGCTTGGCTGATCTTGAACAGCGCAAGCCCAGCATTAGATTACCGCTCAGTAACTATTCTCATATTTTTAACCTTAATCCTTTAATAATTACCGCTCGGTAATTCCATAGCAGGCTCCCATCCCTACTAATGATACTTCAGCCCCCCAATAATGGTGGGAAGTAGCTGACTGATTCCTCCCTCAGGAACGCGCGTCACTCTCGCAGCAAATCAATGAATGCTCGCAAGCTGGGCGGTACATGCCGGTTGTTGGGATAGTAAAGATACAGGCCGGGTATGTGAGGGCACCAATCCTCAAGCACCGTTACTAGCTTTTCATCGCGAAGATAGGCGTGAGCATAGGGTTCCGGTACATAGGCAATGCCTAATCCAGCCACTGCCGCCTCCACCATCAACTGACTGCTGTCCAGCGTCATAACGCCAGGCACGTCAACCAACATATCCTGACCATATTGCTGGAATTCCCAACGGTAAAGTTTCCCGCTGGGCAACCGCTGCCTTATGCACCGATGTATGGCGAGTTGGTCGGGCGTTTCAGGAATCGGTTTGCCGTTTAAATAGCCAGGAGAAGCAACGGCAAGAAAACGTATCTCACCCCCTACGGGAATAGCGATCATATCCTTGGGGACGGCCTCCCTTAACCTTACGCCCGCATCAAAGCCCTGCTTCACAATATCTACTAGCCGCCCTTCCGCGACCAGATCAAGCTCGACGCTATCGTAAAGCGTTAGAAACCGGGGCACGGTACGTTGCAGTAACAGGCGAATAGCCGCTTCGCTACCGTTAATGCGCAATCTTCCCGTTACCTTACCTTCATGACTCGATGCCTCTTCCAGAAGGGTATCCAGCTCACCTAGCAGCGGATTCAAGCGCAGGAGTAAGCGCTCGCCACTCTCGGTTAGCGAGACACTCCGCGTGGTTCGGTGTAAAAGCCGCGTGCCCAATCTTCGTTCAAGGGTGCGTACAGTGTGGCTAAGTGATGACCGGCTAACGCCCATCAGGTCAGCAGCACGGCGAAAGCTACGATGTTCAGCCACCGCTTTAAAGGCGTTAAGATCGGTTAACGTTGGCTTACCCATTGGTGAACACCCTTCACTACTTCATCTCAATTGTTGAGTATTTTATTAACAGTATTACTGGCCTAACCTATCTCTTGCAACGCTCAATCAACTCACAGGAGATAATTCATGGCTAAAACCTGGCTTATTACAGGCACCTCTACCGGCCTTGGCCGCCTTCTTACCGAATATCTACTTGAACGCGGCGACCGTGTCGTGGCCACGCTACGGCGCAACGGCGCCCTGGACGACTTGCAGGCCAAGCACGGTAACCGTTTACAGGTAGTTAACTTCGATGTTACCGATACACGGGCAATGAGAGAGGCGGTGTCGCAAGCATTTTCAACGTTCGACCGAATTGATGTCGTCGTCAGCAACGCGGGATATGGAGTTTTTGGCGCCGCCGAAGAAGCAAGTGACGAACAGATCGAGCGACAAATAGCGACAAACCTCACAGGCTCAATCCAATTGATTCGTGCGGTACTGCCTCATCTACGCGAGCAAGGGGGCGGACGTATCGTGCAGATGTCGTCAGAAGGCGGTCAAATCGCCTACCCATGCTTCAGCCTTTACCATGCCACCAAATGGGGAATTGAGGGGTTTGTCGAGTCGGTTGCTCAGGAGGTGGCGCCCTGGGGTATTGATTTCATTATTGCCGAACCAGGCCCCACCGCCACCCAGTTTGCGGATGCGCTGGACCGCACGCAGACGGTGTCGGTATATGAAGAGACGCCAGCGGGCGAGATTCGTCGTGCGTTAGCTTCTGGTGCTTTCACTATTAAAGGCGATGCGACAAAAACCGTTAATCTCATCATCGAAACAGTCGATATGTCCACTCCCCCATTACGGCTGGCATTAGGCAGCACGGCCTATCACTCCATTAACCAAGCGCTAACGCAAAGGCTCAATGTATTGGAGGCGGGTAAGGAGGTAACCCTGTCTGCCGATATGGATGAGTTCATCGAGTAGGCGTTGCACGCCATATCTGACGCGTAAAAAAAGAACACGCCTCTAGCCAGAGATTCCCGCAGCGACCACAGGTGGCGTGATTGGGTTAGGAGGCGATGAACGTAGCAGTGTAGCCAGAGCAAGTGACAAAATACTCACCCAAAACACTAAGTGAAATCCGCTAATATGGGCAAGCACATGTGATTCTCGAGTGAGCACTTGTGCAATACCCGACAACCCTATGCTGGATAAACTTTCAACAACGACAGGATCTCCTCCTTGCAAATACATACTTAGTGATGCACGGCTCGTATCCCCTGCCATCCGTAACCAAGTCGACATAACGGCGCCTGCCACTACCGGGGTCATTACACGAGCGATCGGAATATAAGCACCCAGCGCTATCGTATGCTGCGGATTAATATTGGTGACAAAAGCAGCAATCAAACCAATCAGCATAATGCTCTCACCCAGAGCCTGGAAAATAAGCATGGAGATAAACTGCTCCGTTCTCCAGCTATGATTGATGCCGCCCCCCACCCATGCAACAACGGCGATCGCCGTGAGCCCTAGAATAATCAGTAACCGTGCCTCTATCCGTCGAGCTAGAAAGATGGCCAACGGTATCGAGGCCAAATAAGCGCCGAACGCAGCGAAAGTGGCAGTACTAACCTGCAGTGGCTTGAGATTTCCCATTTCTTGAATAAATGTTGGAATAAGCAGTGAAGTAGGTGTCATCAAAACACCAAATAAGCAGGCAATCACCATGCAGATTCTGACATTCCAGTTGCTCAGCCCGATAAGCTCGCCAAACTTGCCCCCCTTACTTATCACTGCTCGCACAACGGCAGAGGAAAAAAGAATACCCCCACCTACTAAAGCGGAAACGACGAAACCAGAGTCCCACCATCCCAATCGCTCAGCCGATTCAAGACCCATAAAAATCAGCACTAATCCACTACAGAATAGTCCCATGCCTCCCCAATCTACCTGATGCCATTTTTCATGATCGACAGGTGACAGAGGTATCACTTTCCACGCCAGCAGAGCAATCAGTGGTGCGACAATGCTCGCGGCCCAGTAAACCCAGTGCCAACTGATCTCTTCCACGAGAAATCCAGAGATGCCTACCCCCGCATCCATTCCCGTTGAGACACGCAGGCTATAGGCAGCCATGGCCATCAGCCAAAAATGTGGCTGTAGATTGCGCAGTGCCAAAGAGATCGTTAGAGGGAGGTAAACCCCCAAGCATAGCCCTGTGACGGAGTGCAGAATAAGCAGCATGGGATAGTTCTGCGCAAATACGGGAATCAACAAGGTTGCCAGCCCCAGAACGAGACTGGGAGTGACCAATACACGCGTCGGGCCGATTACCGTGGCTAGCCAAGGGACAATCGGCATGGTAATCAGTTGGGCGCCATTCAGCGCGGTCCCCAACCAAGCAGCCTCTAGTACATCCAACCCAAACTGGCCACGCAGGTCGGGCAAGGCCATGGAAAACAGCCGCCCCTGCAAGGTGGTAAGTACTGCTCCCAGAAAAATGGCCATTACCGTCAGGATGGGCCGCGGCCGAGAGGCATTGGAAAGCATGCCCACGAGCTTCATCATTGCGCTTCTCCATGACGAGCCACAAGGCTTGCCACCTCTGAAGAGATGGACGGATAGGGTGTTATTAGTTTTCCACCGGTATTGATATCAGTTTTAACTGACATCCCTGGCCGTAGCGCCGAGATAGTCTCCTGCCCAGGTTCCAGTTCAATACGAACCGGTATTCGCTGCACAACCTTGGTAAAATTCCCTGAAGCATTGTCAGCGGGCAATAATGCGGTTTCAGCACCGCTCATAGGAGCAATTTCCGCTACACGGCCATGTAACTTTATCCCGGGCAATGCATCGACAGTCAGCTCAACTGGATGACCATTTCTCACACGTGCGAGCTGCGTTTCCTTATAGTTGGCGATGATGTAAGGCCGCGCTGATGGGACAAGAGAAACAATTTGTGTTCCAGTGGTGACCAGGCTGCCACGCTGAACCTTCAGCTTGCCAATGACACCATCGAAAGGTGCTACGATCCGCGTATAGTCAAGATCATGGCGAGCAGCTTCGAGATCAGCGGTGGCTGCATCCAGCTCGGCTCGACGGACGGCCCTTTGGCCTTCCAAAACACTCAACGAAGTGTTTGCTAACTCTAATTCTGCAACCGCCTCCTCATGTTGGCTTTCAGCGTGCTCCAAGTCTGCCTGGGCTCTTTCAAAAACTTGACGGGATAATGCTCCCTCCTGAACCAGCTCAGACTGGCGTTCTGGGCTGGTTCGATACTGGCGCGCCCTTACCTCGGCCGCGCGCACTTTGGCCTGAGTTTGCTCAATGCGTGCAAGCTGCTGGGCTAACTCCCTATCCAGGTTCTCCAACTCAGCCTGGGCCTTGGCTTGGGCCGCTTCTCTGGAAGAGATCCTGAGCCGAATATCGGCATCATCAATCTGAGCAATAATGTCACCCGCCTGGACGGCTTGATAATCACCGACGGGTAATACATTGATATACCCCGAGATCCTGGCACTTAGTATCGCGAAATTCGATTTTACAAAGGCATTTTGAGTGGTTTGTATCGTTCGATTACTTGTCCAGTGACGCCAATGTGTTGTAACCATTACCACCAACACGAAAATGGCAATACATCCGACCCATGGTGCCAAACGCAGAGCCCAGGACCGCCGCTTACCTACTTCAGACGTACTCATGATGACTTACCCGTAAAATGCATGGTTGAGTTTGAGGTATCGAAACCGCCACCCAAAGCGCGGTTGAGTTCGGCATCAAGCACCAAGGCTCGCGATCTTATATCCGCTTGCTGTTTACGCGCTTGAAGTAGGGCATTCTGGGCATTCAACACGGTCAGATAGTTAGTCAAACCCGACGCGTACTGCCGCTTGGCTAGATCAAATGCTGTACGTCTAGTCGTCAGGACTCGCTCTTGAGCTTGAAGCTGTGGCTCCAGCGCACCCAGCGAGACCATTTGATTCGCTGCATCACGAACAGCCGTCAGCAACACGTGGTTGTAGGTTTCAACGGCGACATCAAGATCCGATACACGCTCTTTTAGATGAGCACGCAATCGGCCAGCATCGAAAATAGGTAAACTGATGGCAGGTTCAATACTGTAGGTGCGGCTACCAGCATCCAGCCAGTCAGATAGCCCCACAGAAAGATCTTGCCGAGCCAAACCTGCGAAAGCATGCAAGTTAATATTGGGATAAAAATCGGCCTTGGCGATTTCAATGCCTTGGGTGGCCGCTTCCACGCGCCAGCGCGCCGCCACGACATCGGCACGCTGCCCGATCAATTCAGCAGGTATAAAGGGCGGCAAGAAGGTGCCCTGTGTTGGCTCCAGGTCTGGTACCGCATCGGCCAACGCATTCATCGGCAGCCCTGCCAAGGCTGCTAATGTGTTTCGCTGCAAGCCGATCTGTTCGTCGAGCTCAGCAATATCACGTTCCGTAGCGGGCAAATCACCCTCGGCTTGCCAGCGCTCAACCTCGGTGTCGAGCCCCGCCTTAACTCGAGACTCGACAATACGCAGAGTCTGAGTGCGCAACTCGAGAGCGTTCTCAGCTAACTTTTTCACCTCTAGTAATCTAGATAGCTCAAACCAACTCTCGGCTATCTGACTTGTGAGTAAGATCTTTGCGTCTTGCACCTCGGCTTGCCGTGCTGCCGTCTCCCCCAGCGCTACCTTCAAGGCAGCACGCTGGCGCCCCCAGAAATCGAAGGTATAGCGAGCTTCAACCCCAAGAACATACGTCGATCCATAGTGCCCCGCCAAAGGTGCGCCAACATCGTATTGCTCTGCATAACGTTTACGCGTTGCACGAGCATTTCCGTCCACGTTGGGCCCATGTTCCGCACCGGCTTGATCGGCAACAGCCGCCGCTTGAGAGACCCGTATTTGCGCCAACCGTATGTCAGGACTCTGGGCAAGCGCTTGATCTATCAACGCATTCAAACCGGCGTCATGATATCGCTCCCACCAATGCGGTGATGGCCGATGCCACCCTGTATCCACCGCCCCAAATGATTTCGGGGTATTCAAAGCGGACTGGGGATCTTCTATATCCCCCATGCTGGCACAACCCGAAAGCGTGACTGCGAGCATAAGGTTCCAGAGGTATTTCATGGTCAACACCAATCTAACGCTGTTAGGCAGTAGTGCGTCATGCTAGACTAACAGTGTTAGATGTCAACCTCTGCAGAGCAAGAACATGAGAGAAAGAACATGGCGACAAAAGCACCTCGAATCGAGCGATCCAGGGTCATCGAGACCGCACTGTCACTACTTGACCGATATGGGATTGAAGGACTGACGATGCGCAAGCTGGCACAAGCGCTTCAGATACAGGCACCTTCGCTGTATTGGCATTTCGAAAATAAACAGTCACTTATCGACGGTATGGCCGATGCCTTGGTTGACGCTGTTGCAAAGGATCTACCTGAAGCACAGCCATGGGAGGATCGTGTTCGCCAAGTCGCTGTAGAACTTCGGCTAGCGCTGTTACGACACCGCGATGGCGCAAGAGTGTTTGCTGGCACCTATGTCGTTACCGACAACGTGTTGCGTACTGGCGAAGCCATGATCTCAGCTTTTATCCAAGCAGGTGCAAATGCAGAGCTAGCCGCCACCTCCAGTTTCACGGTGACCTACTATGTCTTGGGTCTCGTGATGGAGGAGCAAGCACTGGGTCCCGAGAGCAATCTGGACCTGGCTGCACGCAAGCAGACTTTTCTCGACTCAGCGCGAGAGAAATATCCACATAGCTGGGCCGCACGCGAGGCGATCTTTTCAGAAGATTTCGACAATCGTTTTGCAACGGGCTTGGATTTACTCATCGCAGGAATTAAGCAACGAATCACCTCTCCTCATCATCGGCTGTAATCATTCAGAGGATTGTTATATGCATATCGACACCAGCCACTTTCCACGCGTTTGGATATCTTCTATTGGATCCTCCAATTGGGAATCACAATTGGATAGTTTGCTGCACCAAAGCGAACAGTTCGTCCTATTGACACGCGAGGTGCCGAACCGGGATCAGGAAGTCGATAAGGAAGAAAGAAAGCGCTTTTCCCTATGGCTCAAGCGCAACCGGGAACACCTCAAGCGTGTGTGTGCGGGTAACATCGTCATCGTCAAAAGCCCAGCCGTAGCGCTATCTCTGCGTGTCGCCTTGGCACCTCTGGGCAAGGCATTCGGCTATCCAGTACGAGCCGCAGTAGAGGATTCAATTGAGAGTGAAATTAATAATTTACTAGAGGCGCGATGACTTAGCCCATCCGGATATTCACCACAAAAACAAGTATTACTAGCTGACCGACCTTTCGACTCGATACAGGGCGAGTTCCAACTTCCAGTTTCATGCACCGCATCTTCCTGTCTGCAACGTATGCTCATTCAGAATACTAAAGGGCTTCACTATCCTGATTTTAATAATGCTAGCGAATTTGGAGAAATAGGCAAAATTCTTCGAGGTTCCGGCTGCGTACTCTTTCACCATATTCGCAATAATTGCGAGGTGTTACACAAATACATAGTGGAGGTGAAGCATGTCGAGTATCGCTATCGTTACAGGTGGGAGCCGAGGCCTCGGCCGAAATACTGCGCTCAGCATTGCCCACAAAGGCAGCGATGTAATCCTGACCTACCATAGCGGCCGAGAAAACGCCGAGGCAGTGGTTCAGGAAATTGAGGGGCTAGGCCGTAGGGCCATTGCTCTGCAATTAGATACAGTAGATATCGCCAGTTTCCCGCAGCTTGTCGATCAGCTACGAAAAGTGCTGAATGACATATGGCAACGCGAGACGTTCGATCATTTAGTGAACAATGCCGGCCATGGAGATATGGCTCCTATTACCGAAACCACCCCGGAACAGTTTGACCGATTGGTTGATGTACATTTCAAAGGGGTATTTTTCCTCACACAATCTTTACTGCCACTAATGGCTAACGGTGGACGAATCGTAAACCTGTCTTCCGGGCTGACCACAGGTACATTCCCGGGCTTCTCTGCTTATTCGGCAGTCAAAGGGGCTGTGGAAGTACTCTCCAGATATATGGCGAAGGAATTTGGTGAACGAGGAATAGCGGTAAATACCGTTGCGCCCGGCGCTATCGAAACCGACTTTCTAGGGGGTGCCGTAAGGGATACCCCGGACCTTAACAAAGTGTTCGCTGATATGACCGCACTTGGCCGCGTCGGAGTACCCGATGATATCGGGCCTATGATTGCTAGCCTACTATCCGACGACAATCGCTGGGTGAACGGGCAACGGATTGAAGTATCCGGCGGGCAAGGTATCTGATCAGAATAGTTTCGCTAGGTACATGCATGTAGCTAACCAACAGCCTGCCTTTACGGCAGGCTTTTTATGTTAGTGTCCGGACTGAAAAATCGTAAATTTTTCTCTGTGAGCAACGGCCGAACTGTTAATTTTATTTGGTATGAAGCACTTTCTTAGCGGATTCCTTATCCCGGCTTGGTGACAGGCCAAACAGGCGTCGATACTCCCTTGAAAATTGAGAAACGCTCTCGTAACCCACGTCAAAGGCTGCACTGCTTGCAGACAGACCTCTCGACACCATAAGTCGGCGGGCCTCAATAAGTCGAAGTTGTTTCTGGAACTGCAATGGCGAGAGCAACGTCACAGCACGGAAGTGCTGATAAAAAGACGAGACGCCCATCCCCGCTTCAGCGGCAAGCTGTTCCACCGGTAGTGTCTTCCTGAAATCGGCGCGAAGAATAGCAACTGAACGGGAGATTCGCTGCTCACGACTTTCTGGGGCTCCGAGGCGCCGAATGGCTTCTCCATGGCGGCCAGACAACAGCCAATAGTGCATCTCTCGCACCAGTTGGCTATGTAGCACCGGCAGAGACTCAGGGCGATCCAGAAGTTTCATCAAACGCAGTGCCGTATCCTGCACATCCGTATCAGTCGCATCGTAACGTACGGCGGCTCCGTTCACCCTCGGTACCATTTTCATATCCAGTACCAAATCGCTAATTACCACCGGATCGAGATCCAGCACAAGTGCCATATAGGGCTTATCGGTACTGGCGTGCGTAATCTGACTGACCGTTGGGACATCGGCCGTGATCAACAGCGAGTTTCCTGCCTCGAAATTGTAGGTCTCCTTTCCCAACGTGACGAGCTTCGTGCCTTGCAATATCAAGCAGATAAGCGGGTTGGGAATGGCATGTTGCAGATCGCTTGGTTTGGTCGAGCGAATAATCGTCAATCCGGAAACCGGTGTTTGCGCGAGGCCCACAGTATCTGCATGTGCATCCAAATATCGACGCACTATATCTATAAGGTTTGTATTCATGAACCGATAGTAGCTGGAGTCGATAATCAGGACCAACCGGCTTATAGGATTAGCAAAGTCAGTGAACCGATGATCACAGGCTGTCGCCTAAAATAATATTAAATCCGGCATTTTCCTAGGCTAATTGAGACAAACATTATTACTCACACCAGCCATTCACCAAATCAATAGATAGCCATATCAACTATCCATTAGACAAATAATGCACACAGGATAAAGCTAGCGGGGTAATCCCAACCGGAGTATTCCCATGTCGAAAACACTTGTACTACTTTTCCATCCTGATATTGCGAGCTCGCATGCCAACGCAGCCCTTTCCACTGCCGCCTCCCAAATCGATGATGTCGAAATCTTCGACGTACAGCGAGCTTACCCCAATGGCGAGATTGACACCGGTGCCGAGGTGCATCGTTTGTTGGCCGTGGACCGGGTCGTCCTGCAGTACCCTATGCAGTGGTACGCTACCCCGCCGATATTGAAAGCATGGCTAGATGCCGTGCTAACGCGACTGTTCTACATTAACTACGAGTCGGAGGGGCGCAGGCTACGAGGCATGCCCATAATGGTCTCGGTGACCGCAGGCAATACGCCCGACGCTTATAGCAAGGGCGGGCGTAATATGTTCACCATGCTTGAGCTACTTGCCCCGATTCGCGCGACAGCCCACCGTTGTGAGCTGACCTGGAGCAACCCTTTTATCGTCTACCGTGCCAATCAGCTGTCTCTGGACGAGCTCAAGACCGAAGGGGCCCGTTATGCAGAGGTATTAAAATCCTGGATTGCATCACCCGAGCCACAGGAGGTTTGAGTGATGAGTGAGTTAAATAGTCATGTTACCAATTCCTCGCAAAAGATTCCTCACTGGTATCCCCTACTAGCTGGGGTCTTTCCATGTGGTGTTTTAGGACAATTTCTTATCGCTGGCGGTGCATTATATCGCTGCTGCGATGCCTTCTGTTTGAAAGAGGCATCGCAGCGTTTCGGTCACATGTTGTACGACCAAATCGCCATCTCTTCGCGCATGCCAAGCTAAATGTAGACTGAAGCCTGGCACCGGGATGGGCGGCTCGAAAATCGCTAGGGCTTGGGTGTCAGAAAGACAATTTATAGGTGTGGTAGCAATCATATCCGTTGCTCTAAGCAAGGGCTCGATCATGGTGAAATTCGGTACAACAGCACCGACATGACGACCTTTTCCTTGTTGGGCTAACACTCCTTCCAGAGACCCGCGTATATCCCCTTCACCGGAAACAACGATATGTGGCCAGGCCAGCCACTCATCCACGTTAAACTTCCGAACGGCAGGATGCGAGGCCCGCATGGCCACAACATAGCCCTCATACCCAATTTCCTGACGATGGAATGTTGGAGGCAGCGCAGAAAACGTTGATATCGCAATATCAGCCTCACCATTTTCCAGACGATGCAGAGCATCCTTGCTGCTGCACCATGGCAATAGCACTAAATTCACTTTTGGAGCGCTGGTACTTAACCTGGTTAAAAGGTGGGTCATGACCGTAAGGCCTGGTTGATCTGCCATTATCAAGCGGACCGTTTGGCGAACTTGCGTCAATTTAGCTTGCGGTGTCTCTACGACAGCCGATATGGCAAGCAGTGCTTGGGACAACGGTTCTTTTAGCGACTGGGCTTTCGCCGTTAATCGCATTTCACCTGCAATATGCTCCAATAAAGGATCATCAAAAACATGTCGGCACCTGTCTAGTGCGTTACTAGTGGCAGGTTGCGAAAGCGCGAGACGACGTGCTGCTCGTGTTACGTGTTGCTCCTCTAACAGAGCATGCAAGATAACCAGAAGATTGAGGTCCAAAGCGCGCAGGTTGGCCATATCATTTACCAGTTCCAAAAGAGCCAGCTAGTTTCATCAATATCATTGCTCTTTATCTTGCTGCCAAGAGAGATAACTATCTCCCCACTCTTTCATGGCGTTGAGCACAGGGGAAAGAGTAAGTCCAAGCTCGGTCAGCGAGTATTCGACGCGTGGTGGAACTTCGGCAAACACTTCTCGAGAGATAATACCGTGCGATTCAAGCTCTCGAAGTTGCAATGTCAACGACCGCTGCGTGATGCCACCGATAAGCTTGCGAAGCTCTCCAAATCTTTTGGTTCCGCTGAGTAGATAGTAAATGATCAGCGGTTTCCATTTGCCGCCAGCAACCGCAACGGTCGCTTCAACAGTGCATCGGTACTCATGACCTTCGTTCTTCACCCGTTACACTCTCGCCATTAGTATAAAATATATCCCTACATATCAAAACAGTGCCTACTTTTCAATTATCCCCTAGGGCGTGTCCTCATTTCATTTTCAACCAAATGAAGGTGCACGCCAGGTAAACCATGGATTTGAAATTTCGTGCCAGTTTCTCAAAGCGAGTGGCAATACTGCGAAAGTGTTTCAGCCGAGCAAAGAGGTTTTCTACCAAATGGCGATGCCTGTAGAGAAAGGCATCAAACCCCGGGTTTGGCGTCTTGTTGTTTGATCTTTTGGGAATGATCGGGTTGATGCTCCTTGCCCTGGCATGTTCACGGATGGCCTCAGAATCATAGCCCTTGTCAGCAATGAAGTGGTCGGCTTGATCAATCTTCTTTATGAGGTGCTCTGCAACCGTGGCGTCGTGGACGTTACCCCCAGTGACTTCAAAATCGACCGGATTTCCATGCGCATCGGCGAGCATATGAAGTTTGGTGGTAGCTCCTCCTCGTGATTTTCCAATGGCCCGCTCTTCTCCATGCCGAGCTCCACTCGCATGCTGGTGAGTGCGGAGGTAACTTCCGTCGGCGAATACCCACTCCGTATCAATTTCGCCTCGTAGCTCAAAAAAATTGCTCCCACAATCCTTTGATGGCCCAGCGGTTGAAGCGATTATAGGCCGTTTTCCAGGGGCAAAACTCACTCGGAATATCGCGCCAGGGAGCGCCGGTTCGGAGTTTCCAGAGTATTGCTTCCATTATATTTCGATCATTGGGCCAGCGGTGGCAACCCTTTGCTTTCATGGTGACTTGAAGCTGTTCCCAAATATCATCGGTCAAAACATATCGTGTCATGGCAGTACTCCCCCTCTGTTGAGAAGAGTCGCATAACCCCACAGAAAATCAATGAGGGACAGCCTTTCTTTCAAAATGAGGACACGCCCTAGTACCTAGAATATCTTTTCCGCAGTGGCTAGCGCTTTGCTGCGCACTTTTACCTGAAAAGATGGATGGTGCACCCAGATGAAAGCAGCTTACTATGAAGCCCAAGGCAGCGCTCGTGATTTGAGGTGACACAGATAATCAGCTTTCTTTCAACAGTATAAAATGCTCGATCAGTCGAATCATCAGCGTTTTTTGACCGGGTAGGCTCTCCGCGACTAATAGCGCCAGCGCCAGCGCCAGCGCCAGCGCCAGCGCCACCAGAGTGTTGTCGTTGATCAACTGCTCAACGGGCCGAGCCAGTAGGGCCGCGTTGCGGCGCAGGTACCATAGAAACAAAAACGAGCCACAGCGTTTGTTACCATCGGCCAATAGTAGCCAAGGCCGATGTCAAACCATCGCCTCGCACCTGCCCAAACAGCTCGGTTGCCTCACCTTTGGTGATTAAGGCGTGCTTTAACTCGCCAATGGCTTTCAAGGCTTCTTCCAATCCCAGCGACTGCATATCAGGTTGCTTGATATTTAATTCAGCTAATTGCTGCTCATCGTAGCCTTGTAACAAACTCCAAGAGCGTGCGTAATCGCTGATCACACGGGCGACGGCTTCACCTTCTGTGGAGACCAAGCCTTGATTGGTTAAGGTGCGGCTGAGCAAACTTACCGCCTGCTCGAACTCTATTCCTCGCTCGGTTAAGCGTTGCTGGTTCAGAGTGTAGCCATGCACCAAATGGTCTTTTAATACTTGAGTTGCCCACTTGCGGAAATGAGTGGCACGCTTTGAGCTAACCCGATAACCAACAGAAATAATGGCATCAAGGTTGTAGTGTTTGGTGCGGTATCGCTGCCCATGCTCAGCCATATGTTCCAGAATGGAACATGTGCTGTTTTCATCCAGCTCTTTGCTCTTATAGATATTACTTAAGTGTTTGGTGATTGCAGGGCGCTTGGTGTTAAACAGCTCAGCCATCTGCGCTTGGCTTAACCAAACAGTCTCTTGCTCCAGCGTCACCTCAAGGTGTGCTTGTCCATCTTCGCTGGTGAATATTTGTATTTGCTGATCATTCATAAGTGTTGCCCCCAGGTTTACATCAAGCGCCACGCACCTCCAAAACATGCACTGGCCAAGCAAGCATCACTCAATGCAGCAATATTCACCTTTGCACACCAAAGCAAATACTCAAGCGCACCTGCTATAAGAGGTTATAGTAAACCTTAACACAGCAACTGTTTATTCATACAGAATAAGCCACATGATCTCTGCACCGTAACAGTAAGCACCTAACACCTGCCCCGACTAAAAACGATTTGGCAGTAGCAATCGTGGGAGCCTGGCTCGATTCAATGCATAAAAACCATCACCACCAGCACCATTGTCAGCAATAGCAGGTACACCTTGGCATGAATACGGTCAGGGATGCGCCCGATCCAGATCGACGCCAGGCGGATACCGAGCCATGAGCCCACCGCAAGTACCAGCAAGGCACGCAGATCCACATAACCGGCATACCAGTTTCCTAACGCTGTATGATTTGCCGACAGCAACACATATGTCGCGGTGCCACTCACCGCCATGGGCAACGACAACGGATTGGCCATGGCCGTGGCCGCGGTCATACTCGCGCCTCTGCGTCGCATGAGCGGCACGGTCATCACGCTACCACCAACGCCCAGCAAAGCGGCCACCGCACCAATCAATGTCCCCGTCATCACCGTTACCCCACACCCCATAGGACGCACATCACTCCCTGACTGACGCAGAAAACCGGGCCGCAGAACGGCATCCGCAATCGTAATACCCAGATAGCCGATAAACGCCCAGCGCACCCACTCTCCACTTAACGATACTGCCACTGCCGCGCCGAGCACCGCCCCCATGGCGATATAGCCGACTAACGGACGCACCAGATGCCACTGCACGGTCTGTCGCCGATGATGACGCCATGTTGCCATTGAAGCCGCGAAGATCATCAGCGCCGTCGAGGTGGCCACCGCGATATGCATGGCCGCCATACCCGCCGCGCTATCCGGCCCATGGACGGCAATCAGTAAGGTATACAGCAAGGGAACCACCACAAATCCACCACCGAAACCGAACAACACGGTGGTGACGCCCGCCAACCCGCCACAAAGAAGTAATACGCTATACACCGCCACTCTCCTGATGAAACTCAACAGCAGAGAGAATATTCCGGCTAGAACTGGCTGACATTCGATTTTTGGACAATAATCATCGCATTTCAGCCATAATGACGATTATGCTCAATACTCCTCTATCAGACGTGGATCATGTGGCACGGCCCATGGTGGCCATCGGCACTGACTACCGCCCTGGCACACTCCTTGACTTTCATACCCATCGCCGCGCCCAGTTTCTCTATGGCATGACAGGCGTGATGGAAGTCAATACGGATGACGGCACCTGGATGGTGCCGCCCTATAGCGGTGTCTGGCTGCCTGCGGGCAAGCGTCATCAGGTGCGCATGAATGGAGTGAGCACCCGAAGCCTGTATATCGAGCCCCACGTCGCGCCACGTGCTTCATGCAGCTGTGAGGTGCTCGTCGTGACGCCACTCTTGCATCACCTGCTGCTGGCTTCCGCCCATATACCCGCACTCTATGATGAAAATGGCCGCGACGGCGCTCTGGCACACCTACTCCTATACGAACTGCAACAGGCTCAGGCCCTGCCGCTGTTTGCGCCCCTGCCCCATGACCCTCAACTAGCCAGCCTGTGCCGAGCGTTTCTCGGCCAGCCGAACATTCACACTCTTCCTGAGGACTGGGCCCGGCAGTTGCATCGCAGCCAGCGCACCTTCAATCGCCTATTCCGTCAGCAGACCGGCATGTCATTCGCCGCATGGCGCCAACAGGCCTGCCTGATGGCCGCCCTCCCCAGACTGCTGTCCGGCCGTTCCGTTACTCGCACCGCGCTGGAACTCGGCTACGACAGCCCGGCCGCTTTCTCCAGCATGTTTCGTAAGGTACTTGGTCAATCTCCCACCGCTTTCGTCCGGGCGGCTACTCGTCAGCTGGAAGAGTAGCAAGCACGCCTACTGATCAGTTGTTCGACTTCTTGCTGGTCGCCTTTTACGGCGACTTTGAAGTAATGGAAGGCGCGGTAACTCTGCGTTTTTCCGGCATGACCGCCGCCCGCGCCTGGTCCCAAGGCAGCACCTATCAAGAAGCCCGCAAGAGCAGCCTCCTCCTTCACCATTTAAGGCAAGGGGTTCTCATTGGGCACAGCAGCTTGGGGGCTAAAATACGCGAGACAATTAGACCAGTGTTCAACAGTCCTGCTGTCTCTGTGGTAATACTTTTTAAGGCATGGTTTCACGCAAGGTGTCACAACTCGCTTTGAGCAGCTCGACTGTTGATTCGACTTTATCATCGGTTAATCGGGTGATTAATGCAGAAACGGATATTGCGCCGCGCATTACTCCATGCCGGTCGAGTACCGGCAGCGCTATGGCAGCAACATCCGGGTCTCGTTCGCCCTTCGAGAAGGCATAGCCTTTGGTACGGATATCATCGTAGAACGCGCCTTCTTCCCCACTAAACGCTAAAAGAACGCGGCCTGTCGCCCCCCGTTCGATAGGTAGCAATGCCCCTTCATCCAGATGGTGCCGGGCAGGCTTTGGCGAGTTCAGCCGATAAAGGCACATGCGCTGGTTACCCAAGCGGATAAAGAACGATGCCGTTTCCTGAGTTTGCCCTACCAATTTAGTCAACTGTGGACGAATAAGCTCGCCCATATCTCCTGTATGACGGAATAGATTTCCTAACCGCCATAGGCTGGGCCCCAAAGCATACGTGCCATCGCCTTCACGAACGATATATCCAAAGCGCTCCAAGGATCCTATCAGCCGAAGAATAGTGCTTTTATAAAGCCCCGTACGCTCCGCTAACGTAACGAGCGACAGCGATCTCTCCTGATCTGTAAACGCTTCCAGGATCGTTAAAGCACGCTCAACGGCTTCTACTCGATTTTGCTTTTGGACCAAGCTACACCTCCACTGCATATAGTTCTACCTGACAGAACAAACATTTTTAAAATAGAACATGTTTGACATGTAAAAATCGTTCTGCCATAAAGAACATCATTATGCCTGACAGAACAAAAAGGAACCATTATGCCGCTTATCAAAATTACAGCATTCGGCAAGCCCCATGTCTGAACTGTTAAAAGGGATTCGGGTACTGGATCTGACCAACGTTCTTGCTGGTCCTTACTGCTGCTATCAGTTAGCGCAGCAGGGTGCCGATGTCATCAAAGTTGAGCAACCCGGAAGTGGAGACTTGGCCCGCCAATTAGGCGCTGACCCCGAACTGAATGCCCAGTTAATGGGCGTTTCATTTCTCGCCCAGAATGCGGGCAAGCGCTCCATTGAGCTCAATCTAAAATCCGACCAAGGCAAGCAGGCTTTTCGCAAACTGGTACAAACCGCCGATGTATTGGTCGAAAACTTTCGCCCTGGCGTAATGGACCGGCTTGGCCTTGGCCATGAGAGCCTTCAAGCGCTTAATCCACGCCTGATCTACTGTGCTATTTCAGGGTTTGGACAAACCGGCCCGCTGGCAAAGAACCCTGCTTACGATCAGATTATCCAAGGTCTTTCCGGCGTAATGAGCGTGACAGGCGATGAAACGTCTGCACCACTGCGCGTTGGCTACCCCGTTTGCGACACCATCGGTGGTATGACCGCAGCTTTCGCCATTTCCAGCGCCTTGGTCGGCCGACATAGAACCGGGCACGGCGAGTTTATTGATGTATCCATGCTTGAATCCATGATGGGCACCATGGGCTGGGTGGTGTCCAACTGGCTGACGTGTGGCATTGAGCCACTTCCTATGGGAAACCAAAATACAACGGCGGCCCCATCCGGCACCTTCCGCACTGGTGATGGGTTGTTGAACATCGCTGCCAATAAGCAGGAACAGTTCGAGATTCTGTGCCAGTTGATAGAGCGCGTGGATTTGATATCCGATCCACGATTTCAATTACGTGAAGAGCGCAAGCGCAACCGTAACGCTTTAACTATCGAGTTGGAAGCCGCCTTGCAAAGCGCTTCCGCTGAGCAGTGGGCAACACAAATGAACGCCCGCGGCATACCCGCAGGCGAAGTGCTCACCGTTCCTCAGGCGCTTCGCCACCCCCAGGTCGAAGAGCGTGAGTTAACGCGCACGTTCCCCGGCGTCGTCGGCCAGACAAACCTCTCAGTAGTGCGCTCAGGTTTTCGCCTGGGCAGCGGCGATCCCGAACCCAAAACACCGCCTCCCACATTGGGTCAGGACACTGATGCGATTCTTGCAGAGCTCGGCTATGACGCTGCCGCACGCGCCGCCTTCACTCATCCAAACATAACAACCAAAGAGACGGAAAAATGATTGAAGAGAACCGCCGTACCGCCGGTGAAGACTGGTGGTCTACCGATATCATAGAAATGTCCCCCGGTATAATTCGCTACCACGGCTACGCCATTGAGGACCTGATTGGCAAGGTTGGCTTTCCGGAAATGATCTGGTTGATGCTACGCGGCGATCTACCCAGTGCAGCCCAGGCGTCTCTGTTAAGCACGGTACTGATGAGTTCCATTGACCACGGCCCACAAGCGCCGTCTATTGCCATTGCGCGCATTGCATCCACCTGCGGTGTAGGCATCAACAACGCCATGGCTTCTGCAGCCAACGTACTAGGCGATGTACATGGCGGTGCGGGCGAGCAGTGCGTGGCGCTATATAACGCTATCCAGGCACGCTGTGAAGCTGGTGAAGATATTACCTCTGCCACCCATACCGAGCTTGCCAAGCTTAAAGAGAGTGGCGTGCGCTATATCCCAGGGTTCGGGCATCGCTTCCATCCTAAAGACCCACGAGCCCCCAAACTGATGGAGGTTCTACGCGCCACAGCCGACGACAGCATCAACACTCATTTCGCCGACATTGCAGAAGAAGTTGAGCGCCAGATATCCCAAGGCCGCAGCCGTGCAATTCCCATGAATGTGGATGGTGCAACCGGTGCTATTTATGCGGCACTGGGATTTCCACCAGCGCTATGCCGCGGCCTGTTCGTGCTATCTCGCTCGGTAGGCATCATGAGCCATGCCTGGGAACAGATGCAGCGACCCGAGCGCAATAAAGGCCCACTCCCCCGTACCGAAACCTGGACCTATACCGGCCATGCTCCCCGTAGTGTTGAGCAGGAAGGCGGCCAGCCATGAGTTATACGATTCTGGTGACGGCCCCTCGCTTGGCTGACGAAGGCCGGGAAGTGCTGGAACAAGCAGGCTGCCGTCTGCTATTCATCCCCAAAGGGGAGGAAGATAGCCTGGGTGAAATAATGGCCAGCCAGCCTATCGACGCCGTCATCGCACGCACGCTCACGCTGAATAAAGCAACCATTGCATCGTGCCAAGGGCTGCGCGCGATATCCCGCCACGGCGTAGGCCATGACGCAGTAGATATTCAAGCAGCGGCTGAGCTGGGTATTCCTGTGACAGTCGTCGGTGATACCAATGCGCAGTCGGTCGCTGAGCTAGCCATTGGCCTGATGATCACCGTGGCGCGTAACGTGTCGGATCTGGGCCAACGTGTTAGTACCGGTGAATGGCCGAGACAAACCCCTGGCTTACAACTTTCAGGCCGTGTGCTGGGGCTGGTGGGTTGCGGCACCATCGCCCGTCATGTAGCCCGAATGGCCAATGCCATTGGTATGCGCGTTATCGCTTATGACCCCGCCCTTGAAACCATGCCAGAAGGTATTTCCAAGGCGGCTAATCTGGACGACCTGCTAACCAGTAGCGATGTCCTCTCTCTGCACTGCCCGCTATTGCCCTCTACCCAGAACCTGATTGATGCCGCAGCACTCGCGAAGCTTCACTCGGGCGCCATTGTGATCAACACCGCACGCGGTGGGCTGATTGATGAGAATGCATTGGCCGACGCCATCATGGCTGGCCACCTGAAGGGCGCGGGGCTGGATACCTTGAATATTGAGCCCCCGCCTGAAAACCATCCTCTTCTGCGCTTACCCCAAGTGGTACTCACTCCGCATGTAGGCGGCAATAGCGATGCAGCGCTGGCATTGACTGCCCGTGCCGCTGCCGAAAATGCCTTGGCACTGCTGTCTGGGCACCCCCCTGCGCATGGACGTATCGTCAATGAACACTTGCTGGAGATAACTCAATGAGCATGACGCTTGATGGCGGAACATGGCCTGCTGGCTTTGCTATCCAACCGCGCCAAACCACCCTAACGCAAAAGCTGCTGAACGCCTTTAAACAAGTGCCGGTCGCTCATGCAGGCGATGTGATGGGACGCCATACAGGGGCAGTAGGCCTTCACGCTTATCACAACGACCTTGGGCTCACCATGTGTGGTACAGCTATTACGGTGCGTACCCGCCCAGGTGACAACCTCATGGTGCATGTCGCCATACAGCGCGCCCAGCCAGGCGACATTATCGTTATCGACGGGGGCGGCGACCTCTCTACCGCAGTGATTGGTGGGCTGATGCGCACAACAGCAATTGCTCGCCAACTAGGTGGCTTCGTGATTGATGGCGCGCTACGCGATGTCGCTGAATGGGCCGAAGGCGCCTTACCGGCTTACGCCCGTGGCCATGTTCATCGTGGCCCCAGCAAGGATGGCCCAGGTCAAATAAACATCCCCATTTCCTGTGCCGGCATGACAGTGATGCCTGGCGACTTGATTCTGGGAGACGCCGACGGTGTTATCGCTATTCCCGCTAGTGAAGCCGAGGCACTTTTAAGCCTGTGCCAAGCCCAGGCAGAGAAAGAGGCGCGCATACGTGCGCAGAATGAGACCGGCGAGGTCGACCGCGAGCGCTTTGACTCCATCCTGCGTAAGAAAGGCTGTCCGCTTTAGCTATTACTTCAACACCCAGCATTACTTCAGCACACAACAACAAGCAGTACGACAACATCAATAATAAGGAACACGCTATGAAAAACAACGCTTTAAAATCTATCGCCTGCGCCGCATTGCTTATACTTCCTACCGTAGGAATGGCCCAATCCTATCCCAAAGGATCGATCGACTTTATTGTGCCCTTCTCCGCTGGAGGAGGTACAGATTTTGCCTCACGCGTACTGACAGAGAAGCTCTCCGAGCAGCAAGGGTGGAACTTTGTTATTGAGAACCGCGGCGGAGCTGGAGGCAACATCGGCCTTTCACAACTCGCGCGTGCTAAAAATGATGGGCAAGTTATGGGCATGGGGCAAACGTCTAACATGGCGATTAACCCAACGCTGTACGCCAGCATTCCCTACGACTCATTAAATGATTTTACGCCTATTGCGCTAGTTAGTTCTCAACCCATGGTGCTGGCCGTTAACCAGAACTCGGCCTACGAAGATTTTGAATCTTTAGTCGCCGCCGCCAGAGAAAACCCAGGCAAGGTTTCCATGAGTACGCCCGGCTCTGGCACGGTGAGTCACTTGTCAATGGAAGTATTTAGCGACCAAGCAGACGTAGAGTTCATGCATGTGCCCTACCCCGGTGCGGCCCAAGCGGTAACAGACGCTATTGGCGGACATGTGGACTTTGTGACTGCCAGCCTTCCCAGCTTATTGTCGCATATCCGATCAGGCTCATTAAAAGCGTTAGCGGTTACCTCGCTTGAGCGCAATGCAGCCCTACCCGACGTTCCCTCGATAGCCGAGTTAGGCTATGAAGGTTTTAAAGCCTCCGACTGGAAAGCAGTGGTCGGCCCCGCCGGTCTTCCCGACGATGTAGTCGCAACCTTTAACGCCGCTATCAATCAGGCGCTTCAGGATGAACGCCTGATCGAAACGATAGAGAACGAGGGCAGTACGGTGGAAGGTGGTTCCGCCGATGAATTTGCTGCTTACCTGCAGGCCGAGTATGAGCGCTGGGCTGAAGCAGTAAGCGCCTCGGGCGCGACAGTGGAGTGATCATTTAAGGCCGGGCATTGATTTATTTGCTCGGCCTTATGGGAGACATCATTATGCTAAATCGCGATATCGTTGACATTATTACGGGGATGGCACTGGCAGCTTTTGGCTTAATTATTGCCGCCTATGCCACTACGCATTATAACCTTGGGTCACTTCAGCGTATGGGGCCTGGCATGGTTCCTATGGGCATAGGATCGATTATTGCCCTGCTTGGCATAATGCTTTCCATTGGAGGCGCATCGCGCCCACATTTTCCAATGCCAAGCATTGAGTGGCGCCCGCTAGCCGCTATCCTCAGCGGGATTTTGGTCTTCTCTCTTGCAGTACCACGTGTTGGCTTAGTACCTGCCATTTTCCTGTTAACACTGATCACCTCGCTTGCCGATAAGCAGTTGCGAATCAAGACGGTTTTGGCACTCATCGCCTTTCTCATTCTGGTGGCCATTTTGATCTTCCGCTTGGCACTTGGCATGAACATACCGATCTTCAGGTGGGCATTCTAATGGACTTTTTTGGCAATCTTTCACTTGGTTTGCACACCGCACTTTCGCTCAGCAACCTGTTTTTCTGCTTTGTTGGCGTGTTTCTAGGAACACTGCTTGGCGTTATTCCGGGCGTTGGCGTTTTAGCCGCCATTTCCATGCTGTTTCCCATAACGTTTCATATGGAAGTGACATCAGCACTCATAATGCTGGCAGGAATATGGTACGGCACGAGTTACGGTGGCAGCACGGCGTCTATCCTGCTTAACGTGCCAGGCACGCCTGCCAATGCGGTGGTCTGTTTAGATGGCTACCCGATGGCACAAAAAGGTCGTGGTGCCGTTGCTCTGTTTATGACCACAGTGGCCTCTTTCGTTGGCGGCTCCATCGGCATCGTCATCCTGACCCTTTTCGCACCGGTGATTGCACAATATGCCTTGAGCATGGGCCCCGCTGAGTACTTCTCATTAATGCTGCTAGGGCTAATTGCGGCGACCGGTATTGCTGATGGCTCCGCAGTCAAAGGCTTCGTCATGGTCATGCTGGGTATTTTCCTTGGCAGTATCGGTACCGACGTTTACACAGGCACACAACGTTTTGCCTTTGGTATCCCAGAACTCGGTGACGGCATTAGCCTGGTAGCACTGGCCATGGGAGTGTTCGGGGTAGCGGAGCTCATTATTAGCGTTGGCAGTGTTAAGGCAAACCGCTTTAAATCGTCTGACCTGACGCTACGCGCCATGAAACCTACGCGCGATGATATGCGACGTTCGTGGTTCCCGATGCTGCGCGGCTCAAGCATTGGCTCATTCTTTGGCGCCCTACCGGGAACAGGCCCGTCACTGGCCGCGTTTATCGCTTATGCAGTGGAAAAGCGCTCATCCAAAGATCCAAGCCGATTTGGTAAAGGAGCAATTGAAGGCGTCATGGCTCCGGAATCCGCCAATAACGCAGCGGACCAAACCTCGTTCATTCCGACTCTGGCCTTGGGTATACCCGGTAGCCCGACAATGGCACTAATGTTAGGTGCGCTCATTATTCATGGCGTTACACCTGGCCCCGGTCTGATGACAGAGCAACCGAGCCTTTTCTGGGGTCTCGTCATGAGCTTCTGGATCGGTAATATTATGCTGGTTATCCTTAACGTTCCTCTTATTGGTCTATGGGTACGCCTGCTTGCCGTCCCTTATCATCTGCTGTTTCCCGCCGTATTGATGTTCATTTGCCTGGGCACCTACAGCGTCAATAACAGCTCGTTCGACGTACTATTGGTGATGATATTCGGTGCGTTGGGCGTTTTGATGCGCAAACTGGCTTTCCCTGCGGCGCCGCTCATTTTGGGGTTTGTACTTGGCCCGATGATGGAGGACAACTTCCGCCGCGCCATGCTGCTCTCGTCGGGAGATTTTGCGACCTTCATTGAGCGGCCGATCAGCGCCACCATCCTCGCCATTGCTGCGCTGATTTTGATATGGAGCTTTTTTTCCACGCTTAAAGCACGCCGCGCGCTTGCTCAGGGCTAAGCTAGATCTGATTTACTTAATCTGAACGCTTGCTCTGCCATGTATAGGAGCAGGCGTTCAAAGTCGTCAGCCCCACCTCGTTCCCAGATAGAAACCAGATTTTTACTGACGTTAAGATATCAAAGCTCTTTTCGAACGATCTCCGCTCCAGCACTCAAGGCACTGAGTTTACCCCTGGCGACCGAGCGAGAAAGCGGCGCCATGCCACAGTTGGTGCAAGGGTAAAGCTTGTCGGCATCAACGAATTGAAGTGCCTTTCTAAGTGTTGCGGCGACTTCTTCCGGCGTTTCGATGGTGTTGGTGGCGACGTCGATGGCACCCAGCATCACCTTCTTGCCGCGAAGAAGTTCGATCAGCTCGATGGGCACGTGGGAGTTCTGGCACTCCAACGAAACGATATCGATGTTGGATTTTTGCAGCCGGGGGAAGACTTCTTCGTATTGTCTCCACTCCGATCCCAGCGTCTTTTTCCAATCCGTATTGGCTTTAATGCCATAGCCATAACAGATATGGACAGCGGTTTCGCATTTGAGCCCTTCAATGGCTCTTTCCAAGGCGGCGATTCCCCAGTCATTCACCTCATCGAAGAATACGTTGAACGCAGGTTCGTCGAACTGAATGATATCGACCCCCGCTGCCTCCAGTTCTCGGGCTTCCTGATTAAGTGCCTTGGCGAATTCCCACGCCAGCTTCTCACGACTTTTATAATGATCGTCATACAGCGTGTCGATCATGGTCATCGGGCCCGGTAGCGCCCATTTGATGGGCTGGCGGGTTTGCTGGCGCAAAAACCTGGCATCTTCGACGAAAACTGGCTTATGGCGGTTGATCTCGCCCACGACCGTCGGCACGCTCGCATCGTAGCGATTGCGAATTCTCACGGTTTTGCGCTTTTCGAAATCGACGCCGCTAAGGTGCTCAATAAAGGTCGTCACGAAATGTTGACGCGTTTGCTCGCCGTCGCTGACTATATCGATACCGGCCTGCTGCTGTTCCTGCAGCGACACGCGCAGCGCATCCTGTTTACCTTCAATCAACGCCTCGTCTTGCAGTTTCCAGGGCGACCAAAGGGTTTCGGGCTCAGCAAGCCAAGAGGGTTTGGGCAGGCTGCCCGCCGTCGAGGTGGGTAAGTGTTTACTCATGAGTCATCATCCCGTGCGTTTGATTAGGTTAAAGCGAGCCATTGGAAGACCACTGCTCAAGCATCGCCTGATAGGGTTTGATGAAGTGCTCTTCAGCAAACTTCCCCTGCTCGGCGGCCAATTGGCTACGTTCTTCTCGGTCGTAAACGATTTGCGTGAGCGAATGGTCCGGGTTCTTCAAGTTGGGTTGATAGACGTTGCCCGCAACCGCATTGGCGTTGTAGATCTCAGGCCGGTAAATCTTCTGAAAAGATTCCATGGTGCTGATGGTGCCGGCAAGCTCAAGATTGGTGTAATCGTTGAGCAGGTCGCCAGAAAAATAAAACGCCAAGGGGGCAGCACTATTGGCAGGCATAAAGTAGCGAACCTGAAGCCCCATCTTCTTGAAGTACTGCTCGGTCAGCGAAGACTCGTTCGGCTGATATTCAACGCCTAATACGGGATGCTGATTATCGGTTCGGTGATAGATCTTGTTATCCGACACGCTCAAGCATATGACGGGAGGTTTCCCGAAATGCTCTTTGTAAACGGATGAATTCACGAAGCTTTTAAACAAGTTGCCGTGCAGAACACCAAAATCATCTGGAATACTGAAAGTCGACTGGTGCTTGTTATGCTCTAAAAGGCGCACGCTAAAGTCGTAATCTCGAACATAGGATGAAAAGTTGTTCCCTACGATACCGTCGATGCGTTTGCCGGTTTGCTTGTCCAGAAAACTGGTTTTGAGTATCTCGATGATTTGAAAAGGCGCTTCATGGCCTCCTGCGCCAACCTCCATACTCACGGAAATGATGTCGAGTTCGACGGAATAACGATGCCCTTCGGGATTATCCCAATGCACCAAGGCATTGAAACGATTATTGATCATTTCCAGCGTATTGCGCAGGTTCTCGCGCCGCCTTTCGCCCCGGGCCAAATTGGCAAAGTTGGTCGTGATACGCGTATTGTCCGACGGACGATAATGCTCATCGAAGCCGATACGCTTAATAGTAAATGCGACGTCGTTATTCATCGTTATCTGGCATCCAATGTTGAGGAAACGGAGTCTGTTCTTCGCTCTTATTGGACTGCTCGGCAGGTTCAATCCGGCATCTTCACAGCGTTTGTGCCTGACGGCCTGGCCAACAAGAAGCTGCGAAGGGTCTATAACGAAGAGCACTGTGGATTTTATACAGGAGCCTGAAGATGAATAAAAATGTCTTTATTTCATAGGAAGTTTAGAAATATTCATAATTGCCGGTAGCGTAGGTTTAGCCCGCCCCCATTGCAGCCCAGGATGACCCGGCACGCATGGATCCACGGATGGTGCGGATCACACTTCATGCAGGTCATCCTGCCGCTCTTTTAAGCTGCTGCGATAGAGGCGCTTCTATCAAGCGCCGCTTGAACTGGATTCTCCCAGGGTTTCTGCATTTCGCGGGCCAGGTTTGAAAGCATGCGCACGCGCCACCCAAGCGACGATGAAGGCGATAACCAGCAGGATCACCAGCGACCAGGGGAAGGCGCCTACTCCCCATGAATCAAGCAGCATACCGCCAGCAACGCCACCACCCGCAATCGCCGCATTCCATGTCACTACATTCATGGAAAGCGCCACATCGGCACCACTTCCAGCCGTATCCGCCAGCGCGGTTTGCAGCAGAGTGGAAGCCCCACCGAAGGTGACGCCCCACACCGCAATGCCGATAAAGACGACAACGGGGCTTTGAGTGTTCAAACCAAAGATGAAAGCGGTGATCGCGAACGCAGCAAGGCTTGTCAGCACCGTGGTTCGCAAATGACTGTCCACCAGCTTGCCGGCAATCCAGATACCGCCAAGTGATGCAACGCCAAAGGTTAATAGCGCCAGATCAATCCGTTCGCCGAGCCCCGCGGCCCCCACGAACGGAGCAATGTAGGTGTAGAGAATATTGTGGGCCAGCATCCATGTGATAACCACGGCAAGCACTGGCCGCACGCCCGGCGTCGTAAAGACTTTTCGCAATGGCATACGCTCGCCTGCCGACTGCCCGGGATAGTCGGGAACCTTGGCCATTACCCATACAACCAGAACAAGTGTCAACGCGGACATGACCCAGAAAGCGGTACGCCAGCCGGCGATCGAGCCCATGTAGGTGCCAAGAGGCACCCCCAGAGCCAACGCCACGGGGATGCCGACCATCGCCACGGCCATGGCACGCCCCTGTTGATGAGGCGCCACCATACGCCGCGCATAACCCGCGAGAAGACTCCAGGCCAGCCCGGCGGCAACACCGGCAAAGAAGCGGGCAATCAGCGTTATGCCATAGCTACTGGACAGCGCCGTGATCGAGTTGAAAACGAAGAATCCGATGATGGTGAGCAGTAGGACATTGCGCCGCCGCCATCCACGTGTCGCAATCGTCAACGGAATTGCCGCCAGCATCGACCCCAGCGCATACGTCGTCACCATTTGACCCGCCAACGCTTGACTGATCCCGAGCCCTTCACTGATTTGAGGCAATAACCCTGCTGGCAGCGTTTCTGTCACGATGCAGATAAAGCCCGTCATGGCCAAGGCCAGCAGTGCGGACATGGGCAGCTTATCGGTCGCCGCCGATTCTGCCTGAATAGAGGAGTAAGCCACAAGAATACCCTTTCGAAGATGAAGGTTAGCGCAGGGCAGCAGGTACCCAGAGCATTTTTCGAAACATATGTATCGATCGGTATAAATATGTGACACCGAATAGATTATTGTCAACGACTTTTGTATCGACTAGTATATAAGTCGTCTGCATTTAGTAACGTAAGGGAGTTCGCAATGGCACAGATGGGGCGCCCCAGAGTGTTTGATCGACAGCAAGCCATTGAGCAAGCGATGCACCTTTTCTGGGAGCAGGGTTACGAGACAACGTCTCTAAGCCAACTCAAGGCTCAGATAGGCGGCGGCATCTCTGCGCCCAGCTTTTATGCGGCTTTCGGCTCCAAGGAAGCCTTGTTCGAAGAGGCGGTTCAGTGCTACCTGGATAGCTACGCCCGCGTGACAGACGGCTTATGGGATGACGCCATACCGCCCAGAGAAGCGGTGGAACTGACGCTACGTCGTTCGGTGAAAATGCAGTGCGAATCCGGGCATCCAAAAGGCTGCATGGTGGCCCTGGGGACCATGAGCGCATCAAAACCCGAACATACGCATGTGACAAAGCCGCTGGCCGTTTCACGGGCGCGTACTCATGCCGGGTTTGTACGCTGCGTTGAGCGTGGCATTGCCGCGGGCGAGCTTTCCGAAGGGACCGATGCACGCGCCCTAGGCACGGCGTTCAGTAGCTTTCTGCTGGGAGTATCACTATCAGCAAGAGACGGCATCAAGATATCGGCCTTCAATGCCTCTATTACAGAGCTCATGAAATTGTGGGACACCGCACGTCATTAGCAGCGCTGAGGAAAGGCTGTCAGCACGGCGGGAGCAACCGTTTTTAGCCATTGCATAAAGCGTAGAGAGCAGTGAAATGAAATTGGACGAGCAAAAAGCTATTATCCCGCTAAATAGTTTTCTGTAGACTTCATGCACGCTTATATTCTTTCACTGGACACGCTATGCATAACTTATGGATTCCCGTCGTCGCCATTTTCGTCGTGGCTGGCCTGATATTCGGTGGCCAGGCCTATTCCGAGGCCCAGCGTGATGCCCACATCGCCGAGACGATTTCGGAGCGTCTTAATAGCCAAGCACCGGCCGAAATTTCCAACCTGGCGACTGTCAACAAGGGGTATGGGGTGTGCGGCGACTATGCGCTTTCAGGCGCCGAGTCCGGTCGCTTCTACTACAACAGCAACACCAAGCGACTGGCGTTGGGCACCGATGCCCCGCTGTATCGCGACAACTGTGAAAGCGTTTATAACTAAACTCTTGGTTCTCTGGTACACCCGTCGCGGCCCACTTATGCCGAATGCGCCTTCTGGAAGGGAACGAGGTGCAGCACACCCACCACCACCGAACCCACCAAAAAGCCAATCACCGCAGAGCACAGTGTATTGAAGCTCCAGCCCAGCAGGCCGCCCAAGGCACCGGTTGCCTCGCTAATGCCATGCTCAATGTGGTGTACCCACGCATAGGGCGCGTTGAACCAACCCGTTCCCTCGGCACCCAGATTGACCATCAAAATATGCCCACCCACCCAGAGCATGGCGATGGTACCCACCACGGCGATGGCCGCTAGCACCTTGGGCATGGCCGTCACTAGACCACGGCCTAGTTTCTGCATGCCCGAACTGTCCCGCTGGGCGAGCTTCAGGCCGACATCATCCATCCTGACCAACAGCGCCACCACGCCATATACCAGAATAGTGATAACAAACGCGACCACCACCAGGCTCGCCAGCTGTGACCAGAACCCCTGATGGGAAACAGTAGAAAGCGCGATCACCATGATTTCAGCAGACAGAATCAGGTCGGTGCGAACGGCACCACTCACGATCTTTTTCTCAGCTTCCGGCCCTTTCTCTACCGCAGGCTTGTCGTCGTCATGCTTGCCAGAGAGCTTGTGCCAGACCTTCTCAGTGCCCTCAAAGGCCAAGTAGGTGCCGCCCACCATCAGGATGATCGGCAGTAGCGCGGGCAAAAAGTGATTCAACAGCAGCGCCACCGGCAGGATAAAAATCAGCTTGTTGCGGATCGACCCCAATGCGATTTTCTTCACAATCGCCAATTCACGCTCCGCTGCCACCCCCTGCAAATATTGCGGCGTTACCGCCGTATCATCCACCACCACCCCGGCCGCCTTCGCCGTTGCCCGCCCAGCGGCGGCACTCACATCGTCCAGTGATGCAGCGGTCAACTTCGCCAATGCGGCAATGTCATCCAGTAATCCTATTAAGCCGCCTATGGCCATGGATGTTTTCTCCGTGAATAGCAGGTGTAGATAGTAAAGCGCATAGCGGGTTGGGCGGAGCGCGTCTTTTGTACTAAGGGCAATGCTGTTTCAGTCTCCCTCTCAATTAGCTGCCACTCGTTGAGTATGCTTAAAAACGGCACCAAATGGAGGATATTATTGACCCTAAGAAAAGTTCATTAAGCACATATTAAATACTCGTCAAGCGCTCGTCCTGAATAGCTTTCAATGTTTTGCCGTTCGCATTTTTCCAGGCAATCCGCCCGTTTGAAGTGCCACCAACCAATACGCCAGCGGCGGTAGAAGGCGACGAAAAACGAAAATCCTGGGTGAAGACCAGCTTTCTATCCAGCGGAGCCAGCACGCCGCGCTCTTGGAGGAGCTGGCGCTGTTCACGCATGTAGTCGTGAATAGATATCGTTTCTTCAACACGGGCTAAAGAGCCTTTTAATACCACGAAGCCATCCGCCACTTCTCTACCGGTGCCTTCAGCTCCACGCTCATTTAGATAAAGCGTCAATGGCTGCTCAGCTTTTTCTATTTGTTTGGTAGCGGTCTGACTGCTAGCAGACTCAAACGCATCGATCCCTAGCAAAGGAAAAATCACCAGCATCTCGACTAAAAACCACTCGGCATCAGCACGATCAGCCTCTGAAAGCGGCGGTAGAGCGGGGAAAGTGCCGTTATCCAGCGCCCACTGGTTAGCGGTCTTCGCCAAGGCCAGTAAACCTGCTTCTAGGTAACGCACATTGGCTTTGTTCAAGCCTTCGTTGGTGCTAGTGAAGGCAACCACCCGCGTCCAAAACTCCTTACCCGATACATGCTGTTTGATACGTTCCCCGAGCACATCGGCTTCGCCTACATACAACTTGGCCGCACCATCTTCCGTTAGCCTGGTGAGCACATACACGCCCGGCTGGACCATTTCGCTTCTGGCCAGCGCACGCTCCAACTGAGAGCGATTAGCCACCACCGCCCTGCCCGTCCAGTTGGATTTCTCGACCACGCGCAGGCCTTCAGGGGTGCCATCAGCGAGAAAGATGCGGATGGAGGTCGGGCGGGCTTGGGTGGATGTCATGTTGATTCCATACTGAGGGAGGAATTAATTAGCTGTCCAATGATTCGATAAAACCTCTGCTTGCTGCAGTATTAGCTCCACAGCTTCCGGAGCCTGATCGGGCGGGTATTTGTAGCGTTGTAATGTGCGGCGCACCAGAATCCTCAGCTTCGCCCTTACGCTTTCCCGCACCTGCCAATCGACAGTGGTAGATTTGCGTAGCTTTTCCGTGATCTCGACGGCGATGGCTTTCAGGATTTCGTCGCCCAGTTCACGCACCGCACTTTCGTTGCTGGCCAAGGCGTCGTAAAAGGCGACCTCGTCCGGGTTCAGGCCAAGAGCGGCATCCCGCTCCAACTCCGCCTGAAACTGCTTGGCCATCGCGATCAGCTCTTCAATGACCTGCGCCGTCTCAATGCCCCGGTTGTTGTACCGACGCAGGGTTTCCTTCAAACGGTCCGCATACTTCTTCTCTTGAACAACGTTGTTGCGGGTCTTGGCTTTGATGTCATCTTTGAGCAGCTTTTCCAAGAGCTCTACGGCGAAGTTCTTATAGGGCATCTGACGAACGTCTTCCAGAAACTCATCAGAGAGCAGGCCGATATTGGGCTTGTCCAAACCGCATAAAGCAAAGACATCGGTAACGCCTTCGGAGACCACCGCATTGTCCAAAATCTGTTTGAGAGCGGTATTCTTCTCTTCCTCGGTGAGCTTCTTGTCAACACTGGTGAACTTGGTGATGGCAGTCTTCACCTGGGACAGGAACGCCAATTCTTTTTGTAGCGCCTGGGCTTCATCCAGCGTGGCGCACAGGGAGAAGGCTTTGTTCATCGCCAGCACGGTATCCAGGAAGCGTTTCTTGCCATCTTTAAGGCTAAGCACGTAGTTAGCGGTGGCTATCAGCCATTTATGTGGTTCAGTATCGAACCCTCTGTAGTCAAAGCCATTACCTTTGGGGCCGGGGGCGAACATGCCGTGGATGACATCAAGCTTTTCTACCAGGATGGCGTAGGCCTCTTCGGCGCTATGGGTAGGAGTTCCTTTACCCTTGGCGTCGGTGTAGATTTTCAGAGCATGTTTGAGCTCATTGGCAATGCCGATGTAGTCCACCACCAAGCCACCGGGCTTGTCTTTGAACACACGGTTGACCCGGGCAATGGCCTGCATGAGATTGTGGCCCTTCATAGGCTTGTCTACGTACATCGTGTGACAGCAAGGAGCATCGAAGCCGGTGAGCCACATATCCCGTACGATCACCAACTTGAGCGTGTCGTTGACGTCTTTAAAGCGTTTTTCAAAGCGCTTTTTGGTTTTCTTATTGTAAATGTGCGGCTGTAGCAACGCCCGGTCAGAGGCGGAGCCAGTCATGACAATCTTGATCGCGCCTTTCTCTGGGTCATCGTCGTGCCACTCCGGTCGAAGTGTCACCAGCGCATTATAGAGATGCACTGCAATTTCCCGGCTCATCGCCACGATCATGCCTTTGCCAGTAATGGTGCTGGAACGGGTTTCAAAATGTTTTACCAGGTCTTCTGCGACCTGTTGTAAGCGCGGGCTGGCACCCACTAGCTTTTCCAAGCGGCTCCACTCGCCCTTGGTTTTTTCACGGTTGCCAACGTCCTCTTCGTCTTCCACTACTTCATCAACCTGAGCCGAAAGTTCTTCGATCTGGTCGCGGTTGATGTCCAGCTTGGCCAGACGTGACTCATAGAAGATGGGCACCGTCGCTCCATCGTCGACGGCATCTTGAATGTCGTAGATGGAGACGTAATCGCCAAACACGGCGCGGGTGTCTTTGTCTTCGCTCTCAATAGGGGTGCCGGTGAAACCAATGAACGAAGCATTAGGCAGAGCATCCCGCATGTGGCGGGCGTAACCAAACTTGTAGGTGCCGTCTTTCTTGAGGGTGGCTTTCAAGCCGTACTGGCTACGGTGGGCCTCATCGGAGATCACAACAACGTTGTGTCGATCGTTCAGTACCGGGTGGCCAAACTCATCATTCAGCAGGGCAAACTTCTGCATCGTGGTGAAGATAATACCGCCAGATTCCCTCTCCGAAAGCAGCTGACGTAAGGTATCCCGATCATCCGCCTGCACCGGCTCCTGCTTGAGCAATTCTCGGGCGGCGCTGAAGGTGGCGAACAGCTGGCCATCCAGATCGTTGCGGTCGGTCACTACAATAAGGGTGGGGTTATTCATTGCGGGCTGTTGCAGTAGCTTGCCGGCGTAACAACACATAGAAATGCTCTTACCCGACCCCTGGGTATGCCACACCACCCCGGCTTTCTTGCTGCCAGGATGCACTTCATCGCCATAAACCGCACGTCTCTCTCTGGCATGGAAGCCCTGTTCTGGCGCCTGGGCGGCAATGACTGTGGCACGCACCGCTTCACGCACCGCATGAAATTGATGATAGCCTGCAATCTTCTTGATTAGCTTGTGCGCGTCCGTCTCGAAAATCACAAAGTAGCGGATATAGTCCAGCAACAGTTCCCGATCAAAGAACCCCCGCACCATGGTTTCCAGTTGCCACTCCAGCAGAGGCTTGTCGTCCTCGTGCTTGAGGGTACGCCAGGGCATATAGCGCTCTTGGCTAGCAGTGAGGGAGCCTATCCGGGCCAGATAGCCGTCACTGATCACCACCGCTTGGTTGTAAACGAATAGATCCGAGACTTCCTCCTTGTAGGTCTGAATCTGGTTGTAGGCATCCCAGATATTCACGTTCTCGGCACTGGGGCTTTTCAGCTCCAATACCGCCAACGGCAGCCCATTGATAAAGCAGATGACATCCGGACGGCGCAGCTGCTTGACACCCCCGATGGTGAACTGGTTGATGGCCCTAAACCGGTTAGCGGACAGTTCGCAGAAATCCACCAAAAAGACCTGATCATGAACCACCTTATCGTCGCGCTTATACTCTACCGGCACGCCGTCCAGCAGCAGGCGGTGGAAGGCCCGATTGCTGACGACCATATCCAGGCTTCCGGGTTTGCGCACCACGGACACCGCTTGCTCAATGGCACTCTGGGGTACGTGCGGGTTGATACGGGCAATGGCCGCTTCAAGATCCGCCAGTAACAACACCTGCCGGTAATCCGCCCGCTCTGGGGCGTCACCCTCTGGGGCAAGATCCGGCCCATTGGCGATTTCCCAGCCGCCTTCGGCGAACCATTCCAAACAGTGTTGCTCTAGGGCATCTTCAGTGATCACTGCGTATCGTCTCCTAGCATGTAGGCCTGCTGCGGATGATTGGGCTTGGTTGGGTACTTCAACCGTAACTTTCTTGATTTAACCATGGGTTGCAGGTATCGCTTTCGCAGAGACTCCGCCGAACGATTGAGCAACTGCTCCAGCTCTTCAGGACGAAGCGGTTGGCGTTCGCACAAGGCCAATATTACGGATTCAACGTCAGATCTTGATGCTTTTTTTCTTTCCGCAATTGGCCGAGCAATATCCTGTAGTTCTGCCAAAGGTCCAGAGCTGCCCTCCAAAGGTCCGGACCTATTATTCAAAGGTCCGGACCCAAGCTCCGGACCTTTGGAACTTAACGTCTCATCAGCACCATTCTCACGCAGCAGGTCATTAGACCGTGCGTCCGGAAGGAAGTAGACAGACCCACGTCCCGCGCCCTCTCGCTCAATCAATCCTTTCTCGACCAATCCCGACAAAAGTGTTGTCAGATCCCGAGGATGTATATCGAGGATCGACATCATCCGTCCATGATCCACGGTTGTTTCAATCTGGGCTGTGATAAGCACTAGCCTCTCACGGTCCGTCAGTTGTGAGAACGTCTCTTCCCCAAGGACCTGTTTAAGCTCCTCTAGGACCTCTTCTGGCACCAAGCTCAACATGTGGAGTTCGAGTAGGGTCTGATCACTGGGACTATCTGCCTCCCGAAGAACCGGCTCACGCCAGTGCTGACTAACCCACCCCTGGAAAATCTTTGGAAGACCTGATCCAGCGTTCTCACCGAGACCAATAAAGCGGAACATATCTTGGAGCAGACGATTCCGACAGTCGCTGTTGCCACCGACCAGTGCAATATCTCTCGGGACTCGCATAAGTCCGGGGTTTCGAAAGCCAAACATGTCGGGTCTTTTTACGATCAATACAGAGGCACGACCGGAGAAGTCCGCGTGAACCAGCGTGTTCACTAGCGCTTCGCGCAGAGCTTTGTGCACAGAGGTGTCGTCTTGTCGTTGATCTCCCTCGAGCAGGAACGGGATTTTCAGGTCTGTTGTCAGCTTACGTATCACTCGCCTATAAAAATCGAAAACGTTGCCCGACCACGAACCGTCCAGTGTTAATCGATCAACCCAGCGAAGTTCCGCCTTTGGCTCCGGCCGCTCCTGGTAGTCCAGCATGTAGTTGGGGAAGGCTTCTTTGATTGCGGTCAGGTGGCCAAACATCAGCAGACCAGCCCGTGTCAGCCCGGAGCGCCCAGTTTCGCGGTCCCTTCGCCAGCCACCGATGCGATACAAAAACTCTTGCGCATCCAACTGGTTCCAGGGATGGTCGGGCTGCCGGTTAATGTACATCTGGCGGTATTGATTGAAGCTGTCTATGTCCAGATCATCCAGCCCATAACCTTGCAATGTCTCACCGTCGCGGGTGTCTTCCACCTGCTCAGCCAACATCCTGCGGACGGATTCCTCACTCTGCAGTTGATCGGTACTGTTAAAGCGTTTGTAGGTGCCGAGCAGAGGGTTGCCCTTGATATATACCGGTCGCTGTTTACGAGTCGCCTGAGGCACATGCACATGGATAACTGAGTGGCCATCAATTTCGACCACCTTGACCCACCGGTCGCGAAGAACAGAGGAACTGACCTTTTGTGGATTATTTAGCCCTGTCCACAACTCGTCGATCACCTTGTGCGGGTTTACAATGCCAGAAAGTTCGAATTGCCCAGCTGATCGTTCCCTAATACCCAGAAACACATCGCCGCCATAAGTATTAGCAAAGGCGCTATAGGTTTCCCAGAAATCCTTTGGGAGTTTGCCCTTGCCGTCTTGGCCGGCGGCCAATTTGCATTCGACATCGACGCTTTCTTTCAGTGCGGCTATGTCCTCTACTGAATAGATCTCAATCATAACGGAGCATTACCCCTGGCGCGCGGTCTGGAGCTAACCCGATAGCCAACCGAAATAATGGCATCGAGATTGTCGTGTTTGACGCGGCGAACCTGGCGATTGTCCTCCTGACGAACTACTAAGAATTCCTTAGTAATTGCCAGCTCCTCCAACTCATCGTCTTTAAAGATGTTTCGAAGGTGCATCAGCACGTTCTCAGGGCTGGTATCAAAGAGTTGGCCCATCTGGGCCTGACTCAGCTGGGCCGTTTCCTGCTCAAGCGCCACTTCCAGCTGCGTCTGGCCATCGGTTGAGGTGAGGATGTGTACTTGTTGATCAACCATCTGGCGTGTCACTCATCGGTCTGATTACTATCAGTAGAGGATGAGTCATTTGTTTCCTCGTTATCTACGCTATCTTTCGCGACGCTTGTATAGTGGTAACTAGTCAGCTCAGAGGTAAGGTAATTGTCCATCAGCAAATTGATAAAAAGATCTTTCGACACTTTTGTGTCAAGAAGAATTTTATCTTCATTCTCGTTGAACCTGATCCTTCCCGCTAATCTGGGGAACGTTTTACAGAAGTCAACAATCGTAGTGCTGGGGATGCCGGCTTTTATGACAGGCGATGACTTGGCAACTTTTGTTAATTTTCGTGCGTACTTAACATCTTCAATAAGTTCGTGAAGAACATCTGGGTTTTCAACTAGCGAGGCACTTTCGATAGCGCTGATCCCAGAAGCGGCCTCTCGTTTTATTACGTCGTGAAAGCCAAAGCTTTTCTCCAGAGTGGCTAAATCTATCACTAATAATGAATCATCAATGCGCAGCATCTGGAAGCCGGCACTGACTCGAAGAAACTCATCGTTTAGCTTTTCAAGACGACTCTGCGACTTCTTCAAAAAGAAGCTCGACCTGCCATAGATATTGATGGACGCCATTGTTTTATATAAAACAAGTTGACCGACGTTATTTCCGATCTCGATTAGCAATGATTTTATTGACGAAAGGCTTTCATCATTCAAATTCAAGAGAGGCAAGTTATCTTGCGTAATGACTTTTTCTAGAGAGGTTAGTTCAACCGGAAGCTCAAGATCATAAACATAAACTGCATCAACTCTCTCGTCCGAGGATGAAAGGTTTAATATTGACAGCTCGTCTTTATCTAAAAGGGTATCTCGCAGGCTATCCATAAACAGTTCTTTAAGGCCACCTAGAGCATCGGCCTCAATGTCAAGCTTAACTGGATCAGATGAATCCTGGTTTTTCAGCACAGCATAGACTGTGACTCCGATATCATCGTAATCATCAAAATAGTTGTTAAGAGATTTTTTCAGATTTCCTGCGTTCATTCGGCACCCCTGCGCACATAATAAATTCTATCATCCAACCGGATGTAAGAGACTTTTTGTTTTTCTGATAATCTTCCTCGGCAAATAACCACAATGCCGTTCCTCTTACCATTTTTGAAGCTCCCGTTAGCTTTATATATATGAAACCCTAAGAGAGCCAGAGATGGATTCGCATAGAAGAGATCTGTTTTTATGTAAATTATTCCCATCACAACCAAAAGCAGCGCCAGAACGATCATTTGTCGGCCACTGCCAAAATCAAAGCTGATCAGAGGCACAACATAGGTGGCAAGGAATGTAAGGTGCTCGTAATTAATGTCTTCAATATTGTCTATTTCGAAAGGTATGTTGGTGGTTCCTTTCAGATCATAATCAAAGCGGAAATAGGAAAAAATGCAATATAACAAAGCCGCTACTGATATTATCGGAAGAATATTGTTAGAGGCTAAGCCTTTCCATGATTCAAAGTTGCTCCAGCTAAATGAGGATGATGGAAGCTCCGTCGAAATAACTAAGAAGAACACGAAAAGCAAGGCTAAGGACAAGAGGTATAAGTCAATTTTCCGACGGGTGTCACTCATAGAGCCATCTCCTTGGAGACATGGGCCTCTCGAAAATCTTCCCTCTCAGTAAGGGTAATTTGACCAGAGAGAAGCTTTGGCAGCAGAGCATCACGCAATATAGATAAGATTGTTGTTTCAAGTCGAAGCTCGATCTGCTCATTCAGTATGTTCTCCAGTGTTTTGCCGGTACGCCGAATGATGCTTCCATCAGGAACCGCGCACATAGCCCGCTTGAGGTGTTCACGCTTTATATGCCCCATGGTGACCGCTTTGTCCGCAGCGATGCGCTGGAATTCCTCAAGGTGATGTCGAGTGAAGTAGAAATACAGCCATTTGGGGTAAGTCTCGGAGGTTACCTTGAACAAATGTTGGTTTAGCGCTGCTCTGCCTCCACACCACGTATCGACCATTAATGAGCCAGACCAAGAAAATACAACATCCCCATTTTCGATGATGCAATCTGGTTTGATATTGGGGGATGCTTTTTCCTCGTGATCTGCGTATCCCTTTTTGAGCTGAGCAATTTTCACCACCGGCAGGTAGTTATCTTCGTTTTCAGGTCGGAATTTTTGGAGAGCCAGTCCGTTCTGGTACTTGGCTATCTGGTCGAGAGCCAAGCATTCCCACCCCTCCGGAATTTCCCCTAGCTCACTTTCCTGCATCGCTGAGGGAAACAGCGCAACGGTCGAACGCAGCTCGGCGTACTGCTCGGGCTGTTCGGTCTGGAGACGGGTTAGCTCCACTTCATTTTTGCCAGAAATGGCCTGCATAGCAGCCAGATTCATCCAAGTTTCCAGGTCTGGCAATGAATCGGCATCATCGGCGTAGCAAACCGGAGAGGCGGATTCGTCTGTAGGTTGCATCGCGTACCAGCGCTCCCTGGCAGCAATCTTGGCTTTAACCGGCTCGAAATCAACAAACCAGCTTTTGAAGATGGCTTGGGCCATCTGTTCGAGGGTTTGGTTGATTTGGTTGTTATTTGTGAGCTTGCGATCAAGAGCTGACATTATCTCGGCAATCTGATCCTGTACGTGGCGAACAGGCCACCACACTTCCATTGGGTGCACATGATTTCTGTTTAAAGCGGGGTTCGCAGCGCCAACGTCCATTTTTTTTAAGACGTCGCTCATGTTGAGGAAAAAGTAGTAAACAAAGACCGGATTGTTGTCTTTGAAGTCCTTAACCCACAACGTGGTATCGTGGGGCCAGAAGTCCTCTTGCAATAAAAACGTCGTACCGAGGCTTCCTTTTCGTCCGAGTACAACGCCAGGAGCAGTTACTTTTGATTCATTATGAAAGCTTGAAACCCCGCCTGATGACACAACAGGAACCGTGCCGGGTTGTTGTTGTTTTTTCGTAATATCAAAGCCACGTTGCAAGGTTAGCTGGGCGCCGATGGTTGTCTTTAAATAATTAGCACTCATACCCTAGCCCCCCAAGATTCCGCTTGATCTCAGCCTCCAGCCGGTCACTTTCCGCAAACTGCTCTCGCAACTGGCCGGTCAATCTCGCCATCTTCTCCGCAAAGGGCTCCCCGTCATCTTTCTGCTCCTGAGCGCCCACATAACGGCCCGGCGTCAGCACAAAATCATGCTTTGTGATTTCGTCCAAGCTAGCCGATTTGCAGAAACCAGCGATATCTTCATAGCCTTCACCACGCTGCCAGGAATGGAAGGTGTCGGCGATCTTGGCGATGTCATCATTGGTGAAGTCACGCATCACCCGGTCACGCATATAACCGAGATTGCGGGCGTCGATAAACAGCAGTTCCTTTCGGCGGTCGCGCTTCTTCTCGTTGCGCACCATGCCATTGGCTTTGTCTCTGGTCAGGAACCAAATGCAGGCAGGGATCTGGGTATTGGTGAATAGTTGGCCCGGTAAAGCGACCATGCACTCTACCAAGTCTTCCTCTACCAGCCGCTTGCGGATTTCGCCTTCGTTATTGGTGTTTGAGCTCATAGAGCCGTTGGCCAGTAATAGGGCCATGCTGCCGGTCGGTGCCAAGTGGTGGAGCATGTGCTGCATCCAGCCAAAGTTAGCGTTGCCCTTCGGCGGAGTGCCATACTTCCAGCGCACGTCCTCAGCCAGGGATTCGCTCCACCAGTCTTTGATGTTGAACGGCGGGTTGGCCATCACGAAGTCGGCGCGTAGGTCGGGGTGCTGATCATCCAGGAATGTGTCGGCATTTCTCTTGCCGAAGTTGAAGTCGATGCCCCGGATGGCCATGTTCATGGCGGCCAAGCGCCACGTAGTTGGGTTAGATTCCTGACCATACACGGAGATGTGCTTTTTCTGCTCGCTGGGGTCGTACTGCTGCTCTTTTGCGTGCTCTTCGATGAATTTATCACTGGAGACGAAGAAGCCACCGGAACCCATGGCTGGGTCGTAAACACGGCCAGAGTAAGGCTGCAGCATTTCGACAATTAGGGTCACGATACTCTTAGGGGTGTAATACTGGCCGCCCTGCTTACCTTCAGCGAGGGCGAACTGGCCCAGGAAGTATTCGTACACATGGCCAAGGATGTCTTTGCTCTGCAGGCTCAGCCTCTCACCCTCAAAAACTGGCTTAGTAAATGAGGTGTCAGAGAAGGTGTTGACCAGGCCCAGTAGCTTGTCGTTGTCTAGTTGATACTGGCTGATGCGATTGAGAATGCCTTTGAGCTTAGTGTTGCTCTTTTCAATCTCTTCCAGGGCGTTGTCGATTAACCAAGAGACAGAACGCAGCTTTACTTCAGCACCGGTACCGTCTTGCCACAACACGCTACCCACGGGCAGCACAGCTTTCTCTTTTAAGGTGCTCCAACGAGCCGGCCTGGGCACCCAGAACACATTAGCTTCACGGTAGTAATCCAATACCTCAAGCTCTTCAAGCAGCGCTTGCTGGTACTCCTCGTCGCTATCGAAGTCGTCGCGGGGCAGGTAATAAATATTGTCGTTGTTCTCGGTTTTGAACAGCTCCAGCAGTTCTTCCTGGCGTTCCTCGAAGGAGTCGGACACGTACTTCAGGAAAATCAGGCCCAGCACCACGTGCTTGTAGTTGGCGGCATCCAGGTTAGCGCGCAGCTTATCGGCGGCTTTCCAGAGCTTGTCGTCCAGGGACCTGAGGAATTGCTGTTCCGTGTTGTTCATCAACTACTCACTTGAATTAAATAACTGGCCTTATGCTACTGCAGCCAAGCGCCAGATGTCATTGCTACCACTCACAAAAAACCCGCCTTGCGGCGGGTTCAGAACCTTAGAAACGAAGGAACCAATCACTCCCACTCAATAGTAGCAGGCGGCTTACTACTCACATCATAAGTCACCCGCGAAACCCCACCCAACTCATTGATGATGCGATTGGAGACAGTCTCCAGCAGCTCATAGGGTAGGTGCGCCCAGCGGGCGGTCATGAAGTCGATGGTTTCAACTGCACGAATGGCGATGACCCACTCATAGCGGCGGCCGTCGCCTACTACGCCTACCGATTTAACCGGCAGGAACACGGCGAATGCCTGGCTGGTTTTTTCGTACCAGCCGGCGGCGCGCAGTTCTTCGATGAAGATGGCGTCGGCCTCTCTAAGGATGTCGGCGTACTCTTTCTTCACTTCACCCAGAATACGCACACCCAGGCCCGGCCCTGGGAAGGGGTGGCGGTACACCATGTCGTAGGGCAGGCCGAGTTCCAGGCCAAGCTTGCGCACTTCGTCTTTGAACAGCTCGCGCAGCGGCTCAACCAGCTTGAGCTTCATGGTTTCCGGCAGGCCGCCCACATTGTGGTGGGATTTGATCACGTGCGCTTTGCCGGTTTTGGAGGCAGCGGATTCGATCACGTCCGGGTAGATAGTGCCTTGGGCCAGGAACTCGACGCCTTCAATCTTGCTGGCTTCTTCATCGAACACGTCAATGAAGGTGTTGCCGATGATTTTGCGCTTGGCTTCCGGGTCTTTCTCGCCTTTCAGCTTGCCCAGGAACAGGTCTTCGGCGTCTACACGGATCACCTTGACGCCCATGTGCTTGGCGAAGGTTTCCATCACCTGGTCGCCTTCCGCTTTACGCAGCAGGCCGTTATCTACGAATACACAGGTCAGCTGGTCGCCAATCGCTTTGTGTAACAGCGCGGCAACTACGGAAGAGTCTACGCCGCCGGAAAGGCCGAGCAGTACATGGCGGTCGCCGACCTGCTCGCGTACGCGCTGTACCTGGTCTTCGATGATTTGGGCAGGTGTCCAGCGTTTTTCAGCTTTACAGATATCCAGCACGAAGTGCTCAAGAATCCGCTGGCCTTGCAGGGTGTGGGTCACTTCCGGGTGGAACTGTACGCCGTAGAACTGCTTCTCTTCCCAGACCATGGCGGCAATTGGGCAGCTGGGTGTGGAAGCGGTAATGGTGAACTCGGCAGGCGCTTGGGCAACCTTGTCGCCGTGGCTCATCCATACATCCAGCAGGGCTTTGCCGGTTTCGGTGTCTACGTGATCTTTGATGTCTTTGAAGAGTGCGTTCTCAGCGTCGATGCGGATTTGCGCGTAGCCAAACTCGCTCTTGTTGGAGCCTTCTACCTTACCGCCCAACTGCTCGGCCATGGTCTGCATGCCGTAGCAAACGCCAAACACGGGCAGGCCCATTTCGAACACGCACTGCGGCGCACGCGGGGAGTCCAGCTCGGTCACGGACTCCGGGCCACCGGCCAGGATGATGCCGTTGGGGTTGTACTCGCGGATCTCTTCTTCGGTGATGTCGAAGGCGCGAACCTCAGAAAATACGCCAATTTCGCGCACCCGGCGGGCGATCAACTGGGTGTACTGCGAGCCGAAGTCGAGAATCAGGATTTTGTGGGCGTGGATATCATTCATGGCGGTATCTCGAGTAAGCAGTGGAGGTACTGCTGGTAAGGCCGAAAAGCAAGCGGCGGAGCAATGCCCGCCGCCGTGTTACTTAAAGCGCTGGTTAGCTCACCCGGTAGTTGGGAGCTTCTTTGGTGATCTGCACGTCGTGAACGTGGGATTCGTTAAAGCCAGCACCGGTAATCTGGACAAATTCCGGCTTGGTGCGCATTTCCTGAATATCGCGGCAGCCGGTGTAGCCCATGGAGGCGCGCAGCCCGCCCATCATCTGGTGAACGATGGCGCTCATCATGCCTTTGTAAGGTACGCGGCCTTCGATACCTTCAGGCACCAGCTTCTCGGCACCGGCGTCCTTATCCTGGAAGTAGCGGTCGGCGCTGCCCTGGTTCTGCGCCATGGCGCCCATGGAACCCATGCCACGGTAGGCTTTATAAGTACGGCCCTGGAACAGCTCGACTTCGCCCGGTGCTTCTTCGGTACCGGCCAGCAGGCCACCAACCATCACCGCGCTTGCGCCAGCGGCAATTGCCTTGGCCAGGTCGCCAGAAAAGCGTACGCCGCCGTCAGCAATCAACGGAATGTCATACTCTTTAAGCGCAGCGGCCACGTTGGAAACGGCGGTGATTTGCGGCACGCCCACACCGGCCACAATACGCGTGGTGCAGATGGAGCCTGGGCCGATGCCCACTTTCACGCCGTCGGCACCCGCTTCGGCCAATGCTTTGGCAGCGGCGCCGGTGGCAATGTTGCCGCCGATGACCTGAATGTCCGGGTAGTGCTCTTTGATCCAGCTAACGCGGTCAATAACGCCTTGGGAATGGCCGTGAGCGGTATCGACAATGATCACGTCCACGCCTGCTTCCGCCAGTGCGATAACACGGTCCGGGGTTTCCGGGCCGGTACCTACGGCAGCGCCTACTAACAGGCGGCCATCGCTGTCTTTAGCGGCCATCGGGTAGGTGCGGGCTTTTTCGATATCCTGGAAGGTGACCAGGCCACGCAGGTGGAAGGCGTCATCGACAATCAGCATTTTCTCAATGCGGTGTTCGCGCATCTTGGCTTTGCTGGCTTCAAGATCAGTGCCTTCCTTGACGGTAATCAGTCGATCACGCGGGGTCATGATATCGGCCACGCTGTCGCCGACGTTCGGCTGGAAGCGCATGTCACGCTCGGTCACGATACCTACCAGCGTTTCGCCTTCCACCACCGGAAAGCCGGAGAAACCGTTCTCTTTCGCCATGGCGAGAAGGTCTTCAAGCTTGGCCTTGGGGCTAACGGTGACCGGGTCTTTTACGATGACGCTTTCGTGCTTTTTGACCTTGCGCACTTCCGTGGCCTGCTGGGCCATGGTCATGTTCTTGTGAATGATGCCGATGCCGCCTTCCTGAGCCATCGCAATCGCCAAACGCGCTTCGGTCACGGTGTCCATCGCAGCAGAAACGAGCGGGATATTAAGCGAGAGATTACGGGTCAGGCGAGTTTTGAGACTGACATCCTTGGGGAGGATATCGGAGAAGCCAGGAACGAGAAGTACGTCATCGAACGTAAGCGCTTCTTGGGCCATACGTAGCATAGCGGCAACACCCAATTTGATGTGGGAAGAAGGGGCGTGAAAAGTTAATCCCCCATTATAGCGTTTTGAGGGGTTCCCCAGCAATGCTACTGCCCCTACTCAACGTCACTGCTCCTGCTTGACTCGCTGCTAGCGCATATCCCGTGACGGCCATCACCCTACAGTTAATGTTAACTTATACGTCATTTAGCTCTATAGAAATGTCAGGTGGCGACAATGGATGAGACGTTAATTTCAGACTCACAGCTGGTTATGTTGGCGGGTGATGCGGCTTTTTCCCGAGGGGTTCAATATTACCAACAGGGCATGGTGATCCATTGGGATAAAAGCGGTTCCACCATTAGCGCTGACGTCGAGGGCAGCGAGCTTTACCATGTGGCATTGAAGTTAACCAAGCAAGGTTTGAGCGGAGGTTGTAATTGCCCTGCCTCCGAAGGCATTGATTTCTGCAAGCACTGCGTGGCCGTTGCGCTAGCGTTCCGCGCAGAGCAAGCCAAGCAAGCACAACGGGTAGAAGGCGACACTTCAGATCGCATTCACGCTTACGTTGAGTCGTTAGACAAACCCTCGCTGGTCGAGGCTCTGTTATCGCTTATTGAAAATGACCCTGTGCTGCACCAACAGTGGTCGTTGAAGTCGGATGCAGCACTTGGCGTGCTGGATCACAAAGTGCTGAAAAAACGCATCACCGCTGCGTTTCCCATCAATCGTGGGTTGTTCCGCTATTCTCAAGTGAGCCACTATTTCAGTAAGGCAGAAGCCGTTATTGAACAGTTGGCCGAACAGGTGCCGCAACTCCCCCCAGTAAAAAGCCTGGCACTGGTGGACTACGCACTCGCGCGCATGGATAAAGCGCTGGAAACCATTGATGACTCCGGCGGCTTCCGTTTCCACTGCGAACACCTCTTGCACACTTTGCATATTAAGACCGTAAAGCGGCTCGATTGGCCTGCCAACAAACTAGCAGACTATCTCTATGAAAAATCATTTGGCGGGGAAGAGGATCGATACCCACCCATTCCCGATGCCTATTTGGATGTGCTAAGCCAAGCGAGCCAAAGCGCCTACCATGAGCGCCTGCAACAAGCCCTGGATGAGCTGCCGAACCAAGCAGCCACCATGGAATGGGATGATCGCTACCGATTGACTCGCCTGCGCGAGCCGTTACTCAAACGTGCGCAAGCCGCCGGTGACCTGCCCGCAATGCTGGCGCTGTATCAGAAAACCATCAGCGATGAGAAGGACTGCCTAGAGGCTGCTGAGCTGTGTATAGCGTATGAAGCCTGGGACCAGGTGGCAGCATGGCTAACGTATGCTGCTGAGTGCGAGGCAAAAAACGACTATCGCTGGCGGCTTGAACGCAACCGGCTTGAGATACGCCTAAAGCTGCATCGCGGCGAAGCAGACGCGGCGGCAAAGCAACAGTGGGGGATCTATCAGCATACCCAGCAGTTGGAAGATTACCGGCAGCTAGTAGCGCTAATAGAAGCACATCAGCTAGCCACCGATTATCGCCAACGGGCCTGTGACTGGTTATTAAAATGCATCACCCAACCGTCGGAGAAGATGTCTTTCTACCAAGCACAGCGGGCAAAAGACAGCTTATTGGAAATTTACTTGCACGAGGGTCGTTTGGACGATGCCCAAGCATTGTGCGCTGAGCATAAAGTATCAGCGCACTTGCTGTACCAATTAGCCAAATCCCTGCCCTCTCCCGATGCCCAGATACCGCTCTACCTACGGTTGGTACGGCTATATGTGGAACAAACCAATAAGCAGGGCTATCGCCAAGGCATCGCATTACTGAAAGAGCTGAAAAAGAGCCTGAAAACTCCAGCTCAATACACCGCTTTCGCGCACATGCTGACGCAGTTATGTAGTGAATTTAAAGCCAAGCGGAACTTCATTAAGTGGTTGAGTGAAGCCTTTCCAGACACGCTCAAATAAGAGATAGTCGTCAGCCAACTCAACCAGCGCTCCAAGCAGCCCCTTGAGCGAATAATATGGCTACGAGGTGTATCATGCTGTTTATTATTAATAAAAGGTAATGACAATGGCAAACCAACCTAGGCAGCTCTACTACAGCAATCCGGATAACATCACGGGAGCACGTGTTTCGCGCGATATGATGGTGATACTATGCAGTGCGTTGGGGGAAGCGCTTGACGATCCAGATACGCGTCATTTCATTGGCAATACGCGTATTCCCAATGAGCGGGAACTCTACGGTACCTTTATCAAGGCGCTGCTCAGTGATGGCTTTAATAGCCAGATTGGCCACATTGCCACTGAAGTACAGGTATCTCGTCAGACAGATGACGCCAGCGGCAAAGGCCGAGTGGATATCATTTTCGACTATCGCAGCACCAGCTTTCTCGTCGAACTGAAAGTCATTCGTGCTTCTGTGAATGGTCGTCAACCTGGTGAAGAGTACACAACAACTACACAGCGGCTCGTTCGCCCGTGGCAGAAAGCCGTCAATCAGCTCATCGAGCTTGATGAAACAAGCCTGGGAAAAGCACTAAAGAAGAAGGTCATCAAGCTCCCTATCGCCCTCTACCTGCATGTAGATAACAGACAGAAGGGCAACATGGAGCAATGGGAAGCACTCAGCGCTGCAACACACGAAAGGATCGTATCTCAGTTAGATACCGACGTGAATAATGATGACCCCGCGAGCCACCACTTCAGCTACTTCCAGCCACTGACAGACCCAGTGACCACATCACGCCGAAGAGGCTGTCTCGTTGAAGGAACGCCAGACGTAAGGCTTTACGGCTTTTCTATTATTGCGGCATGCCAGTAACAATAACCGAATAATACAGGCTACTCCTTATGTGCCTCGCTCCAATACTGGATAGAGGCATTCGAAACGATGCCCTGCTCGGTACCAATGTGTATGACGGCTTGCTGAAGAGCCAGCGCCAGATCGCACTGGTGGCAAAGTGCCAAAGAACGAATCATCCGCGAGATACGTAGGTGATTATGCCCACCAGCTTTGAGCCAAATATGGTCACGGATATTGAGGCTCGGTTGGGCTGTAATGGTGAGCCCATCGCGCACTAAACCCAAAAAACTTAACATCACATCCAGCGATACTCGCTGCTGCTCGCGTAACACACTATCGTCGTGAAACACTTCACGCTCGACATCAGTCAGTCGCGGAGCAAAACCGTTAAAACGGCCAGCCTCGGGAATGGGAAAAAGCCATTGAATATAATCATGGGTGTGCTCCAGCCAGAAGTGCGACAAGGCCCAAATGGCATTGATATAGCGCCCTTTATGATCTGGTGCCTCGCTACGGTAAAAAGCGATCAGCGGTGTAAGCTGGTGGCTCATAGCATTTCCTCGTGATTCCCTCGGTAATACAATGATACTTTGAAGTAACGACACCACTTTACTCGACTAGCCGTAAAGATTCCTGGATTCCCTAAAGCAAGGGATAGCAATGAACGCACCAATGCCCACTGCACTCTCCGTCAGCCAACTCAACCAGCGCGCCAAGCAAACCCTTGAGCGCGATGTGGGCGAAGTGTGGGTGGAAGGTGAGCTTTCCAATGTTTCGCGCCCGGCGTCCGGGCATATCTACTTCACGCTTAAAGATGACCGCGCCCAAGTGCGCTGCGCGCTGTTTCGTCAGCGGGCACGCTTTGTGTCGGCGCCGATGCGCGATGGCGACCAGGTAAAACTGCGCGGGCGGGTGTCGCTGTTTGAGCCGCGCGGTGACTACCAGCTGATTGCCGAAGCCGTGCAGGCGGCAGGGCTTGGCGAGCTGCTGGCCGCCTTTGAGCGCTTAAAAGCCCAGCTGGATGCCGAGGGCGTGTTTGCCAATACGCGTCCCCTGCCCTTTCCGCCGCGCAAGATTTTGATTTTAAGCTCTGCCACCGGCGCGGCTATTCGTGATGTACTGGCCGTTTTAGCGGCGCGCTGGCCTCTGGCGGATGTCACGTTAATCCCGGTGCCGGTACAGGGCGTGGAAGCGGCACCCGCAATGATCGCAGCACTTGGGCTACTCAACCGCCAGGCACGGTTGGACCCTGAGCGCGATGTGGTGTTAATCACACGGGGCGGCGGCAACCTGGAAGATTTATGGGCGTTTAACAACGAGCACTTGGCACGGGCGATTTTTCATTCACGCCTGCCGGTAATGTCAGCGGTGGGCCATGAGGTGGATGTCACGCTTGCAGATTTTGCCGCCGATGTACGCGCCCCTACACCTTCCGCTGCCGCCGAGCGCCTGGTACCGGATCAACACGCTTTGAAGCGCCAGCTAGTTGATCAGCAAAGCCGCCTGCACCGCGCCATGCAGCGCCGGTTGGAGCGCGATAGCCAGCAGCTGGATAGCCTGCGCGCACGGCTTCGCCACCCCGGCGAGCAGTTAAACCGCCAGCGCCAGCACGTGGCGACCCTTGCCCAGCGTTTAAATCGCGCTATGCAGCAAACGCTTACTCAGCAGCAGGCAAGCGTAACGCAGCTGGGCAAGCGCTTGGCGAGCCAGGACATGGCGCGCCTGCACCGCGCAGAAAGCGAGCGGGTGGGCCAATTGCACCGCCGTATGGAAAACGCCATGCAGCGCCAGCTTCAACGCCAGCAGGCGCGTTTAACCAGCGCCGCACGGGAGCTTAATGCGATTAGCCCGCTGGCCGTACTGGGCCGGGGCTACGCCATTGCCCAGGATGACAAGGGCCAGGTCGTGCGCCGCGCCGAGGAGACCAAACCTGGCCAGAAACTCTCGCTGCGTTTGGGTGAAGGCAGGCTGAATGTCGAGGTAAAGCGGCGGTTTAAGTAGGGATGTATTGAAGATACCTACGTGAGTAACTGCGTGGTCTCGGGCAGCCCGTAGCGGGGGTCTTTCGCCAAGGATGGCGAAAGTAGCGCCCAGGGAAGGGTTCACAGCGCCCCCGCGTAGGGCTGCCCGAGACCTTAGCTTGCTATACAGGCGGCGGTGTTAGCGAAAACAGCCCTGGGTTCGACCGCGCCTCTTCTTGAATACCCTCATCAATCGGCGTGTCGTAGGTCTTGAGCAAATACCCCAGCACCGAATAGAAGCCGACCATGGCCATCAGGTCGATCACGGCTTCACGCCCAATCGCCTCGGCCAATGTTTCTTCCTGATCGCTTGCCAGCATTCGCTTGTCGAGTAGCGCATCTACCGCGTTAACAATCAGGCCATCAACGCCGTTAATTGATTCAGGCACGCCACGAATAGCGTTTATCCTCGCATCAGAAAACCCTAGCGCCAGCGCACGGCTGACATGGTGGGCCCACTCATAGGCCGACCCCAGGCGAAAACCGGCACGTAGAATCACCACCTCGGTTAACTCGGGGCCCAAGGCATTGTCCTTCACCACGTGCTGCCGCAACGGCGCCCAGGCGTTTAGCAGGGCCGGATGATGTGCCATGGTGCGGTAGACGTTCATCGCGCCTGCAAAACCTTCACGTAACTCTGCAAACGCTTCTGGCCAGTCGGCGTCGCTCATCGGCGGGCAGGGAGACTGCTTCATGGTGCATTTCCTCTTGTATTATTTGGCTATCGCGCCAGGTTATTCGGCTATTACGGCGTCAATCGCCTGAGCAATCCGTTCAATGAGTAGATCAATCTCGTCCGCATTAATCGTATACGGCGGCGCGAGCAGCACGTGATCGCCATACACGCCGTCAATCGTCCCCCCCATGGGATAGCTGATCAGGCCTCGTGCCATGGCCTGGCGTTTGATCCTGGCGTGAATCTTTCGAGCGGGATCAAACGGCGTCTTTAGCTCGCGGTCGGCCACTAGCTCGATGCCACGAAACAACCCCCTGCCTCGAATATCGCCCACGTAAGGTGACGCGCCCAGCGCTGCTTCAAGGCCGCTTTGTAAGCGCGCGCCCATGGCGTTTACATTCGCTAGCGTTTCAGGCCGCGCGATGATCTCGACAACCTTGTTCGCCGCAGCCGCCGCAACCGGGTGTCCAAGGTACGTATGCCCATGTTGAAAAAGGCCGGAGCCGTTGGCGAAGCCATCATAAATAGCGGAGGACAATAGCACAGCCCCAATCGGCTGGTAGCCGCCACCCAGGCCTTTGGCCACGGTGAGAATATCGGGCGTGATGCCGTCCTGCTCGCAGGCGAACAGAGTGCCCGTTCGCCCCATGCCGCACATGACTTCATCGAGAATCAGCAGTACGCCATGCTGATCGCAGATTTTCCGCACCCGCTTGAAGTAATCGGCCTCAGAGGCCACCGCGCCAAGGGTCGCTCCCACCACCGGTTCGGCCACAAACGCCATCACGCTTTCAGGGCCCAGCTCGAGAATCTTGGCCTCAAGCTCATCGGCAAGCCTTGCGGCATACGCTTCAGGAGATTCGTCGCTTGCCTTGTCACGGTAGGTGTAGCAGGGCGAAACGTGGTGCGTTTGAGGCAAAAGCGGCTGAAACTGCTGCCTACGCATGGCGTTGCCGCCAGTGGCAAGCGCGCCCAGTGTATTGCCATGATAGCTCTGGCGCCGGGCAATAATATGCCGCCGCTCTGGCCTGCCGGTTTCGACAAAATACTGGCGGGCCATTTTTAACGCGGCCTCTACGGCTTCTGAACCGCCGGATACCAGATAGACATAATCCAGCCCGTCTGGCGCCAGGTTCACCAACTGCTCGGCCAGTTCCTCGGCGGCATCCGTGGTGAAAAAGCCGGTATGGGCGTAGCAGAGGTTATCAATTTGAGCGCGCATGGCCGCCAGCACTTCCGGATGGCCGTGCCCCACACTCGTCACCGCCGCCCCGCCCGAACCATCCAGGTAGCGGCGCCCCTCGGTATCAGTGATATAAACGCCCTGCGCTGACGCCGCATGCGGTAACGCCTGACCAATACTGCGATGAAGAATACGCGTCATAGCCCTTTCCTCTTCAGATGACCATCAACCACCCTATTTAGAATAAGAGTGACACGACCGAGGTCGCCAATGCAACACACCAATCTTTAATTGAAAAATTAAAACAATTGGATCATTATTTTATCGAAAGCGCCCTTACCCTTGTGCGCAATCATCTAAAGCCCTTGGGCGTCTTCAAGAGGCAGCTCTGCTATGTCATCAAAAAGCCCTATGTCAAAAAGCTCTGCGTCAAAAAGCCCTGTATCGCAGAACGATCCGTTAAGAGAGCAGATCATTGCGCAGTTCGATGGCATGTCCACCCAGTTACAACAGGCCGCGCGCTACGTGCTTGAGCATCCGGAAGAAGTGGCCTTGGTGTCTATGCGCGAATTGGCGCGCTTGGCGGCGGTTCAACCGGCGACCATGACGCGGCTTGCCAAAGTGCTGGGCTTTCAGGGCTATAACGAAATTCGCGCCCACTATGCACAAACGGTGCGTCAGCGAAACGATGGCTTTGCGGCCAAGGTGCGCCAACGTGATGGTCAGGCGGCAAGCGCGCCAGGCAGTGATATTGCGCATCACATGCTGCACGGGTTAAGCGCCCAAATAGCCGCGCTTTGCGAGCCTGAACCGCTACAACGCTTGACCGCCATGGCCAGCAAGCTGGCTGCAGCCAAAAAAATCTATGTGCTGGGGTTACGTTCAAGCCATGTGGTGGCCTGGCATTTTCATTACGTCATGTCGCTGCTGGGCGAGCGCTCAGTTCATCTTGATGGGCCTGCTGGCACGGGTGGCGATGCCCTGATTCGTGCGAAACCGGATGAGGTGCTGCTGACCATATCCATCAACCCCTACGCGAGCGATACGCTAACGCTTGCGCAGCTAGCAAGAGATAAGGGCCTGGCGGTTCTCTCGATCACCGATAGCGAGGTATCACCGCTGGTGAGTATTTCCGAGCATACGGTTTACTTCGCCACTGAGAGCTACAGCTTCTTTCATACTCTGGCCCCTGCGCTGGCCATTTCGGAAGTGCTCTGCACGTTGCTGGCCGAGCGTGACCGCCCTGCCACGCTAGAAGCGCTGCAGGACGCCGATGACCACCTTGCGCATCTTAATACCTACTCGAATGCGCTCCCCCGGCGAGAGTGAACAGTACCGCTTTGGTTGGCTTCGGGCGGAAAAAGCATTGATGCTGCCCATAAAAAATGCCCGACCGAGGGCGTAATACTATTCGGTCACCGGCAAGCCTTAACCGAACAGCATTACACCTGAACGGTGGGGTTATTTTAAATACGTAAGCCAGGCACAGGTGTTAAAAACCAAAAGATGTTAAAGGCCAAAAGATGCAAGAGAGCTGGGCGGCTTTGCCGCCCAAATGCACCATCAAACTTCAACCCCGGCACCGCTGCGCGCTGCTCCCGCGGGTGCGCTGCGCTTACCACACGCTACGTTATTGACCTGACCTCGCTAAGCTTTCAGCGTTTTCAGTAATACCTTCGATTTACGTGCGTGGTTATAGGCTTCGCGCTTTAAAGGGGGTAACTCTTCAAGGCTGGCGGCCTGGAAGCCGTGCTCCACAAACCAGTGGGCCGTGTGGGTGGTTAATACAAATATTTCGCTAACACCGCGTTGGCGTGCGCGGCGCTCCAGCGCTTCCATTAAGCGCTCACCGCGTTCGCCCCCACGGTAGTTACCGTGCACGGCTACGCAGGCCAACTCGGCAACCGTGGTGTTAGGGAATACGTGCAGCGCGGCGCAGCCAATCACCATGCCATCGCGCTCGATAACCATATAGTCATCAATTTCATGCTCCAAACGCTCACGCGAGCGCGCCACTAGCATGCCACGGCGCTCCAGCGGTTCAAGCAACTCCAGAAGCCCTGCAATATCGTTGAGTTTAGCCGGGCGTAGCTGCTCGTAGCGGTGCTGGGTAATCATGGTGCCCACGCCGTCGCGGGTAAAAAGCTCACCCAGCAGCGCATCGTGATTGCGCCACGACAACAGGTGGGTGCGGGCCACCCCCTCTCGTGCAGCGTTGCACGCAGCTTGAAGGTGGCGGGCAAGCTCGCTGCCGGGCGGCGCACTCTCAAGCCGGGGTTCAGCATCGCCTGGCGTTAGCTGGCGCAGCAAGGCGCCCCCCTCATCCTGTAAGCCTTCTGATTCGCCCAGCAGGATCAACTTGTCGGCCTTGAGCGCTACGGCGGCATGCTGGGCAACTTCTGCGGCGTCCAGGTCGAACACTTCGCCGGTGCTTGAGAAACCCAGCGGCGGCAGGAGTACCAGCGAGCCCTTGTCGAGCAGCCCTTCAATGGCGCCAGCCCGAACGCGGCGTACTTCGCCGCTATGATCAAAGTCCACCCCCTCCCGAACACCCAAGGGCTTGGCGGTGACCAGGTTACCGGAAATCACGCTAAGCTCTACGCCATGCAGTGGCGTGCTGGGCAGGCCAAGTGATAACCGTGCTTCAAGCCAAAGCCGCTGGTGGGCAGCGACCTGCTCTACATGGGTCATTACGGCGCGGTCGGCCACCCAGCGTCCGTTAATGCGCATGGGTTCAACACCGGCCTGGCCAAGCGCTTCCTGCACTTGCGGGCGGGTGCCAAATACCACCACCAAGCGCACGCCCAAGGTATGCAGCAGGGCTAAATCCTGAATCAATTGCTCCCCACGGCCAGACGCCATGGCTTCGCCTTCAATCAAGATGACGAAGGTTCGCCCCCGGTGCGCATTAATGTAGGGGGATGCGTTACGAAACCAATCAACAAAGGGGAAATGCTTATCCAAGGGCCGCTCTCCGGCAGCAGGTGAAAGAAAAAACGACGTTTACAACACTACTCGCGCTACTTTACCAGAGCGCAAAAAACAGCGGCACCTTCTATTGCAAATCGGCTAGCGCAAATCTGCATGAAGGTGCCGCTGATCTTGAGGCTTTCCGTGCGGGCGTGCGCCGGGTGGTGCCGCCTGTTACACCGTTAGCCGAACATGCCTTTAAACATAAAGAAGAACACAATCGCTAAGCCTGCACCGGCGGGCAGGGTAATCAACCACGAGACAACAATGGTGCCAATAACGCGCAGGTTAAGTGCCGCCATACCGCGCGCCAGCCCGACACCCAGCACCGCGCCAACCAGCGTATGGGTCGTTGAAATTGGCAGGCCCGTGCCCGAGGCAACGACGACGGTACTCGCCGCGGCAAGCGTTGCGGCAAAGCCACGGCTAGGAGTGAGCTCGGTGATCCCGGTGCCCACGGTCGCAATTACCCGACGCCCATACGTCACCAGACCAACGACGATACCCGCGCCGCCCAATATCAGCACCCACCAGGGCACCAACGCCGCGCTATCAATCATACCTTCGCTGCGCACGACACTTATGACGGCGGCCAGCGGCCCCACCGCATTGGCGACATCGTTGGAACCGTGAGCAAAGGCCATGGCACACGCGGTAAAGATCATCAGCACGCCGAAAACACGCTCAACATTGGCATAGCCAAAGTGGTCATTGGCGTTCTTGGTGTACTTGATACGCCGCTGCATCACTATGCCAAGGCCCATGATCAGCACACCAATCAGAATCGAAAGCAGCAGGCTTTCGCTGAAGCTAAGATGCAGACCAACATGGGAAAGGCCTTTGGTCAGCGTCACCATGGCAACAATAAAGCCGACCAAAAATATATAGCCCGGCACATAGCGCTTGGCCGCCGCTAACGGATCTGAACTCTCGAAAATCAAGTGGTGTACCGACTTAAACAGCATATAGCCGATGGTACCGGCAATCAGCGGAGAAATAGCCCAACTAGAGGCAATCTGGCCGACCTTGTCCCAGGCCACCGCATCAACGCCTAGACCTACCGCCGCGAAACCGACGATGGCACCAACAATGGAGTGTGTGGTCGACACCGGCCAGCCACGGGCAGAAGCGACCATCAGCCAAATGCCTGCCGCCAACAGCGCCGACAACATGCCGTAAACCAAAAACTGTGGGTTGGCTTCAAGCAGGTTGGGATCGATGATGCCGCCACGAATGGTGGCGGTAACCTCACCACCGGCAAGCCAGGCACCTAAAAATTCGAAAATAACAGCAATGATGATGGCTTGCTTGATGGTGATCGCTTTCGACCCCACCGACGTTCCCATGGCGTTGGCAACATCGTTTGCGCCGACGCCCCACGCCATGAAAAAGCCAAATAAACAGGCCAGAATAATAAATATCTCGCCGTACTGGGCAATAATTTGCATTGGTTTCCCTTAGCGTGCGGTCAAAATCTGCAAGCGACTGCCTACGCGCTCAGCACGGTCAGACACTTCACCCACCCATTCGATAATCTTGTAAAGAAAGATCACATCGACGGGCGGTAGTTGGCTTTCAAGCTGAAACAGCTGGCGACGAATGGCCACCTGCTGACTGTCTGCCTGGTGTTCAAGGTTATGCAGCTCACGGATCATGTTGCTCATAACATCCGCGACGTTACGCCCAAAGCCTGACTCTAAAAGCTCCATCAGCTCTTCAAGGGCCTGGCGCGCTTGGGCCACACATGCCACGCTAGTCGCCATATAATCGCGCATCGGATCAGCGAGCTCATCAGGCACGCGCATTTTACGGCCTAGCATAATGCCGGTAATGTCGCGCACCTTGTTGGCGATTTTGTCCTGGACGCTAATCAAATCCAGTAGATCAGACCGTGAAACCGGCAGAAACATGGTGCTGGGCAGGTTGAGCCGTAGATCCGTTTTCAGCACATCCGCTTCGTGTTCTAAACGGGTTACGTTTTCACGCAGCTCAGTGGCGGTATCCCAATCGCCAGCAAGCGATGCTTCAAAAAACGGTAACAGTTGGTCGGCGCATTCATTGGCCTTGACGATGTGGGCCAGCAGCGGCTGGAATGGCGAGCGGCCAAACATCGCGGAAAAAGGGTTGGAGGTAACCATAGAGCCTTTTAGCCTGTTTTCGGGGGAGCCTGGAAATGGCGACGCCAGTATAAAGAGTGCGCTCGCCGCCGTCATGAAAACTTCATATTGGTAGCAAAAATTTAACCAGTACTTCACGTTTAAGAGTGGCTATTGTCATGAAAAATGCAACACCAATCGAAGTAGAGATAAAGCTTGCGCTTGCCCAAGCCAGTATTGAGGCGCTCAAGCACCACCCTTTTCTCGACACAAAAACACCGTTAATCCAGACCTTAGCCAATACCTACTTCGACACACCGACCCATGACATGGCCAACGCACGAATCGCGGTGCGTCTTCGTCAAGTTGATGGCCGCGTGCTGCAAACGGTAAAAACGGCGGGCCAGGGGGGTGGCGGATTTTCCAGCCGCCAGGAGTGGGAGTGGCCGGTCGCATGCGCTGAACTCGACCAGACAGGTCTCGCCGCACTGCCACCTTTCAGCGACGAGCCGGTCAATAATGGACCTGCCCACAAAGTGCTCAGAGAACGACTAACGCATCTAGCTCCCATACTGCGCACCGACTTTACCCGATATAGCTGGCAGCTCGACTGGCAGGGCAGCCAGATTGAGCTGGTACTGGATGAAGGCGAAGTTGAAAGTGGTGACTACCGCACACCCATTTGTGAAGTAGAACTGGAGCTTAAAAACGGTGACCCGCAAGCGCTCTGGTCGCTGGCGATTGCGCTGGCAGAACAGGTTCCGCTTCGCCCATCTGATAGCAGCAAGGCATCGCGGGGTAACGCCTTGCGCGCCCAACAGTGGCCGCTTCCTAACGCAACGACACCTGCTGAATGGCTACACCGGGCAACGCTTGCCCTTGATGCCTACCACGACAGCCAGCAGCGCCCGTTCCTGGACCTTACCCATGAGGCACTGACCCGGTTGGCCGAACACGCATCACTGCCTGAGGACATGAAGGCCCAGGCGGCTCACCTATCCACAGCGCTAGATGACGCTGGTCAACCCCGTATTGCCTATGGCGTGACGCTCCTGACGCTTTCCCATCGTTTAGCGCTGCAACGCGAGCTAAGCTAACCTTTACGTTGTTTTAGATAGATTCAAGCACGTTTGCCCATAGACCTAATCACTGTGATAAGTGATTGCTCATTTCATCAGGATCGCCATGAGTTTTAACCTGACCCCTGCCGCTGAAGGGCTTCGCACACAGCTGTTCCACATTATTTTCGAGTCCGACACGCCCACTGCCAAAGGATTCGATATTGCGCTGATTGTGATGATTTTGGGCAGCGTCGCCGTCATTCTGCTCGGCAGTGTTCAGGAGTTTTCCCAAGAGTATGGCTGGCTTTTCTACTACCTGGAGTGGGGCTTTACGATTCTGTTCACCGTAGAGCTTGCGGTACGCATCTACTGCCTTGAACGTCCTACTATCTATCTGAAAAGCTTTTATGGCGTGGTCGATCTAATCTCCATCCTGCCAGCCTGGCTGGTACTGCTGATGCCCGGCTTTCATGCGCTGGTGATTATTCGCATACTCCGCGTGCTGCGCATTTTCCGTATCCTGCGCCTGATGGAATTTGTGGGCGAAGGACGACTGCTGATCGAAGCATTAAAGCGTAGCGTGCGCCAGGTACTGCTGTTTTTCTGCAGTATTTTTATGGTTGTCACCATGTTTGCCGCGCTGATGTATACCATCGAGTCGCCGGAAAGCGGCTTTACCAGTATTCCCATGTCGATCTACTGGGCGGTGGTCAGCGTTACCACAGTGGGGTATGGCGATATCGTGCCGGGCACAGCGCTTGGCAAAGCGATTACTGTGCTTCTCATCCTGATTGGCTACTCGATTATCGCCGTGCCTACCGGCATTTTTTCAGCCCAGGTGATCCGCTCAATCCGTGAAGACCGCTACTCCGATGAAGCGTGCCCAGGATGCGGCCACGACCGGCACGAAAAAGACGCACTCTACTGCCTTCGTTGTGGCACCTGGCTGGATGAAAACAGTGAAGACCCGCGCAAAGAGAAACAGACTGAAGAGACGTAATCGCCTCAAGCGAAAAAGGCCGCCGGTTCAGGCGGCCTCTGCTTAATGTCTTGCTTAATTGTCTTCGAAGGGAGCCTGCCAGGCATCAAGCTCAGCGTTGCGCCAGCTGCCATAGGTCGCATTGGGGAACACGATCCAGTCCTGCCCAAACCGTTCAGCGTTTTCATCTACCAGCCGTTTCTGCTCCTCCAGCTCAACGCCAGCAAACACGTCAGAAAAGTCGTGAAGCGTATCGCCCAGTTGCATCACCAGCGCGTACTGCTCGGCCACGACGGCCCGACGCTCGCCTTTGGGCGGCCCCAGCAGCATAACGCTCTGCTCGGACACTTGGGGTAACCCTAACGTCTCCAGAGTGGCTAGCGTTGCCGACTTGTTTTCCTCATAGCGGTCAGAGACATAATAGATGGCAACGCCCTGCTCATCAGCAAATTCCAAAAAAGCTCTGGCGCCCGGAATCAGGCTCGGCTCACCTTCGCGCTCCCAGTGTTTCCACGTGTCCCAAGTCGTAAAGTCGTGACACGCCTGCATATCGCGCACCAATAACGCACTGTTATCAATAACGGTTTCATCAAGATCGGTAATGATAGCCAGCTCAGCGTCTTCACCATGGGCAGCTATCTGGTCCTTCAAGCGGTACGTTGCCAGCTCGAACCCCTGCCGCTGCAACGCGATGACTTCGGCAGCCTGCTGTTGGTAGCGAAGCCCCATTGCGTACTCATTCATCTCACAAGCGGCACTGTCGCTGGCCACAGCATTAACAGACACAGGTAACGCTGCCAGACTTGCGAAAGCCGAAGCAATAACGGCACTGCGATAACGGAACATCGTCATTAAGCACTCTCCATTTTTTATGATGATCGGGCGGAAAGCGAATTCCACTCAATTTATAAAAAATTATTATGAACATTTGGCGTTTTTAGCCTAATTTATTTTTATTGGTCATTCAAATAATAAAAATAGAGTATAACTGGCATGAAAGGTGACGATAGATTTACATCGGGAGTGCAGATAAACAGATCGCGCCATGCCTGGCAGCTGCCAGAGCATGGCGTGGGTAAGTCAGTTGGCGAAGGGAGCCGTGTCACCGCGTCCGGCACGGACAATTTTGGGCGGTAGCTCTCGCAGGTCGATGACGCTGGTGGGGTCCAGGTGGCAGGCGCCACCGTCAATAATCAGGTCCAAATGCGCTTCAAAGCGGTCACGAATTTCCTCTGGGTCGCTCATGGGCAGATCCTCCCCCACCGGAATCAGCGTAACGCTCATTAGCGGTTCGCCAAGCGCTTGCAGTAGCGCATGAGCAATCCGGTGATCAGGTACGCGTACGCCAATGGAGCGACGTTTGGGGTGCAGCAGCAGGCGCGGGACTTCTGTCGTGGCATCCAGAATGTAGGTGTACGGTCCTGGTGTATGCGCTTTCAGCAGCCGAAACACCGCATTATCTACCTTGGCGTAGGTGCCAATTTCCGAAAGGTCCGAGCACATCAGCGTAAAGTTGTGCTTGTCATCCAGCGAGCGCAACCATTTGATCTTTTCAATGGCCTTCTTTTCGCCCAGATGACAGCCTAACGCGTAACCTGAGTCAGTGGGATAAGCCACCACACCGCCTTTGCGAATAATCTCGATCGCTTGATCAATCAGGCGCTTTTGTGGGTTTTCTGGATGAATCTGGAAATATTGGCTCATTGTCTACTCCTGCCCGTGGGCGCGTTTCAGTCCATTAGGGTATTCGCTTTTATCAAACGCTTACTCATACCATAGCTGACGCAGCGGCTAATGGACCAGCGGGGGCATCGCGTAAATGCGCTAAGCGAGGGTGCTGCCAAATGGGCGGCGCGGCCGTGCGCGGCACCATGCTCATGCTGCCTGGTGCGGCGTGGCTGCCGGGAAAGTGGAAGTCGCTGCCTAACGAGGCGTAAAGCCCTCGTTCGACCATTTGACGGGCCAGGTCCCTTGTGACATCCGGATTCTGCTGGCCGCTGACCAATTCAACCGCGTCACCGCCTGCGGCCTGAAAGGTATCCATTAACTGCCCTCGCTTACGCCGGGTTAAGCCGTAGCGTAAAGGGTGGGCAATCACCGCAACGCCACCAGAGGCCACCACCCACTCGACGACTTCGCTGATTTCTGGCCAGTGAGCTTTAACATCGCCTTTTTTACCGCTGCCAAGGTAGCGTTTAAACGCAGTGGCCCAATCGGCCACAACCCCCTCGGCCACTAACGCGCGGGCAAAATCAGGTCGGCCTAGCGGGCGGTCACTGCCTGCCTGCTCACGGGCTTTTTCCAAGGCATTTTTAAGCCCCACTTTCTCTAACCGCTCGGCGATCACTTCTGCGCGCTGAATACGCGCCAGCCGCTGCTGTTCAAGCCCTTCAACCAGCGGGCCTTGCAGGCCACCGGGCATCAGCGCCACGACGTGGATGTTAATGCCTTGCCAGCGAGTGGATAACTCGCAGCCAGGCACCAGGCATAGTCCGGCTTGTACCGCCGCCTTCCCGGCCTCGTCGATGCCGTCCATGGTGTCATGGTCTGTCAGCGCCATGTGGGTAAGGCCACGCGCTGCGCACAGAGATACCAACTCCGTGGGGGTTAACGCGCCATCCGACGCCGTTGAGTGCATATGCAGGTCAGCCGTATAGCGCTGATCGGCATCAAACACCGCAGGAAGTAACGTTGCAGGAAGTAGAGGCATGGGCATGACGTCATGTGGCGAGTTTGTCAGAATAGGGATGTCTACCACGAACAGTCATAATGTGCCGTGTTCAAAAGACCTGGTGTTCACAGCGCTGCGCGTGGGACGATTTACAAACGCTCGCCATGGTGCGCGCTTATGTGGATGCGGTCAATGCTGCATAGGGCGCTTTACTACATGCTTTTAAGGAGTTATCCCCATGCTCTACGCCATTATTAGTGAAGACGTATCGAATAGCCTTGAACGCCGCCTGGCGGCCCGCCCGGACCATTTGGCACGCTTGGAAACGCTACGCGATGAAGGTCGCTTGGTGCTCGCGGGCCCGCACCCCGCTGCGGATGCTGAAAACCCCGGCGACGCGGGTTTTAGCGGCAGCCTGGTGGTGGCTGAATTCGACAGTTTGGAAGCCGCTCAGGGCTGGGCTGACGCCGATCCATACATCATTGCGGGTGTCTATGCCAAGGTAATTGTTAAGCCGTTCAAGAAAGTTTTGCCTTGACCGATTAGGGCGAGTGTGGAGGGTCCGCCTGCTAATTCACAGAGCCTGTGGAAAACTCTGTGCAAACCCGGCGGACGCTTTTCGCTAAGCCAGAGATAGCGCCCTGATTAACAAATTGATTATTTTTTAACCACTTCAGTCATTACGGATATCCGCGTGCCTCAACGCCTTACTGATCTACCCCCTTTAGCGGCGTTAAGCGCGCCATTACTCTCCTGGAGTGACACTTCACCGCACTCGGATGATTTTGATGACGTGTACTTTTCCCGTGAGGGCGGTCTTGAAGAAACCGAGCACGTTTTTTTAAATACCAACCGCTTGCCTGAGCGATTTGCCGCTTGGGAAAACACGCGCGCCTTTGTGATCGGGGAAACCGGCTTTGGCACGGGCCTTAATATGCTGTGTGCCTGGGCCTGCTTTGAGCAGCACGCGGCCGCTGGGGCGCGGCTGCATTTTTTATCCACAGAAAAGTATCCCCTGGATCAGGTGTCGCTTGAGCGCGCCCTACGCGCCTGGCCGTCGCTTGCCGGTTATTCACAGCGGCTTTGCGAGCAGTGGCCCTCACCCGTTAGCGGCGTACACCGCCTGCACCTGAGCGACCGCGTGACGCTGGATCTGCATTATGGCGATACCACCGAGCGGCTGGCGCTGTTAGATGGTCAGGTCGATGCCTGGTTTCTGGACGGCTTTGCGCCTTCTAAAAATCCACAAATGTGGCAGCCCGAGCTGTTTGAAGCCATGGCGGCGCGCTCTCGGCCGGGGTCCACCTTTGCCACGTTCACCTGTGCGGGCATTGTTAAGCGGGGCTTGAAAGCGGCAGGCTTTAGCTGGAAAAAAGTCCCGGGCTGCGGGCGTAAGCGCGAAATATTGGCAGGCATGATTGACACACCGCCTACCGATAAGCGCCGTGAGGCAGCGCCCTGGTTTACGCCGCCAGCGCCTCTTCCCACGCAGAAGGTAGCGGTTATCGGAGCAGGGATCGCTGGGTGCAGCGTGGCGGCAGCACTTGCCAAGCGTGGCGTTAATGTGACGGTGATCGAGCGCGAAACACCCGGCGCAGGCGGCTCGGGTAATCGCCAGGGGGCGCTTTATGTGAAGCTTGCGGCCGACACCAACCACCAAAGCCGGTTTTATCTCTCCGGCCTTTTATACAGCCAGCGCTGGCTTAATCAGCTCAAGGTTCCAACGCTTTGGCAGCCCTGCGGCGTCGTGCAACTGGCCACCAACGCGAAAGAGACCAAGCGCCAGCAGCGCTTTAGCGAGCAGCATGCGCTTCCCGAAAGCGTGGTGTCGCCGCTTACCCAAGGGTTGAGTGAGAAAGCCGGTGTGGCCATTGAAGCCGAACACGCCCTGTTTTATCCACACGCAGGCTGGGTGCGACCCAAAGCGCTATGTGAGCACTTACTCCAAACGCCTAATATCACGCTGAGACAGGGCGATGTTACGTCCCTTACGCGTGAAAATGACCGCTGGCAGCTCGCACTTGCTGATGGAAATACGATAAGTGCAGACCAGGTGGTGATTGCAAGCGCTCACTACGCCAATACGTATGCTCAGACGGCCAGCCTGCCGCTCCAACAGGTGCGCGGCCAGGTCAGTGAAGTGAGGCTGCCCGCCGGCGTAAAAGGCCCTGAGCGGGTGGTATGCGCCGGTGGCTATGTGTCGCCCGCCATTGAAGGGGTGCTTACCTTTGGGGCAAGCTTCGTGCCCAACAATGCTTCTACCGACGTGACCGATACCGACCACCAGCGCAATATTGATGAGCTTCGCCAAACGCTTCCAGCGCTGGTGGCAGAACTTGAAAGCGCAGGCACCCACCTGACTCCACAGGCGCTTGAAGGACGTGCGGCGGTACGCGCGGCAAGCCCTGATAAAACGCCCTATGCAGGCCCAGTCCCCAACGCCTCGGCCTGGCAGACAGCCTATGCCGTGCTGGCAAAAGACGCCTCGCGAGTGCCAAACGCCCCGGGTGAGCACTACCCAGGGTTGTGGATATCTACCGCCCACGGCTCCCGCGGGCTTTCCAGTGCGCCGTTATGCGCCGAGCTTATTGCCTCCCGACTGCTTGATGACCCCATGCCGCTTGAGGCTCAGTTGGTCGACCACCTTCATCCTGGGCGACGTATTATCAGCGCGATTATTCGCGGTCAGTAGTCACCCTCTTCCTCATCATCTGCCAGATCACGACCGAAGGAACGCCACTGCGCCAAGGTCATTACTTCGGTCATTTCAAGCTTGAGGTCATGGGCAATAATCAGTTCACTGCGCGCCAACTGCTGTTTCAGCTCGTCGACCCACCCTTTCATCCCCGTGCCGGTATCGGTGGTGTCATAACCCTGCCGGGTAACAAACGCCTCCAGCAACGCATCAAGGGTTTCCGGCGGCAACATGCGGGCGGGTACTTCAATGAAACGGCTCATTCGCTCTGCTCCCACTGCGCAAGGCGCTCAATAAAGGTGGCTTCATCCACAACCTCTACGCCCAGCTGTTCCGCTTTGGTTAACTTACTACCGGCCGCTTCACCGGCGACCAGCGCCGTGGTCTTTTTCGAAACGCTACCCGCTACTTTGGCGCCAAGCGCCTGTAGCCGAGCCTTGCCCTCGTCACGGGTCATGCTTTCCATGGCGCCCGTCAGCACCCAGGTTTGGCCTTCTAGCGGTGTAGGGCCTTGGGTAACGTCGGCTTCCTGCCAGGTGACGCCTGCCTCAATCAAGGCAGCAAGGGTCTCCTGGTTATGGGGCTGGCGGAAAAAGGTGTGTACGTGGGCCGCCACAATGGGGCCAACATCGTTGACCGCCTCAAGCGCTGCCTGTTCGGCTGCTTGAAGCGCTTGCAACGTTCCAAAATGGCTCGCCAGATTGGCAGCGGTGGCCTCACCCACCTCGCGAATACCCAATGCGTAGATAAACCGAGCGAGCGTCGTATGACGAGCTTTATCCAGCGCGTTGACCAGATTAATGGACGATTTTTCGCCCATACGCGGCAAGCTCTGCCATTGCTCAACCGTCAGGTGAAACAGGTCGGCAGGTGTTTTCACCCAATCCAGCTCTACCAGTTGGTCGATCAGTTTGACGCCCAGGCCATCTACATCCAGGGCCTTGCGGCTGGAGAAGTGTTTGAGCGCTTCTTTACGCTGGGCAGCGCAGAAAAGCCCACCCGAGCAACGCGCTACCGCTTCGCCTGCCACGCGTTCGATATCCGAACCGCACACCGGGCAGTGCTCGGGGAACACAATCGGCTGCGCGTCTATTGGGCGTTTTTCCTTATCGACCCGGACCACTTGGGGGATCACATCGCCTGCGCGGCGAATAGCCACCGTATCGCCAATCATGACATCCAGGCGGGTGATTTCATCGGCGTTGTGCAGCGTCGCGTTGGAAACGGTAACGCCTGCAACGCTAACGGGTTCAAGCCTTGCCACTGGTGTGATGGCACCCGTACGGCCTACCTGAAACTCAACGTCATTCAGCGTGGTGATCTCTTCCTGAGCGGGGTACTTAAACGCCGTTGCCCAGCGGGGTGCGCGAGCCACAAACCCAAGCTCACGCTGATAGCGCAGTGCATTCACCTTGATCACCACGCCGTCGATGTCGTAGCCCAACTGGTCGCGCTTCTCACCCAACTGCTCGCAATACTCAACGACCGCCTGCGAGCCGGTCAGCACTTTTAACTCCGCGCTGGCGCGAAAGCCCAGCGTTACCAGTCGATCCATTAGTGCGCTATGCGTGGTGTCGCCCATGTCCGGTTCCAGACGCGCCGCCTGATAGGCATGAAACTCCAACGGGCGGGTAGCAGTAATCTCGGGGTTCAACTGACGTAAACTACCGGCAGCGGCGTTACGCGGGTTGGCAAATACCTTACTGCCCTCCTCGCGTGCACGCTCGTTAAGCGCTTCAAACCCCTGGTGGCGCATGATGACTTCACCGCGCACTTCCAAAAGCTCAGGAATGTGCTTGCCCATTAGCTTTAAAGGCACCGAGCGCAGCGTACGCAGGTTAGAGGTAATGCCTTCCCCGGTGCGGCCATCGCCACGGGTGGCGCCACTCACCAGCACGCCCTGCTCATACACCAGCGATACCGCAGCGCCATCAAGCTTCGGTTCACAGGTAAACTCAACGTCATCTGCTGCGCACTCCAAGCGCTCTGCGACGCGCTCAGCAAAGGCCACGATGTCGTCGCCGCTAAACGCGTTATCCAGCGAGAGCATGGGGATGGCGTGGGCGACCGAAGGAAAGCCATCAGCAGGGGCCGCACCCACGCGCTGAGTCGGTGAATCCGGAGAGACGAGCGTTGGGTTTTCAGCTTCCAGCTGCTTTAAGCGTTGCAGTCTCCGGTCATAGTCAGCGTCCGATAACGTTGGCTCATCCAATACGTAGTAACGGTAGTTGGCTTCATCAAGCTCGGCGCGCAGCTGGGTGACTGCTTCCAGCACTTGGGGGTCAGGCTGACTCATTAACGTTGGTTTCCATCGTACGGGCTAAAATCAATCACAAAAAAGACACATCCTGGAACAAAAACACCCGCCTTCTGCAAGAAGGCGGGTGTTTAACAGCAAGCGCTACTTAGTGGGCTTGCATGTGGCGATGCAAGCGGTGGCGGCGTTCAAAATCATGCACCCGCTGGCGGGCAAACTCAATGGTTTGAGCCGTCATGACGCTGCGATTTTCATCCTTCAGCTCGCCACTCATATGGCGAACCACGACCATAGCGGTTTCCACCATGGCTTCAAAGGCTGCAGAGCTGTCGACCGCTCCCGGCAAGGGCATCAGGAAGGTGATCCCTGGCGTTACAAACTCACCCATCTCTTCAATAGGGAATGTGCCGGGTTTAACCACGTTAATCATTGAGAACTGAAGTTCGCTGTCGTCACTTTCTGTTTCAAAGCGGTGGAACACACCCATGGCACGGCTGTAGCGTAGGCCGCACGCCATAATGAGATCCAGCAACTTGCTGCCATCGAAGCCTTCCGGGTCCCGGGAGAGCACGCTGATAACCACCACCTCATCGGCGTTGGTCAATGTTTCTTTGGCATGTTCACCCGGCACATCATGACGCAACGCTTTTTCAAGCGTTGGGTGAGCACGTACGACATTATCACGCGAGCCACGCACCGGCGCTTCATCGTAGGCTTCATAGTCATCGTACTGATCCGCTGATGTTTCATGCGCATAAGCAGGTTCAGACTCGTCATGGCGTGCAGCGGCCCGTTGCGCTTCCGCAGCAATTTCGGCGGCTTCGCAAGCTTCGGCCTGCTCCTGGGCAATGCGGGCTTTTTCTGCCTCGGCGGCTTCTTTTGCTTCGCGGCGCTGTTCGGCTTCAAGCGCTTTGCGCTCTGCTTTCAGCTTGGCGGCGGCTTCAGCACGCTTGGCCTTTTCAGCTTTCTTACGGGCTTTTTCTTGGCGACGCTGTATCAGGCGACGTTTAAGCGAGCGGCCCATACCCTCAAAATCAACCAGCCGATACTCATCAACGGCATCATCATCCAGCTCGTCATACTCGCCGGCCGTATCTTCACGCAGTTGACGACGCTTGGGCGCCCTGGCCGAAGCGGCATCTTCTGGCTCTGCACGCAACACAGGATCGGCGTCTGTTTCAACAGCGAGGACCGGCTCAGCGGGGCTCTCCTTATTCACCGCGACGGATTCATTCACCGCGACTGACTCTTCTTTCGCAGCAACGGACTCTTCGTTGGCAGTAGATAGGGAGATAGACGGCTCTCCAGTGTGTGGCTTGCTTTGGGTTGGCACTTGCTCGGCAATAGGCGCATGCGCTTCTGACGCTGTTTTGTCTACCGACTGAGTGTTAACAGGATTGGCTTGTGCCGTTGGCTGGGGTTCAACCTGGCTCACGTCCGCTGGAGCGTCGCTATTCGGGAAGATGCTTGGCTCTCGACGATCAATGTCAGCCGGGTGTGCTTTAGGCGCAGCGGCCTGGCGCTGAGGCTGTGCAGATGCTGCTGTATCCACTGGCGGAGTAGTCGCTTTACGCTTAGGGACCGCATTGGCAAAGGAGCGCCTAAATTCGGATAGCACTCTGGAAGGCCCTGGATGGTCTTGACGTTCCAACTTGGGTTTCGCGCCGACCCCACTATAGTCCGCAGGTTTAACGACACGTGCGCCACCGTTCGGAAGCTCCCAGCTAATTTCGGCTTCTTTAGCCTCATCATCCAGCTCGGTTAGCTTCGCCTCGGGAAGGTCCTTAACCGCCTGGTCCAGACGAGGGACGCGCCGCTGGCGTTGGAGTCGTCGCACACCGTCGACTACGATGAGCGACACCAACGCCAGTCCTAAAATGATTAACCATTCTCTTAGTTCCATGTCGAACATTCCATGGGTCATTTAACCGGTTACTAAAGCGCCATACCTGAGTGAAAACCTTTCAGGTGGTAAATAAATACCACTAGCATAGCGCGGTTACTATAAATAGAGCCATTTTTTAGCGATTTCTACGTTATGGCACGGTTCCTAAGCACAGTTCCTAAGTACAGTTCCTGACGTTTTCTAAGCAATATTGACGTTCATCGTGATCAGACTCAGTTGCTATTATTCAGGTCGTGAATCTGCTCTTTAATCCTAGTGTATATGTACTGAATCTATCTTACTTAATGTTTACTTAATCCTTAAAGCGAAGCGAGCTTAACAACCAACCTGCCACTACTGTATATAAAAACAGCAAAAGGCTTTAATCCAGCTCAGCCACACTAGTTCAAGGTAAACCTACCATAGCATTAACCACAATTTTATAATGATCAATATAGATAAGTTGAGCGTTTTTACACATTTTTTTATTATTTCTACTCAATTTGTTAACAGTTGTAGCAGTTATTTGCTTAACCGTTGGACAGCTTTTGCCAGAATGCGTTCGCAAAGTGGCTGGCTAATACACGTGGTCGGGTCAGGTGTATTTCTAACGGGATGTCCCACGAATCATCTAATGCACGCACCAACCTTCCATCGCTAATCTCTTGTTCTGAAAGGCTTTTAGGTATCCATGCCAGGCCTTTATTTTCCAACACCATGGACATCAACACCGCAGCCAAGTGGCTGGTAAAGCGAGGTGCACTTATAAGAGAAGTGGCATTTTCATTAAGCCAGTGGTTAACAACACGGCCTAATCCCGAAGCATCGGTATATCCCAGGTAAGGCAACACTTCCAGGCACTGAGAACTGCTTAATTCTTTTCCCACCAGTGGAATCAGCGAATCCTCGCCCACCTTTATACTCTCAAACTGGTCAGGCGATAACCGTGAGGGAACAGCGCAATGCCGATGGCTTAACAAGAACTGGCAGTCACCTTGTAACAACAACTGCTCACACGTGGACATTGTATCCGAGTGAAGGCGCACGGCCTCCATGGGCGCTCCCTGCTCCAGGGCTCTTATCCAACGGGGGAAGAACGTAAATGACAGCGAGTGCGTCGCTGCAAACTGCAACGTTCGGGTCGCTTCCCCGGCAATTTGCTGTGCTTCAGCCCGCAAGCGGTACAGTCGGCCAATTGCGTCAAACGCACTGGCCTGTATGTGTTTACCGGCGTCGGTGAGCGTGGTGCCCTGTGGGGTGCGAATAAACAGGCTAACGCCCATCCACTGTTCAAACGCGCGGATCCGTCGGCTGAACGCGGGCTGGGTAATATGTCGGGAGTTTGCAGCACGTACAAAACTGCCGTGCTCGGCAAGGGCGGTAAAGTCTTCTAACCAGACGAGTTCCATGGGGCAATGCCGTTTCAGCATGGGAGCACCTAGTAATAGCATTGGGCAGCCCCCCTTGTCACGCATAGGGTTAAGCACTTAACCACCAAGGAGCTTGCCATGCGTATTGTGGATATTCGCGAGAAAACCGTTTCGATTGCCTCCCCGATTGCCAACGCTTATATCGATTTTTCCAAAATGACCTGTTCGGTCGTGGCCGTCATCACTGATGTGATACGCGACGGTAAACCCGTGATTGGCTACGGTTTTAACTCCAACGGGCGCTATGGCCAGGGAGCGCTCATGCGGGACCGCTTTCTGGATAGAATCACCGAGGCCAACCCCGACACGCTCATTGATCACGCCCGCGACAACCTGGACCCGTTTGCTATCTGGAACACCCTGATGAAAAACGAAAAGCCCGGCGGGCACGGTGAGCGCTCGGTCGCGGTAGGCACGATCGACATGGCAATTTGGGATGCAGTCGCCAAAATTGAGGGCAAACCGCTCTACCAGTTGCTTGCCGAGCGTTATCGAAACGGCCAGGCCGACGATAAGGTCTGGGTATATGCGGCTGGTGGCTACTATTACCCTGGTAAAGACCACACCAGGCTGCAGGACGAAATGCGTAGCTACCTGGCGCGTGGCTACAACGTGGTAAAAATGAAGATTGGCGGCGCCCCGCTTGAAGAAGATATTCGGCGTATCGAAGCCGTGCTTGAAGTCGTTGGCGATGGCAGCCGCCTGGCGGTAGATGCCAATGGGCGCTTTGACCTGAAAACGGCAATCGCTTACGCCGAAGCGCTGAAGCCTTATAACCTCTTCTGGTACGAAGAAGCCGGTGACCCGCTGGATTACGCGCTTCAGGCGGAGCTTGTCAACCACTATGAATTACCCATGGCGACCGGCGAAAACCTGTTCTCGCACCAGGACGCCCGTAACCTGCTACGCCATGGCGGCATGCGTGCCGATCGCGATTTCGTGCAGTTCGACTGCGCCCTCTCTTATGGGCTGGTGGAGTACATGCGCACGCTGAACGTGATGGATGAGCTTGGCTGGTCATCGCGCCGCGTCGTACCCCACGGCGGCCACCAAATGTCACTGAATATCGCCGCAGGCTTGCACCTGGGCGGCAACGAATCCTATCCGGATGTCTTCCAGCCGTTTGGTGGCTTCGCTGACGGCATTCAGGTTGAAAATGGCTACGTCGGCCTGCCCGATCTTCCAGGCGTAGGCTTTGAAGCCAAATCCAGGCTGTATGCAGTGATGCGTGAGCTAGGCGAAGGCTAAGAAAATTCTGCCTTAATTCGCCTAATCCACCAACGCGGCGGCTTCATCAATCCCCACCGATACCAGGCGCGACACGCCGGGTTCCTGCATGGTCACCCCCATCAGGCGCTCGGCGGCTTCCATGGCAATCTTGTTGTGGGTGATATAGATGAACTGAACGTTTTCCGACATCTCTTTTACGAGCTTGGCATATCGACCCACGTTGGCATCATCCAGCGGCGCGTCAACTTCATCGAGCATACAGAACGGCGCAGGGTTGAGCTGGAAGATCGAGAACACCAACGAAAGCGCAGTCAGTGCTTTTTCCCCACCGGAGAGCAGATGAATCGTGCTGTTCTTCTTACCCGGCGGACGCGCCATGATCGCCACCCCGGTTTCCAGAAGATCATCACCGGTAAGCGTTAGCCAGGCCGCCCCACCGCCAAACACGCGGGGAAAGAGCTCCTGCAAACCGCTATTCACTTGATCAAACGTTTCCTTGAAACGTACCCGCGTTTCCTGGTCGATACGCTTGATCGCTCGCTCCAGGGTTTCCAGCGCTTCGGTCAGTTCGGCGTGCTGGGCTTCCAAATAGTTGCGTCGCTCGGCCTGCTGGTCGTACTCCTCAATCGCTGCCAGATTAATGGCGCCCAGGCGGCGTATCTTCTCGCCAGTGCTTTCCAAACGCTCCTGCCAAACCTGCTCACTGGCATCGCTTGGCAGGTTCTCGGCCAGGGCATCGGCGTCATGCCCCAGTTCGGCCAGTTGCTCATCTTGCGTGGCCGCTTTTAGCGCCAGCGCCTGAACATCCATACGCCGCTGCTGAAGCTGCTCGCGGCTCTGTTCAAGATTGCGTTCGTGCTGCTGGCGGGCCAGCTCATCATTGCGCAGCTGTTCTGTCAGCGACTGGGCCTGCTGGCGCGTTTCGTTAAGGCGGCGCTCCTGCTGCTCACGCTGATGTAGTAGCTCTTCAAGCTCTTCACCGGCCAACTCGTCCGGCTCAAGTAGCGTTTCCCGTGACTCTTCTAGCTCTGCTATGCGTAGCGTCAAGCGCTCTTCGCTTTCGCTGGAGCGCGTCTGCTGGGCGCGCAAACTACTCCGCTCAGCGGTTAACCGTTCACGCTCTAATGCCAACGTCTGCTGCTGTGCTTTTAACGGGCCGTGTTGCTGAGTCAGCTGGTCGCGCTGTTCGCGCTGGCGGCCACGCTGCTCGCTGGCCTCTTCGCGTGCTTGTGCAGTGGTTTCCAGCGTTTCCATCGCCACGTGCCAGCGGGCACGCTGCTCCTCCAGGGTAAGCGTTAACGCTGCCTCATCCTCTTGCAGTTGCCCAAGCTCCGCATCAAGCTCGGTGGCCCGGCTCTCCAAATGCTCCAGCTTTTGGGCAGCGCTACGCTCTTTAATGGCCAACTGCTGAACGCTTGCAGCATGGCCACGCTCCTGCTCAGCCTGCTGTTCACGGGAAAGCTCCAGGGCTTCAATAGTCTCACTGGTCGTTTCGCACTGTTCTTCAGCCAGCGCCAGCGCTTCTTCATCCTGCTCGCGCAGGGCGTCCAGCTCCTTGAAACGGCGCCGCGTTACCAGTAAGGCATCAACGCCTTCGCCATTGGCCTGCTGATGCAGCCAGCCGCGCCCCCGCCAAACGCCGTCACGGCTAACAACGCTTTCTCCCGCTGCAAGGCCGGGCGCAAGCTGCTCAGCCTCGGCGCCGGACTCAACGTAGTGAATACTTGCTAACCATGCACCTATCGCACCAGCGCCGCTTACCAGTGAATCCAGCCGCTGGCCCTGGGTTGAAGCGGCGGGCGCTTGCTCATCAATCAAACACCAGTCGGTAGCCAGCGCCTGCGGCAGTGCGGCAAGCTGGTGGCTTGCGACCAGGCGAGCATTCAACCAGGGCGCCAACAGCCAGGAAATGACCGTCTCCCAACCGGGTGTCACGCTGAGGGTTTCCCCCAGGCGAGGGGCATTACTTAGCCCGTGGGTTGCCAGGGTTGCTTCCATGTCCGGGTCATGGTCGGCCAGCGCGGCATCCATCAAGGTTTGCAGCGAGGCCAGCTCACCCTGGCGCTGGCTCAATTCAGCGCGTTTATCATCACGGGTAAGCGTTGCCTGTTGATAACGCTGTTTGGCATCGCTGTACTGCTGCTGCCACTGTTCACGCGTTTGGGTGAAGGCTTCGGAACGCTCTTCAGCTTCTTCCAACTGTGCCTGGAACTGAGCGTGCTCTTCGCGTAGCGCGCTCAAGTCCGCCAAATCGCCGCGCTGCTGGCGCCGCCGCTGGCTCTCTGCCTGTAAGCGTTGAATACGCTGCTCTAAATCGCGTAGCTGGTCCTGGCTGCGGTCGGCTTCGCGGCTGGCATCGCGCCAGCGATTTTCGGCGTCCGACCACTGCTGCTCGGCGGCTTCCATGGCGGGGGTAGCATCGGCCAAGGCCTGTTCCAGGGCGTCCAGCTGCTCTTCCAGCACTTCGTGTTCGGGCGCCAGATCCTCAAAGCGTTCGTCGATGGCCGCAAGGCGCTCTCGGTCGCCTTCGCTCACCAGGCGTTGCTCATCCAGCTCGCGCCGTGCAGTGGCAATATCGTTGGCTAGCTGGGACTCACGGCTACGCCGGTGAGCCTGATCCTGCTCCAGCCGTGCAATGCGCGTGGTGGTTTCAAAAAACTGCTGCTGGTGGCGCTCCAGTACCTCGGCCAGCTCATCGTGCTGCTCACGAGCTTGCTCCAGGCGGGTTTCGCACTGGCGTACGCCAAACACATCTTTTTCAACTGAGATTTCCAGCTCACGAACCCGGCTCTCCTGCTGCGACTGCTCTGCCCGCAAGGTGCGCCCGCGTAGCAGTGCCAGCTCGCCTTTAAGCCGGTACTCCTGCTGCTTTAACTCCTGATAGCGTTTGGCCGCCTCGGCCTGGCGCTTTAAGCGCTCAAGCTGTTTATCCAGCTCCTCGCGAATATCGTCCAAACGCTCAAGGTTTTCCTGGGTGCGCCGCATACGATTTTCGGTTTCGCGGCGGCGCTCCTTGTATTTGGAAATGCCCGCGGCTTCTTCAAGCGTTGAGCGCAAGTCATCGGGGCGAGCTTCAATCAATCGCGAGATCATGCCCTGGCCGATAATCGCGTAGGAGCGCGGGCCAAGCCCGGTGCCCATAAACAGGTCGGCGATATCCCGTCGACGGCACTTTTGGCCATTGAAGAAGTAGTTGGACTGGCCGTCACGAGTCACTAACCGTTTGACCACGATCTCCGCGTATTGGGCATACACGCCACCCATGGTGCCATCGCGATTGTCGAACTTGAGCTCAATAGACGCCTGGCCCACCGGTTTGCGCCCGGTCGAGCCATTAAAGATAACGTCGGCCATGGACTCGCCACGCAGGGTTTTAGCGGAAGACTCGCCCATCACCCAGCGCACGGCGTCGATAATATTGGACTTGCCACAGCCATTGGGGCCGACAATCGCGGTCATATTACCGTCGAAGGGCACCGTGACCGGATCGACAAACGACTTGAATCCAACAAGGCGGATAGAGGTTAAGCGCATGCCAATCCTACAAAAAATTATTTATAAACATGAGACGTATTCAAAATACATGATTCATAACGACTTCGGCAGCGGTGATTGGCTCAGAGCTCATCAGCCGCCGCTGTTTCGGATGTATCGGCCAGGCGTTCCTGGGCCGCGCGGATACCTTCGCGTAGCGAGTCGGCCGTGTTCGGATCGTTGACCGTTGCCAGCGCGCGGCGCCAGCGGTCCATTGCGCCCTCGTAATCGCCGTTATCAAACGCGTGAATGCCTAACAGACCGAGCACCGTTGGTTGGCGTGGGTCCTGAGCCAGCGTTTCATTCACCAAACGCTGCACATCCGGGGTCAGCTCACGCCCTGCCATAAAGAAGCGAATTTGCGCAAGCTGGGCGAGCAGTGCAGGGAGCCGGCCTTCCAGCGCGATGAGCCGTTCCAGCGCATCGATGGCGTTATCTTCCTGGCCGGTATCGCGATACAGCGGAAACAGCGAGGCCCACACGTTGGCATTGCCCGGCTGAAGCGCGGCCTGCTCTTCCATACGACGAATATACGTGTCTGGAGTAGCGCCGGGGTCGTTGAGTAATTCCTGCTGAACGCCATACAGGGCAAGATCACCCTCGGCCCCCTCTTCCAGGTACCAAAAAAGACTGATGGCCACCACACTCAAGGCAATCAATGGCACAGCTAAACGCCCGGCAAGGGGCGATTGTAGCGGTCGTACGGCCAGCGTGGCAGTATCTTCCAGAAGGCTACGCTCAAGTTCCAGCGTTCCTTCTTCAAACTGCGCGGTACTAACATCGCCACGCGCATGAGCCGTCTCTAACGAGGTAAGCCGACGCTGAAAAATGGCCACGTTCTGCTCGGCCGAAGTGTCGTTGGCTTCATATGCACGTTGCTGATCATAAAGCGCATGCGCCTTACGCAGCGGGGAAAGTAGCAAGACAATCGCTGGCAACATGATAATCGCCATGGCGACCCATAAAAGCGTCATGAGGATCTCCTGCGCTGAATCAGCGCACCCAGCCGAGCGCGCTCTTCAGCACTTAGCGCCTTGGCAGACGCATGGCGCCGTGCGCGTACAATCAGCAGCACGATCAAAACACCCCCGACGCCTAACCCGATGGGCAGCCCCCACAGAAGATAGGTACGGCTCTCCAGGCGCGGATTATAGAGAACATAGTCGCCAAAGCGCTCTACCATGTGATTGATCACTTCGCTATCGGAGCGCCCATCCTGCAGCATTTGATACACCCGTTCCCGCATATCGGCGGAGATAGGCGAGTTCGAATCATTGATGGCCTGGTTTTCACACAGTGGGCAGCGCATGGACGCGGTTAATGCGTGATAACGCTGCGCCAGCACCGGGTCGTCAAACTCACGCAGTTCGATTCCCTCCGCCACAACGCTTGCCGACAACAGCAGCAGGAAGAGCACGGCCAGGGTACGTATTAACGCCATTTGGCGACCTCCGGCAAAATACGCTCGGCCATATCCTGAGGCGAGATATCGCCTTTATGGTGATAGCGAATTATCCCTTCGGCATCAACCAGAAACGTTTCCGGCGCGCCATAAACGCCGAGATCAAAGCCCAGGCTGCCATCAGGGTCAAAGATATTCACTTCAAACGGGTCGCCAAACTCGTTTAAAAAGTGCATTCCCTTCTCGCGGGTATCGCGATAGTTCACCCCGACCATACGAACCCCCTGGTCGGCCAATGCCAAAAGCTGGGGCATTTCCTGCTTGCAGGCCGGGCACCATTCGCCCCACACATTAACCAGTGAGACCTCCCCTTGGAGCAGCGTTTGATCGACCAGGCGGCCTTCATCACGCAACGTGGTGGCCTCAAATGTCGGAAACTCACGTGCCATCAGCGCCGAGTTCCGGGCTGACGGGTCATGCTGCAAACGCTGATATAAAAACAGCGCCACCAGAAGAAAACCCAGCGGTAGCAGTAACAGCCATAGTCGACGGCTCATAGCGCGGCTTCCTGCGTTTTGGGCGAGCGGGCCACGTCGGCACGGTCGGCCGTTCTGGTTCGGCGATAGCGCTTATCCACTATTGCCAGTATGCCGCCTAACGCCATCAACAAACCGCCCAACCAAAGCCAGCGTACAAAAGGCTTATATTGAATACGCATGGCCCAACTGCCATCCTCCAAATCTTCACCCATGGCAACGTAAAGATCCCGAAACAAGCCGGGGCGTAGCGCGACTTGGGACATGGGCATACCCGTTGCCAGATAAAAGCGCTTCTCAGGGCGCATAATAAAACCATGCCCTGATTCGATATTGCGCACCTGAATGACGGCCGTATCGGCCATAAAGTTGGCGCCTCGGCGGCTTTTAAGCTCCGTCAACGTGAACTGATAGCCCGCGACGTCAAGCTCGGTGCCCGGCGCCATACGCACCGTGCGCTCAGTGGCATAGTTGGACACCACGGCCACACCAATAATCGTCACTGCAATTCCCACATGCCCGAGCACCATGCCCCAATACGCCAGGGAAAGCTTGCGCAAACCCGCCAGGCGGCTGGCGCCGTGGCGGGTTTTATCCCACATGTCCTTCCCAATCGGCAGCACGATCCACAGCGCAGCCACAATACCCAATGAGGCCCACAGGTTCCATTCACCGGTGTATATCAGCGGCAACACCATACCCAGCACCAGCGCAGCGACGCCAGCAAGCCACAGCTTACGGCACAGCTCACTGGCCGACATGTTCTTCCAGCGAGCGACCGGACCAAGCCCCATAAAGAGACACATCACAACCGTCAGCGGTACAAAAAGCGCATTAAAGTACGGTGGGCCCACGCTGATTTTACCCAGCTTGAGCGAGTCTAAAATCAGCGGGTAGAGCGTGCCCAGCAAAATAGTCACGGTCATGATGACCAATAGAATATTGTTGATAAGCAGCAGCGAATCTCGTGATAGCCAGTTGAAGCTCGCATGATGGCTCACGCGGGGCGCGCGCAGCGCAAATATCAGTAGAGAAAGCGTCACGGTGATCGTCAGTAGCACCAGAATAAACAAGCCGCGTGAGGGGTCATTGGCAAACGCGTGCACCGAGGTAAGCACACCAGAACGCACCAGAAAGGTACCCAGCAGCGATAGCGAAAAGGTAAAAATGGCCAGCAGTACGGTCCAGCTTTTAAACGAGCCGCGCTTTTCGGTGACAGCCAGCGAATGGATCAGCGCAGTGCCGGTTAGCCAGGGCAGCAGCGAGGCGTTTTCCACCGGGTCCCAGAACCACCAGCCTCCCCAGCCAAGTTCGTAGTAGGCCCACCAGCTGCCCAATGCAATACCCACCGTCAAAAAGGCCCAGGCAATATTGGTCCAGGGGCGCGCCCAGCGCGTCCAGGCCGCATCCAACCGCCCCCCCAGCAGCGCGGCAATGGCGAAGGCAAACACGACGGAAAACCCGACATAGCCCATGTAGAGCATCGGCGGGTGAACAATCAAGCCAATATCCTGAAGCAGCGGATTAAGGTCCGCGCCATCGTGAGGCACGTTGGGCAAAAGCCGCTCGAAGGGATTGGACGTCAGCAGGATAAACAGTAAAAATCCCACGCTAATCAAGCCCATCACACCCTGTACCCGCGCTACCATGTCGCGAGGCAGGCCGCCTGAGAAGCGCGAAGCAGCATACCCCCAGCCCGCCAGCATCAGGCTCCACAACAGCACCGACCCTTCATGGTTGCCCCACACCGCACTGAGCTTGTAGTACCAGGGCAACAGCGAGTTGGAGTTGTTGGCGACGTTCGCCACGCTGAAGTCATCCACCGCATAGCTGGCGGTTAGGCACACATAAGCCACCGCGATGAACAGAAACTGCCCCGTGGCCATGGGATGACCATATGCCATCCAAAGCGGCCTGCGCGTGGCAGCTCCGGCTAATGGCATTACGCCCTGCAATACCGCCATTAGCAGGGCAATAATTAACGCGAAGTGCCCAAGCTCAGGGATCAGTTTTACCAACATCGGCACTCCAGCATGACACGGACTCTAGGGTATAGGACATTGGCTCAACCTATTCACGCTTGGCTGCTTCAACCGGTTGGCCCTGATAATCAGCAGGCGAGTAGCCTGCCTCTTCTAACGCTTGCGACACTTCGGGCGGCATGTAGTTTTCATCGTGGCGAGCAAGCACCTTGTCAGCGATAAACCGCCCATCTGTAGACAGTTTGCCTACCACCACCACGCCCTGCCCTTCGCGAAACAGATCCGGCAGGATGCCGTTATAGGCCACCGCAAGCTCGTCCACGTAGTCGGTTACCAGGAACTCGACGTTCAGGCTTTGCGGGTCACGGATAACCGTGCCCTCCTTTACCATACCGCCTGCACGGATTGTCCGCTCGATGGGCGCATCACCCTGGGCAATCTGCACCGGACTGTAGAACAGGTTGATATTAGCGCGCAGGGCGTAGAGCGTGAGGCCTACCGCCACGGCGGCTAGCGCCAGCGCGCCGAGAATGATCACCAGCTTCTGGCGACGTTTAGGTGTCATCAGCATGTCTCGTTTGATGGGGTGGATGACGGTCACCACGCCGGGCACGGCGTTTTACAGCACTGGCCAGTTGGCGGCGCTCAAAACGAGCATGAATGATGCAGGCAACCATCAAAAGTGCCGTGACGCCCCAGGCCGCCCACACGTAAGGTCCGTGTCCGCCCATGGCCAAGAACGCGCCAAACGATGTAAATGCCATTACCGCGCCTCCCTGATCAAATCCCTGACCCAGCGCTTATCAATTTCCCGACGCAGGATTTCACTCCGCGTACGCATCAGTGTGAGAGCGATAAAAAAACAGTAGAAGCCCAGCACCATGATCAGTAACGGCAGCCACATTTCCGTGGGCATGAGGGGCCGCGACGTCAACGTAAAGGTCGCCGACTGGTGGAGCGTAAACCACCAGTCCACCGAGTACTTGATAATCGGAATATTGATGACCCCAACCATGGCCAGTACCGAAGCCGCTTTTGATCCCCCCTCACGACGGGCAAAAGCACTGCGCAGGGCGATCACACCCAGAAACAGGAACAACAGAATCAGCATGGAGGTCAGTCGGGCATCCCACATCCACCAAGTGCCCCAGGTGGGGACACCCCACACCGCCCCGGAAAAAAGCGCCACAAACGTCATCACCGCCCCAAACGGCGCCATAACTGTCGCGGCCATATCCGCCACCTTGATCTTCCATACCATGAAGACAAGGCTCGCCGCCGCCATCGAAACAAACACCGACTGGGCAAGAAAGGCGGCGGGCACGTGGACATAAATGATCCTGAAGCTATCGCCCTGCCCCTGATTCACCTCGGTGGGTGCAAAGGCTAACCCCCATACCGTACCGGTCGCAATGAGTACCAGGGAGACTGCCCAGCACCAGGGCTGCACCTTTGCACTCATTGCATAAAACGATTTGGGAGAGCCCCATTTATGAATAAAGGTCCACATGGCGTGTTCTGTCCTCAACCGTTGATACTGATGCGTAGCGAGGCGGCAATCGCCCAGGGAGCCAACAGTAGCGACGCGGCCAGCAGGGCCCCGAGCATGGCCAGGTGCGCCGCGACACCTTCACCGATGACAGCAGCCTGCACCGCCCCGACCCCAAAAATAAGCACCGGTATATACAGCGGCAGTATAAGCAGCGACAGCAGTACACCGCCTCGCGCGATACCGACGGTCAACGCCGCACCAATCGCGCCAAGCAGGCTCAAACTGGCACTGCCCAGTAAAAGCGAAAGCGCAAGCACCGCGTAGCTGCCCGGAGGCAGGGCCAGCATCACACCCAGAAGCGGCGCGACCAGTGCCAGCGGCAGCCCGGTCAACAACCAGTGGGCCAGCACCTTGGCCAGGCTAAGCGCGGCTAGCGGCTGAGGCGCGAGCAGCATCTGCTCAAGGCTGCCGTCGTCATAATCGGTGCGAAACAGGCTATCCAGCGACAAAAGCGCCGCCAGAAGTGCCGCTACCCACAAAAGACCTGGCGCGATCAGCGCAAGTACGGCGCGGTCGGGTGAAATGCCGATTGGGAACAGCGTTATCACCAGCGCGAAGAAGACCAGCGGATTGAACAGCTCGCCGCGGCGTCTGAACATCAGTGTTACATCACGCTTCAGGGTAGCGGTAAAGGCGATCCACAGCCCGCCCGGCACCGGCGTTTCAAGTAGTGTAGTGGTCGCCTTCTGCCCCTGCGTCATTGTCTACCCCAGTTGAATACAGCGAGCGGCGGGCGAAGCATTCAGCCCATGGTGAGTGGTTACCAGAATGCTCCCCCCGGCTTGAGCATGAGCTGAAAGCTGCGCTTCAAGCGCGGCTACGCCTTGGTGGTCAATGGCGGAAAACGGCTCGTCAAGCACCCAGAGTGGACGGCGCGTCAGCGTTAACCGGGCCAACGCCACACGGCGCTGCTGACCCGCCGAAAGCTGGCCGGCCAATACGTCCTCAAAACCGCCAAGCCCTACTTGCTCCAAAGCGCTCAGGCGCTGCGATTCATTCCCCCGCTCGCCGCTTAGCGCCTGGTACCAGGCCAGGTTTTCAAGCGGTGAAAGCCCAGCCTTGATGCCTGGCGAATGCCCCAGATACAGCAGGTTGGCCAGATAATGTTCACGCACCTTGCGAAGTGGCGCGCCGTTCCAGAAAAGCTCGCCTTGGTAATCACTCAGTTGACCTGCCAGCAGCTTTAACAGCGTGGTCTTGCCGCTGCCATTGGGGCCTTCAATTCGAACGATGTCACCGCTGCGAATCGTGAGATCGAGCCCTTCAAATAGCCAGCGCCCATCACGCTCACAGGCTAGTTGTCGTGCTTGCAGGCACAGGCTCAAAGGTGTCTCCCAACAGGTTGATAGTTAGCCAAAACTCTACACGGAAAGCCACGTTATCTCCAGCCAATCGCAGCGGCCGTGAGAATGCACCAAGCGTGCCGACGGGACCAGCATTTTGAATAGCCAAAGGCACTGGATAAAAACAGCACTACCACTGTATGCAAAAACAGCTGTATACTAAAACACTGTATGAAAAGACATGCCAACAACCTGCTGGCTTGCCACTACTAAACGCCTAGGGAAAGGGCGCTGCATTGGAGAATTTCCTATGAATATATCGATGTCAGCACCAACTCACGCCGGTTCTACCGTATTGAGCAGCGCGTCCTGCGCACCTAAAGGCATTCAATCGGCACGCGCCTTTAAAACAGCACCACGCAGAACGCGCCACAATACCTACGCCCTAAAAATACGTGGTAACCGAATGCGTGATTGCAACTTGTTTGATGGAGATGTCATTATTATTCGGCGTTTTCAATGCGATACCCACGAAGAAACCGCCGTCGCTCACATCAATCAGCAGCCTGTTGCGTTGAAGCAGCTCTCGATCAGTCGCTTTGGCGTACATTTATGGCCTGCCGACACCCAAGCGCCGGATCTCTTTTTGCACAATCGCGATATTCAAGTGTTAGGAATGGTAATGGGTGTGGCGCAGGATAGTGCCAACGACCTTGCTGCCAATTCTTATGGCCTTATGGAGCACTGATTGCGTTATCAAGTTCCTGATTTAGCTGCCTCGCAGTGGCATACCGCCGAGATAGAGGTCGAAAAAAGCCAGTTTCTGGCGTGGCTATGCCATGCGCCAGATGTGGCCGCTTTTAGTGCACTTCTTGAAGCGGAAAGAGCTGCTCACCCCAATGCCAGCCATCACTGTACGGCTTATATTGCTGGGCCGCCCGGGGAGCAAACACTGATTGGTTTTTCCGATGATGGCGAGCCTGGCGGCACGGCCGGTCGGCCAATGTACCAGGTACTTCAAGGCAGCCAAATGGGTGAAATCGGCGGTGTCGTGACGCGCTACTTCGGCGGCACCAAGCTAGGCACCGGCGGGCTGGCACGGGCTTACGCTCAAGCCATCAGCCATGCGTTGGAAACCTTACCGACGCGTGAAGTGATTGAGCGAGACGCCTACACGCTACGCCTTACCTTTGCCAGCGAGGCTATCGCCCGCGCCTGGTGCGACGAAAAGGCCATCCCCATTGAACACGTCAACTACGATGGCGAAGGTGTTCAGCTCACCATTGGCTGGCCCCGCGACCATACGTTCGACCTTTCCCCCTTGGAAAATCGCCTAAAGTGCACGCTGGACGTTACCCCAGTAAACGCCCCCGCCCCCTGAACCAAAAACGGCTTACGGAGTAAACCGTAAGCCGTGCATGGGGCACTTCTGCTTCCCCGTCAATCCTGTCTATTTATCCCAAATATTTAATCATTACCCCGGCAGCCACGGCAGAACCAATTACCCCTGCCACGTTTGGACCCATCGCATGCATCAACAAGAAGTTATGCGGATTGGATTCCAGACCGACCTTATTAGCTACACGCGCCGCCATAGGCACAGCGGATACCCCGGCAGCACCTATCAGCGGATTAATCGGCATACGGCTCATTAGGTTCATCAGCTTGGCCATTAACACGCCGGCGGCGGTACCAATTCCGAAGGCCACAATACCCAGCCCTAGAATCCCGAGGGTTTCCACCGTCAAGAAGCTTTCCGCCATCAGCTTTGAGCCAACAGAAAGCCCTAGAACGATCGTCACGATGTTGATCAGCGCGTTCTGGGCGGTATCCGAAAGCCGCTCTACCACGCCGCATTCGCGCATCAAATTACCAAAGCAAAACATCCCCAGAAGCGGTGCTGCGTCGGGTAGAAACAGCGCGACCAGGATCAACAGCATGAGAGGAAAAATCACTTTTTCCAGCCTGGAGACGGGGCGCAGCTGCGTCATTTTTATCTGACGCTCTTTTTTAGTGGTTAGCAGCCGCATAATAGGTGGCTGGATTAACGGCACCAGCGCCATGTACGCGTAGGCCGCCACCGCGATAGCACCCAATAGCTCTGGCGCAAGCACGCTGGACACATAGATAGACGTTGGCCCATCGGCGCCGCCGATAATCCCGATCGCTGCCGCCTGGTTCAGCGAGAAGTCCATGATGCCCATGGAGGTCAGCACAACAGCACCAAACAGCGTGGCGAAAATACCAAACTGGGCCGCAGCACCTAGAAACAGCGTACGAGGGTTGGCAAGCAGCGGGCCAAAGTCAGTCATGGCACCCACGCCCATAAAGATCAACAGCGGCGCGATACCCGATGCAATGGCCACTGAATAGAAGTTATACAGCATGCCATTGCTGTAACCGACGCTTGTCGCAATATCCTTAGCGGCACGCAGCTGCTCTGGCGCTACCTCACCATGGGCAACTACTTTGAGCGTTTCACGCCACGCATCAATACCTGCCAAAGGATCCAGCATTACGCCCAGCGCGGCACCAACCTGCTGAAGCACGGCAGGCTTGCCAACCTCAATGGCCTGGTCCAGCGCTGAAATCGCAAGGCCAGCTTCGGGAATATTGGCAAGAATCCCCCCAAAACCAATCGGCACCAACAGCAGCGGCTCAAATTTCTTATGGATCGCCAAATAGAGCAGCAGCAGCCCGACCCCGATCATGACCACTTGGCCAAGCTCAAGGTTATAAAGCCCCGAGCCCTCCCATAACGTGACTAGCTTATCCATTCCCGAGGCCCTTAAAGCTCAATCAGTACGTCGCCAACAGCTACGCTGTCGCCTTCACTAACATTGACTTTCGATACCGTGCCGGCACTGCTGGCGCGAATTTCGGTTTCCATTTTCATAGCTTCAAGAATGATGACCACTTCCCCATCCGCTACCTGGTCGCCAGGGCGCACATTCACCTTGAAGATATTGCCAGCAAGCGGTGCTTCTATGGCTTCACCACGGCTGGCCGCCGGGGCGGGGCTCGCCGCAGGCGCAGCCGACTGCTCTTGCACCTGGCCAATATCGCCGCCTTCAGAAACTTCCACTACAAACGCTTTGCCATTGAGTTTTACGGTATAGGTTTCAGGGCCACGTGCCGCCTCTGGCGCACTGCCTTGAGTAACCACCGGAGGCTTGGCAGGCTCGCTACCAGCCGCCTGGGGCGCAGGTTCGAAAGCATCCGCGTTATCACGATTTTTAAGAAACTTCAGACCGATTTGCGGGAACAGGGCGTAGGTGAGGACATCATCTATTTCACACTCGCCTTCTGCCAGGCGTACCTGCTCGACTCCGGCTTTCTCTTTAAGCTCTGCCGCCAGCTTTTGCATTTCAGGTGCAAGGTTATCCGCCGGGCGACAGGTAATCGGCTGACCGCCTTCCAGCACGCGGGCTTGAAGCTCGGTGTTAAAGGGGGCGGGTGCCGCGCCGTATTCGCCTTTCAGCAGCGCCTGCACCTCTTTGGAAATGGACTTGTAACGCTCGCCCATCATCACGTTCATTACCGCTTGGGTACCGACGATTTGCGACGTGGGCGTCACCAGCGGAATAAATCCCAGGTCTTCACGCACGCGAGGAATTTCGCCAAGCACATCGTCCAGCTTGTCGCCCGCACCCTGCTCTTTCAGCTGACTTTCCATATTGGTCAGCATGCCGCCTGGCACCTGGGCTACCAGAATGCGCGAATCGATGCCGCGTAACGAACCTTCAAAAGCAGCGTACTTTTTACGTACTTCACGGAAATAGCCCGCGATGTCTTCCAACAGCTCAAGGTCCAGCCCGGTATCACGGTCGGTATCCTTGAGCATCGCAACAACGGACTCTGTGGGGCTATGTCCATACGTCATAGACATGGACGAAATCGCAGTATCGACGTTATCGATACCGGCCTCGACTGCCTTAAGAATGGTGGAAGTGGAAAGTCCTGTCGTGGCATGGCAATGCAGGTGAACAGGAATAGACAGATTTTTCTTCAGCCGCGTTACCAGCTCAAATGCGGTATAAGGCGTTAACAGCCCCGCCATATCCTTGATAGCCAGCGAGTCTGCGCCCATTTCGGCAATATTGGTCGCTAGATCGACCCAGCTATCCAGGGTATGTACCGGGCTTACCGTGTAGGAAATAGTGCCCTGCGCATGCCCACCCACCTGACGAACCGCTGTAATCGCGCGCTCCAGGTTGCGCGGGTCATTCATGGCATCAAACACACGGAATACATCAACGCCATTGGTTTTGGCCCGTTCGACAAACTTATCGACTACGTCATCCGCATAGTGGCGATAGCCCAACAGGTTTTGACCACGCAGCAGCATGGCTTGAGGCGTATTGGGCATCGCCTCTTTTAATGCCCGGATGCGCTCCCATGGGTCTTCGCCTAAATAACGAATGCATGCATCAAAGGTGGCGCCACCCCAGGTCTCTAGCGACCAGTAGCCAACACGATCCAGCTTTTCAGCGATGGGCAGCATGTCGTCCAGACGCAAGCGGGTCGCAAACAGTGATTGATGGGCATCACGCAGTACCACATCGGTAATTCCCAGCGGGCGTTTTGTCTCATTCATAGCAGTAGCTCACACGTTAAAATTATTGATATGTAGTAAAACTAACAAAATAAAGGCAAATAAGGGGATAGGCTGACTAAAAAATTACCGATTAGTGACGCTTTAATGAGCGGTAACGATGCACCGCAGCACTGATAACTGCAGTCACTTCCTCGTCCTCGCCACTCAACGCGGGAGCAGACGAAGGCTTTGTACCTGCCAACGTCGGCACAGGCGTCGGCTGAAAACGTCCCAACAGTTTTGACATCAACGTAACGCTAATGACTAAAATAGTAAGAAAAACAAAAACAAAGCCCATCCCAAGCCCCATAATTGCGAGCCCCTCCTGGAGTAGTTCTGCATTCTGCATAATGTCTCTCTTGTTGTAGAGCATAAATTAACGCTTAAAGGGTTCTAAAAGTCCCTTGGCGCCGTCAAAGTAATACACTAACCTGCCACACCCAGCATAAAACGCAATCGCGCCATAGTGGAAGTCATGGTTGTTAATTTACTACAAAACGGAAAAATTGGCCTCGCCCCGATGGAGGGCGTTATCGACGCCCTCACCCGCGACTTATTAACGCGTGAGGCAGGCTTTGATTGGACCGTTACCGAATTTGTCCGCGTGGTCGACACGCGTCTCCCGCCCCGAGTGTTTTACAAGCACTGCCCTGAGCTTACCAACCGCCCTGTTGCGACCGCCAGCGGCATTCCCGTGCATTTGCAACTGCTTGGCTCTGACCCTAAGGCGCTGGCTGAAAATGCTCGCCAGGCGTTAGCGCTAGGCGCTGTCAGCGTGGACTTGAATTTCGGCTGCCCGGCCAAGCTGGTTAATCGGCATGATGGAGGCGCCTCGTTACTACGCCGCCCTGAACGCGTCTACCAGGCAGTGAAGGCCGTCTCCGAAGCACTTGAGGGTCAAATTCCGGTCACCGCTAAAATCCGCCTGGGCTTTTCAGACCGGCGCTTAGCCGTCGCCTGCGCCCAGGCGACCCAGGCAGGCGGTGCCGCTCGTCTGGTTGTTCACGGCCGCACACGTGATGAAGGCTATCGCCCTCCGGCCCACTGGGAGTGGATCGGCCGAGTGCGCCAGCAGGTATCGATACCCGTGGTTGCCAATGGCGATATATGGACGCTGGAGGCGTACTGGAAAGCGCGCACCCTGTCAGGCTGCAGAGATGTGATGTTAGGCCGTAGCGCGCTAGCAGACCCCTGGCTTGCGCCACGTATCCGGCACTGGCAGCGAACCGGCGAACGACTGCCTGAAACCACATGGCCAATGCGTGCCAGCGTGATCAAGGAGTACGCGCACCTTCAGCGGCAGCATCTACCCGACCGAGTTGTGGTCTCGCTGGTAAAGCAGTGGCTCGCACAGATGCGCCAGGGCAATGAAGAAGCCAACCAGCACTTTCAGCGCGTTAAACGCCTAACAGACCTTGATACCCTGCTTAAAAGCCTGGTCATCGACACAGCGCACCCTGAGGCGGCTGTCAGCTGCCACTAAGCAAGAGCATTGACCAAAAAAAAGCGCCCTCGCAATGCGGGGCGCTTAAAACGATCCAAAACCAAAGCGCGAGCCGCCTTGGTCAGGCTAGAAAGCAGAAAACCCGCTCTCATAAAAGAGAACGGGTTTAGAATCTGGCGCGCCCGGGAGGATTCGAACCTCCGACCCCCTGATTCGTAGTCAGGTACTCTATCCAGCTGAGCTACGGGCGCTTTAGTGATGTAAATACTCATTACTAAACATGATGAAGAGCTTATGCTTAAATACTTGTAATGAAATACTTATAGGCTTCCGCCTTACATCAGGTTAGAAGATGGCGCGCCCGGGAGGATTCGAACCTCCGACCCCCTGATTCGTAGTCAGGTACTCTATCCAGCTGAGCTACGGGCGCATCTTCTAATGTGCGGCTGGCGGAGAGAGAGGGATTCGAACCCTCGATAGGGCTATAAACCCTATACTCCCTTAGCAGGGGAGCGCCTTCAGCCACTCGGCCACCTCTCCTCAACAGCACGGCGCGAATGTTACCGATTTCAGCGACTGCTGTCTAGTCCTATGCCGATTTTTTTCGCGCCAGCTTCATCTTACCGTTGATACGCCCTGTATTGGGCGCGATAAAAGCGACCATTTATTCTGCTTCGCTTTCTTCACTGCTACGCTCGCGCTGGATGCGCTGATAGATCTCTTCACGGTGTACAGCCACGTCTTTCGGCGCATTGACGCCGATACGCACTTGATTACCTTTCACACCTAACACTGTGACGGTGATTTCATCACCTATCATCAATGTTTCGCCAACTCGGCGGGTTAGGATGAGCATGGCTGATCTCCTTCTCAGACGTTTTATACAACGGGTTGTGTCCACCAGAGGCGCCACTAAGCCATTATGCGGCATAGCGGCGCGCTAACCAATGCCTCTGACTCCATGACAACTAAACCTCCCGTTGAAAGAAAGCTCACCACCAGCAAGTAGCGAGTACCTCTTCAGCGTAGAAGGTTTAAGGCAGAAATGTTATTCAGATTCTATATCTGACTTATCCAGGCCAAATGCCTTGTGTAACGCGTTAACGGCAAGTTCCATATGCTTTTCATCAATCACCACTGAGATTTTAATTTCAGAGGTGGAAACCATACGGATATTGACGTTTTCATCAGCCAAAACACGGAACATCTTCGAGGCAACACCGGCGTGAGAGCGCATGCCAACACCGACCAGGGATACCTTGGCGATATTGTCATCGCCACGCAGCTCACCACCGCCCAGGTCAGGAATAACCGTTTCTTCAAGCAGCTTCTTGGTGGTCTTGTAGTCGCCCTTCGCCACGGTGAAGGTAAAGTCGGTGTAGTCACCCGCCGGTGCTACGTTCTGCACGATCATATCGACTTCAATGTTGGCATCAGCGATAGGGCCAAGAATGCGCGACGCAACACCTGGTACATCGGGCGTGTGCAGCAGTGTCAGCTTGGCTTCATTTTTGGTAAACGCGATACCGGAAATCAGCGGTTCTTCCATGGAGTCCTCGTCTTGGTCAGCATCTGCAATAATTAGGGTACCGGGGCCATCTTCAAAGCTCGACAGTACCCGTAGGGGAACGTTGTACTTGCCCGCAAACTCTACCGCACGAATTTGCAGTACTTTGGAGCCCAGGCTTGCAAGCTCCAGCATTTCTTCCACCGTAATGCACTCCAGGCGCTGTGCCTTGGTGCATACGCGGGGGTCAGTGGTGTAAACCCCATCAACGTCAGTATAGATCTGGCACTCATCGGCGCCGAGTGCCGCAGCAAGCGCTACCCCGGTAGTGTCCGAGCCACCACGTCCTAGCGTAGTGATATTGCCGTCTTCATCAACGCCCTGAAAACCAGCCACAACCACGACCTTGCCTGCGTCGAGGTCAGCCTTAAGGTCTTCGGTTTCAATGCGCTGAATACGCGCTTTGGTGTAAGCATTGTCAGTATGAATACCGACCTGGGCACCGGTGTGCGAAGTGGCCGCAACGCCAACCTGCTGGAGCGCCATGGCGAGTAATGAAATCGTTACCTGCTCACCGGTCGAGAGCAGCATATCCATTTCACGCGGGGCAGGGTCATCATTAAGCGCATTGGCCATATCGGTCAACCGGTTGGTCTCTCCGCTCATGGCGGAGACCACGACCACGACCTGGTGGCCCTGGTCACGAAAGCCCTTGACCTTTTCCGCCACGGCTTTGATACGGTCAACAGAACCTACCGAGGTGCCACCGAACTTCTGTACGTATAGTGCCATATGCCGTTTTTTCCTATTCGTCCGGGAATGGGGGATGAAAGTAATTATATTAAGTTAGCAAAAGGCCGGTTGCAGTTAATTGCCACCGGCCTTTGTGATTAGCTAAGTATGTTTTCCAGCCATGCGGGGACGCTACTTAACGCGCCAGCCAGCGCTTCTGGCTGACTGCCACCCGCCTGCGCCATGTCAGCACGACCACCGCCTTTACCGCCAACTTGCGAGGCGACATGGTTAACCAGCTCACCGGCTTTAACGCGCTCGGTCAGGTCTTGAGTCACGCCTGCAATCAGGCTGACCTTGCCCGCCGCCTCATCGGCAACGCCCAGGATAATAACGCCAGAGCCAATCTTGTTTTTAAGTTGGTCGAGCACGCCACGCAGATCCTTACCGGATACTCCCTCCAACTGAGTCGCCAGCAGCTTAACGCCGCCGATCTCCTGCGCCTGGCTCAGCATGTCGCTACCCGCAGCGCTTGCAAGCTTAGCCTTCAACTGCTCAAGCTCTTTTTCCAGGCTGCGATTACGTTCGACCAATGACTCGACGCGGGCTTCCACCTGCTCGGGCTTGGTTTTCAAGCGATCACCCAACCGCTGCACGCGCGCTTCCTGCTCGCGGAAGTACGCCAACGCATTCTCGCCGGTAATGGCTTCAATGCGCCGCACGCCAGAGGCAATACCTACTTCACTGACGATATGGCAGCAGCCGATATCACCACTTCGTGCAACGTGAGTACCGCCACACAGTTCAATCGAAAAGCCGTCAGCACCGATCGTCAATACGCGAACATTTTCCGCATACTTGGCTTCAAACAACGCCGCAGCCCCTTTGGCCTTGGCTTGCTCCAGGCTCATCTGCTCAACGTACGTCGGCGCATTAGCAAGAATCTGCTCGTTAACCAGACGCTCCACCTCTGCCAACTGATCAGCACTCAGAGGCTCGAAGTGGCTGAAATCGAAGCGCAGACGTTCTGCATTTACCAGTGAGCCTTTCTGCTGCACGTGATCGCCCAACACCATGCGCAAGGCTTTGTGCAGCAAGTGAGTGGCCGAGTGGTTGCGAATGGTCGCAGAGCGCAAGCTGGCATCAACCTCGCCACGAACGCTGGCCCCCACGTTCAACGTGCCTTCTATCATCACGCCTTGGTGCAGATGATGACCGTTCTGCTTTTGTGTATCGGTAACTTCGAAGCGGCCGCCCTCTACGTATAAGTAGCCGGTATCGCCCACCTGGCCGCCCGATTCACCATAAAACGCGGTACGGTCTAATACGACAGTGCCTTTCTGGCCTACTTCCAGCGCAACAAGGGCGTTGCCTTCGCTATCCACAATAGCAGTTACCGTGGACTGATCTTCAAGCTGGTCATACCCCGTAAACTGGGTTTCGCCATCCAGCTCAATAGAGGCGCTGTAGTCGGCGCCAAACTGGCTGGCCGCACGGGCACGCTCGCGCTGAGCGTCAAGCTCGCGCTGGAAACCAACTTCATCCAACGTCACACCGCGCTCACGGCAAACATCCGCCGTAAGGTCAAACGGGAAACCGTACGTGTCATACAGTTTGAACACGGTTTCACCCGACAGCACGTTGCCATCAAGCTCCTCAAGCGCGGTATTCAATAAGCCCATGCCGTGGTCCAGCGTGCGCGCAAACTGCTCCTCTTCTTTCAGCAAAATACGGGCAATTTGGGCGCTCGCCTCACGCAGTTCGGGATAGGCATCGCCCATCTCGGCATCCAGTGCATCCACCAGCGTATAGAAGAACGGCTTGGTGGCGCCCAGCTTGTGACCATGGCGAACCGCTCGGCGGATAATGCGCCGCAGCACATAACCACGGCCTTCATTTGAAGGCAGCACGCCGTCGGCGATTAAAAATGCACACGAACGAATATGGTCCGCAATAACGCGTAGCGAAGGCGTTGCCATATCGGCATGCCCGGTCGCCTTGGCGGCCGCCTGGAGCAAATTCTGGAACAGGTCGATCTCGTAGTTGGAGTGCACGCCCTGCATAACGGCCGCTACCCGCTCAAGCCCCATACCGGTATCAATAGAGGGCTTGGGCAGCGGGTTCAGCGTGCCCTGGGCATCGCGATCGAACTGCATAAAGACCAGGTTCCAGATCTCAATGTAGCGGTCGCCATCTTCGTCAGCGCTACCGGGAGGACCACCCCATACGTCAGGGCCGTGATCAAAGAAAACTTCTGAGCTGGGGCCGCAGGGGCCGGTATCGCCCATTTGCCAGAAGTTATCTTCATCCAGCCTGGAGAAGCGCTCCGGGTCGATGCCGATTTCATCTTTCCAGATGCGCTCGGCCTCATCATCGCTAATATGCACGGTGACCCACAGCTTCTCTTTAGGCAGACCCAGCGTTTCGGTTAAAAACGTCCACGCAAAGCGGATAGCGTCCCGCTTGAAGTAATCACCAAAGCTGAAGTTACCCAGCATCTCAAAAAACGTATGGTGGCGTGCGGTATAGCCAACGTTATCCAGGTCGTTATGCTTGCCACCGGCACGCACGCAGCGCTGAGATGAGGTGGCACGCACATAAGGGCGTGGGTCACGACCAAGAAACACATCTTTGAACGGCACCATGCCCGCGTTGGTAAACAGCAATGTCGGGTCGTTACCTGGCACCAGTGAGCTTGTGGGCACAATGGTATGCCCTTGCTCTTCGAAAAAGGATAAAAAGGCCTGTCTAATCTCTGCGCTTCTCATAGGGTATCCGTAACAATAAAGCATGATGCCCCAGGGCGCTGTCGCCGCTACCCGCTGGGGTCGCAAAAACGCCATTATAGCGCAGTTGTCTAACGACTAAAGCGGCAGTTAATGGCTAAGAGCTAAAGACGTCAGAAAACGATAACCCACAATAGTGATGAAAGAAGGCTTTACAGGCAAGAGAGCGCGTAACGAATTTGTTCAAAATCGAAGCCTCGTGACGCTAGAAAGCGCTCTCGTTTGGCCCGCTCTTTGGGGGATTCACCGGGGGAGGAAAAGCGTCGCGATAAGGTATCACTGGCCAGTTCAAACCAATCGACACCTTCATTCTCTTCTACGGTAGCGAGGGTTTCTGCCACTATTTCCTGGCTGATGCCGCGTTGACGCAGCTCGCCTTTAATCCGTATCACGCCCTGACCGCGCATAATGCGTGAACGGATAAAGCTTTCAGCAAAGCGGACGTCTGACTGAAGCCCCTGCTCTTCAAGGGTATCCAGGCACGCCTCAATGTCAGCGGTAGCAACGGCTTTTTGTTTTAGCTTTTGCGCTATCTCAGCGCGAGAGTACTCGCGCCGAGATAGCAGCTGTAGTGCGATGTCGCGTGGGGTGGCATCACGTGACGAAGCAAACATAAGCGTTACAGCAGGTCGTCGTCAGCATCGGCGGCAACATCAGCAGCCGATGCCTCTTCTTTCTTGGGGTCAGGCTTGGCAAGCAACTGTTCGCGGATCTGGCTTTCGATCTCTTCCATAATGGCCGGATGCTCTTCCAGGTACTGAGCCGCGTTTGCCTTGCCCTGACCGATTTTGCTGCCCTTATAGCTGTACCAGGCACCTGCCTTGTCAACCAGGTTGCACTGTACGCCCAAGTCGACCACCTCACCGGCATGGTAGATACCCTTGCCGTAAAGAATTTGGAACTCGGCCTGACGGAACGGCGGTGCTACCTTGTTTTTAACTACTTTAACGCGCGTTTCGTTACCGGTGACTTCATCGCCCGATTTCACCGAGCCAGTGCGGCGAATATCCAACCGAACACTGGAGTAGAATTTCAGTGCGTTACCGCCTGTGGTGGTTTCCGGGCTACCAAACATAACGCCGATTTTCATGCGAATCTGGTTGATAAAGACCACTAAACAGTTGGCGTTTTTAATATTACCGGTAATTTTACGCAGCGCCTGAGACATCAAACGTGCTTGCAGGCCTACGTGGGTATCCCCCATCTCCCCTTCGATCTCCGCACGCGGAGTAAGCGCTGCCACGGAGTCGATAATAATCACGTCAACGCCGCCCGAGCGCACCAGCATATCGGTGATTTCAAGCGCCTGTTCACCCGTGTCCGGCTGGGAAACCAGCAAATCATCGAGGTTAACGCCCAGTTTTTCCGCATAGCTTGGATCAAGCGCATGCTCGGCATCGACAAACGCACACACCTTGCCCTGCTTCTGTGCTTGAGCAATCACGGAAAGCGTCAGGGTGGTTTTACCGGAGGATTCAGGGCCAAAGATTTCGACTACTCGGCCAAAGGGTAACCCTCCAATGCCAAGCGCAATATCCAGCCCCAGCGAGCCAGTGGAGACTGACGGCATCACAACGCGAGGCGCGTCACCCAAGCGCATTACCGTGCCTTTTCCGAACTGACGATCAATTTGGCTAAGTGCGGCGTTTAGCGCTTTCGTACGGTTGTCATCCTGAGCCATGCAAACACCCTCATCACAGACTGTATAATTAACCAGTATTATGCCAAAAATTCGTCGCTAAACAAATCCTCAACGTGGTTTTTAACGATTATTTCTCTTCCTGACCCTCAGCCAGCATATCCAGGCGCGCCACCAGCCCTGCCAACGCCTCGCGAACGGCCTGCTCGCGTACCGCTTGGCGATCACCGGGAAAATGAAAACATTTGGCGTCCTGGTGATTAACATCGCCCCAGGCCAACCACACCGTACCCACCGGCTTTTCATCGCTGCCGCCCCCGGGGCCTGCCACACCACTGACCGCCACGCCCAATTGCGCGCCGCTATCACGGCAGGCACCGGCCACCATGGCATTCACCACCGCCTCACTGACAGCGCCATGGGTGTGTAGTGTAACGTCTGAGACACCGATCAGCCGCGTTTTAGCCGCATTAGCATACGTCACGTAACCCGTTGTGAAGTAGGCCGAGCTGCCGGCAGCCGAGGTGATCGCACTGGCAATGCCGCCACCGGTACACGACTCTGCCGTGGTCACCTCTATATCCAACTGCTGGCAAAGCTTTCCAAGCCGCTGCGCCAGCAGGGACAAATCCAGATTTTTTAGGCTCGTTATGCTGGGCGTCATGGTCGCTCCTTCATGTAAGATATCAGTCAGCGTAGAATACTGCGTTTAGCTTTCTCAACGAAATCGCTCAAAGAACGTATTTAACGCTTTTATTTAATGAACATGCCGTAAGCGAAATGCGCTTACGCCACGCTCAATCAGGACGCCCATGTCACAGGCCATCCCCCCCAATACGCCCATGATCACGCAGTATTTAAAGATCAAACGCGAACACCCTGACGTCCTTCTGTTCTACCGGATGGGGGACTTCTACGAGCTGTTTTTTGATGATGCCAAGCGCGCGGCTGCGCTGTTGGATATCACGCTTACCCAGCGTGGCCAATCCGGTGGCAAACCCATCCCGATGGCGGGCGTTCCTTATCATAGCGCCGAAGGCTACCTGGCCCGCTTGGTGGCTACCGGTGAATCCGTGGCCATTTGCGAGCAAATTGGTGACCCGGCAACCAGCAAGGGTCCGGTTGAGCGGCAAGTCGTGCGCATCGTAACACCCGGCACACTGCACGATGAGGCGCTCCTGGATGCCCGGCGCGACAACGTGCTGGTCGCGTTGGCACCCGGCAGTGACCGCTGGGGGCTTGCGTGGCTTGAGCTATCCAGCGGGCGTTTTAGCGTGCTGGAAGTCGAAAGTGAAGCCGAAATGCTTGCCGAGCTGACCCGCCTTTCACCCGCCGAACTACTGGTTCCTGAGAGCCTGACGCTGCCCGACATGTGGTCGCAGAAGCGCAGCTTGCGTCGCCAGGGCGAGTGGCTGTTTGATTTGGAAAGCGCCAATCGCAGCCTGTGCGACCAATTTGAAGTTCAGGACCTGCGTGGGTTTGGCTGCGCCCACCTTACCACCGCCCTAGTGGCCGCCGGGGTACTGATTGATTATGCCCGTGATACTCAACGTTCGCGCTTGCCCCACGTAACGGCACTCAGCGTTGAAAACCGTGATGATGCGGTGGTCATTGATGCTGCCAGCCGGCGTAATTTAGAGATCGATATCAACCTTGGCGGTAGCACGGACAACACGCTTGCCAGTGTACTGGATACCTGCACCACCGCCATGGGGTCGCGGCTTTTAAAGCGCTGGCTGAATCGCCCCCTACGCCAGCGTGAAACCGTGCAGGGCCGCCAGGCGGGGGTGGCACTTTTAAGCCTCGACGCGGCGTACATGACGCTACGCGACACACTCAATGATGTGGGTGATGTAGAGCGTATTTTGGCCCGCGTCGCGCTCTATAGTGCCCGCCCACGCGACCTGGCCCGCTTAAGAGACGCCCTTAATACGTTGCCAGCACTTGAGCAGCAGTTAGGTGGCGTAGAAAGCGGCAGCACGCTGGATAATTTGCGTCCGCATATTCGCCCCTATCCGGATATCGCCGACCAGCTGAGCCGGGCGTTGATCGAGAACCCGCCGGTGGTGATCCGCGATGGCGGTGTGATTGCCGATGGCTATGATGCCGAGCTTGACGAACATCGCGGCATGGCCGAAAACGCTGGCAGCTACCTGGTTCAACTGGAGCTACGTGAGCGTGAGCGTACTGGCCTTGCCAACCTCAAGGTGGGTTACAACCGGGTGCACGGCTACTTTATAGAGCTACCCCGCTCCCAGGCCCAACAGGCACCGGCTGACTATATTCGCCGTCAAACGCTGAAAAACGCCGAGCGGTTTATTATCCCCGAGCTCAAGGAGTTTGAGGACAAAGCGCTTTCCGCCAAGTCACGCGCACTGACCCGTGAAAAGTGGCTGTATGAACGCCTGCTAAGCGAACTCAACGAACACCTCATGGCGCTACAAAGCACTTCCCGGGCGCTTGCCGAACTTGATGTACTGTGTGCATTTGCCGAACGTGCCGATGCGCTTAACTGGGTGCGCCCGACCCTGAGCGACGCGACTGGCATTAGCATTACCGCTGGCCGCCACCCCGTAGTGGAACAAGTAAGCGACAAGCCGTTTGTGCCCAATGACGTTGTGCTGTCGCCTGACCGTCACATGCTAATTATTACCGGCCCCAATATGGGCGGTAAATCGACCTATATGCGCCAGACCGCCTTAATCGCGCTGCTAGCCCATAGCGGTAGCTTTGTGCCTGCCGATGCGGCTGAGATTGGTCCTGTCGACCGGATATTCACCCGCATAGGCTCCTCGGATGACCTTGCCGGTGGGCGCTCCACCTTTATGGTCGAGATGACCGAAACGGCTAATATTTTGCACAATGCCACAGAGCATAGCCTGGTGCTGATGGATGAAATCGGCCGGGGCACCAGTACTTTCGACGGACTTTCCCTGGCCTGGGCAAGCGCTGAGCACTTGGCGCAGGCGCAGGCACTGACGCTCTTTGCTACGCACTACTTTGAAATGACCGCCCTTCCCGAGCAGGCCGAAGGCGTGGAAAACATTCATTTAACCGCTACAGAGCATGGCGATAGCATTGTGTTTATGCATCGCATTGAGGCAGGCCCGGCCAGCCAAAGCTACGGCTTACAGGTCGCCCAACTAGCCGGTGTTCCAAGCCACGTTATCAAGCGCGCCCGTGAAAAGTTGATTGACCTGGAACAGCGCGATGTAGACACTCATCAGGCGCGCCCAGGCCCGGCACAACAGACTCCTGCCAATAGCCCGTCACCCCAGCAAAACGATCTCTTTGCCAGTGCGCCACATCCGGTTTTAGAAGCACTGGAGCGTGCCGACATTGATGATTTATCGCCCCGCGAGGCGCTGGCGTTGGTCTATCAATGGCGAGATTTGTTGTAACCGGTACAAGAGAAGATAGCCAAGTGCTTGCCGTGAGGTATGGGCGCCACTAGAATGTCGCCCATACTTTTTAGCTTATAAGAAACAGCCGTTTTATAACCATTCATGATTGACCTATGACCGGGACCTCCCCCGGTCCCGCAAGAGGGATAGCGCGATGACGTTTGTCGTTACCGAAAACTGCATCCAATGCAAATACACCGACTGTGTAGAGGTTTGCCCGGTCGATTGCTTTTATGAAGGCCCCAACTTCCTGGTGATTCACCCGGACGAGTGCATTGACTGTGCGCTATGCGAGCCTGAGTGCCCGGCCGAAGCCATCTTCTCAGAGGATGAGCTGCCGGATGGGCAAGAACCGTTTATCGAGATCAACGCTGAGTTGGCTGAAGTGTGGCCCAACATAGCTGAAAAGAAAGATGCCTTGCCGGATGCCGAAGAGTGGGATGGCAAGAGCGGCAAGATCGACAAGCTGGAGCGATAACACAGCACGCTTTTAGTACCGTGTCGTTAGCCATCGGCTTAAAAACCAGCGTCCGCGCTGGTTTTTTTATGTCTGCTTGTCCCTCCTCTTCAAGGATAACGCACGCGACAAACGCAAAAAGCCACCCGAAGGCGGCTTTTTGTAGCTTGCTTAATTTGTCAGTTGAATCACGCTGCTTTCGGCTCGTCCAACTGGTCATCGTTGGAAGCAAAAATAGCCGCGTCGTGCTGCTTGAGCAAACGACTGGTCACCGTACCCGCCGTCATTGAACCGTTGACGTTGATGGCGGTGCGGCCCATATCAATCAACGGCTCAATCGAGATGAGAAGCCCCGCCAAAGCAATCGGTAGGTCAAGCGTTGAGAGCACGATGATCGCGGCAAAGGTTGCCCCGCCGCCAACACCGGCAATGCCGAAAGAGGCCAGCGTCACGACCAGTACCAGCGTTGCCAGAAACTCCAGTGAAAACGGATCAATCCCCACCGTGGGCGCAATCATCATGGCCAGCATGGCCGGATAAAGCCCCGCGCAGCCGTTTTGGCCGATGGTCGCTCCGAAGGAGGCTGAAAAGTTGGCAATCGCAGGGGGTACGCCAATGCGGTCTACCTGCGCCTCGATATTCAAAGGAATCGTGGCCGCGCTTGAACGTGAGGTAAAGGCAAAGGTGAGTACCGGCCAGACCTTCTGAAAATAGCGTTTGGGGTTAACCCCAACGCCCATCAAAAATAGCGCATGCATGACCAGAATAAGTGCCAAGCCAACGTAGGAGGCAACGACGAATCCGAGCAGATTAAAGATATCGTTGAGATTCGACGTAGAAACCACTTTGGCCATTAACGCCAGTACCCCGTAGGGCGTAAGGCGGATCACCATGCGCACCAAACGCATGATCCACTTCTGCACAATATCGATGCCTTCGATAAGCTTGTCGCCAATCGCGGCATTTTCACGCTTGATGCCCAGAGCGGCCAAGCCGAGAAACGTCGCAAAGATCACCACACTGATAATGGAGGTGGGTCGTGCGCCCGCTAAATCCTGGAACGGATTGCTGGGAATAAACGAGAGCAGAAGCTGTGGGATGGTCAGGTCTGCCACCTGAACACTGCGCTCGACAATCGCCTGGCCGCGCTCCAGCTCGCGAGCACCTTGTACCAGCCCCTCGGCAGACAATCCAAACAGCTGGGTCATGCTAATGCCGATAACGGCAGAAATCGCCGTTGTCAGCATGAGCATGCCAAGTACACCCAGGCTAATCTTGCCCAGCGCACTGGCATCATGTAAGCGCGTAACAGCAGATAAAATGGTCACCAGCACCAACGGCATAATGATCATTTTTAACAGTTGGACATAGCCACCGCCTACCAGGTTTACCCAGTCGATGGTGCCCTCAAGCACCTCTGATCCGGCGTATCCCCATTGCAATAGCGCGCCAAGCACCACCCCAATGACCAGGCCTGCAAGCACCACGCGAGACAGGCTGGCACCGCGCCGCTGCCAGCGCGCCAGCAGTGCAATCGCCAGTATAAAGACCAACACGTTGATCGCAATCAACCCATGCATGTAACGCACCTCCTGAATAACAAAAAACGGCACATCAACGATGTACCGTGTGACAAGCGCAGCAGCAGAAGCATAGCCTGCTAATTCTGCGGGCCATGGTAAGTAATAGCGAAGAAGAATAAAAATGGATTTTACTTATAACCTAGGAATCATTTGGCTGGTTGCGTCGGCCGGTTGTAAGAAACACCGGGAACAACCCTCTTGCCAGGTATTCAACGTACGTAGGTATAAAACGTAAGCACAAAAAAAGGCGACCCTTAGGTCGCCCGCTCCAAACACTTCCTCTGACCGCTCCATGTGTCAACTTCCTCAGGCCGCTTCCCTACCGAAATTCACCTCAGTGTGTCATTCGGTGGGCCTGTTTACACCCCATTGCGTTGCATTCTGTCTAAAGCATCCCTGCCTCCCCTGTCCTGAATGCATTGTGGCAGATAACAATGTCATCTCAAGGCGGCCTATAACAAAAAGGGCAAGCCTAAGTGGCCTGCCCTTCAATAAAAAACAACTTAAAATCAATTAGATAAACTTAAATTAGACGAAAATTTTCTACTTTTCCTACCCACGTCGAGCGATTTTCGTCGGCTTTTGTAGGACATGTCTTACAAAATCTTGAGACATTTCTTACAAGACAGCTAACAAATCCCGTTATTGGCCCTTGATAGCCTTCAAGCCGGGATAAGCGACATCGCCAAGTTCTGACTCAATCACCAACAAGCGGTTATATTTGGCAACCCGGTCAGAGCGGCATAAGGAGCCGGTTTTAATCTGGCCTGCACAGGTGCCCACCGCTAAATCAGCAATGGTGGTGTCTTCTGTTTCACCGGAGCGGTGCGAAATAACCGCAGTAAAGCCTGCATCCTGAGCCATCTTGATGGCGTCCAGCGTTTCAGACAGTGAACCGATTTGGTTAAACTTGATCAAAATCGAGTTACCAATCTGCTCGTCGATACCGCGCTTAAGAATTTTGGTATTGGTAACGAACAGATCGTCGCCCACCAGCTGCACTTTATCGCCCAGCTTGTCGGTGAGGGCTTTCCAGCCATCCCAATCCGACTCATCCATACCGTCTTCAATAGAGACAATCGGATAGTCTTCACACAAGCCTGCCAGGTAGTCAGTAAAGCCTTGTGCATCGTAGCTTTTACCTTCACCGGAAAGATTGTACTGGCCATCCTTGTAGAACTCAGACGACGCGCAGTCGAGTGCCAGCGTGACATCACTGCCTAGCGAATAACCAGCATCCGCCACCGCCTGTTTGATGACAGCCAAGGCATCCGCATTGGACGCCAGGTCAGGGGCAAAGCCACCCTCATCGCCCACAGAGGTAGACAGGCCTTTGGCAGACAGCACCTTCTTCAGCGCGTGGAAAATTTCAGCGCCCATACGCAGGCCTTCACGGAAGTTTTTGGCGCCGACCGGCTGCACCATAAACTCCTGAATATCCACGTTGTTATCCGCATGCTCGCCGCCGTTGATGATGTTCATCATCGGCACGGGCATGCTGTACTGACCTGGCTGACCGTAAAGCTCGGCAATGTGTGCATAAAGCGGCACGCCCTTGGCGTTAGCCGCGGCTTTAGCGGCCGCCAGCGATACCGCGAGAATTGCATTCGCACCCAGAGTGGCTTTGTTGTCAGTGCCATCCAGCGCCAGCATGGCATCGTCCAGACCGCGCTGATCGCGTGCGTCCATACCAAGCAGCGCCTCTCGGATTTTGCCATTGACCGCATCGACAGCTGTCAGTACACCTTTGCCGAGATAGCGTGCTTTGTCGCCATCACGTAGCTCAAGCGCTTCACGCGAACCGGTAGAAGCACCGCTGGGTGCGCAGGCTTCGCCCGTTGCCCCACTTTCAAGGCGCACACGCGCTAGCACCGTCGGGTTACCGCGTGAATCGAGTACTTCCAGTGCACTGATATCTACAATTTTGGTCATGACAGTCTCCTTGGTTGGCGGTCTATTAGAAGGTTATGTATCGCATGATGGCCGCGATCAGCGAATGGTCAACGGCGCAAAATTTTTCACCAATGAATCAAGCTGAGATAGCTGCGTTAAAAATGGCTCAAGCTGGTCAAGCGGCAACGCACAGGGACCATCGCACTTGGCGTTATCCGGATCAGGATGCGCTTCTAAAAACAGCCCCGCAAGCCCGACGCCAACGCCTGCACGGGCAAGTTCGGCGACCTGGGCACGCCGCCCATCCGCACTATCAGCACGCCCGCCGGGGCGTTGCAGCGCATGGGTAACGTCGAAGAACACTGGGTAGCCAGTCTGCTTCATATCGCCAAACCCAAGCATATCGACAATCAGGTTGTTATAGCCAAAGCTTGAACCGCGCTCGCACAGCATCAGGCGATCATTACCGGCTTCCTGAAACTTGCTGAGAATATGGCGCATCTCATGAGGTGCTAAAAACTGGGGCTTTTTGATATTGATCGCGGCACCGGTTTTGGCCATCGCCACCACCAGATCCGTCTGGCGCGCCAGGAAAGCGGGCAACTGGATGATATCCGCGACGTCTGCCGCCTGGGCCGCCTGCCAGGGCTCGTGAACATCGGTGATGATCGGCACGCCATAACGCGACTTGATATCAGCGAGAATCTGCAAGCCTTTTTCAATACCCGGACCACGGTACGAGTGAATCGAGCTGCGGTTGGCCTTGTCAAAGCTCGCCTTGAATACATACGGCATACCGAGCTTTTGCGTCACGCTGACGTAGGCTTGGGCTACCTCGTCGGCAAGCTCTGCCGACTCTAGCACGTTCATGCCGCCAAGCAGCATTAAGGGCAAAGAATTGCCGGCGGTTAGGCCGGCAATGTTGATGTGACGCTCTTGAAAAGGTGCTTGAGAAGACATTGGCTTCCCCCCTTATTCCTGAGGTGTCGCGTGAGATCGGGTACGCGCCGTTTTGTGCTCCAGCGCTGCATTCACAAAGCCCGAGAACAGCGGGTGCCCGTCACGCGGTGTGGAGGTAAATTCCGGGTGGAACTGACACGCCACGTACCAAGGGTGATCGGCCAACTCGATCATTTCAACCAGCGACTGATCAACGCTTTTACCTGAAATTACCAGGCCGGCTTTTTCCAGCTCGTCAATAAACTGGTTATTAACTTCGAAGCGGTGGCGGTGACGTTCAACGATTTCATCAGAGCCGTAAGCTTCACGCGCTTTGCTGCCGGAGGTCAGATGACATATCTGGCCGCCCAGACGCATGGTGCCGCCTAAATCAGACGCCGCATCGCGCAGCTCAATTTTACCTTCCGCATTCAGCCATTCGGTAATCAGGCCGACCACCGGGTGCTGAGTGTCATGGGTAAACTCAGTGGAGTTGGCATCTTTCCAGCCCGCCACGTTACGCGCAAATTCAATAACCGCTACCTGCATCCCTAAGCAGATCCCCAGGTAAGGCACGTTATTTTCGCGGGCAAACTGGGCGGTCATAATTTTGCCTTCCACGCCTCGCTCACCAAAGCCGCCGGGCACCAGAATAGCGTCTTTACCCGCTAGGCGCTCGGTGCCGTGACGTTCGATGTCCTCAGCGTCGATATAGTCGACATTGACTTTGATGCGCCCTTGAATGCCTGCATGAATCAAGGCTTCATTAAGCGACTTGTACGCGTCCAGCAGTTCCATGTACTTACCGACCATGGCGATACTTACGGACTTGAGCGGATTAAGCTTGGAGTCCAGCACTTTCACCCACTCGGAAAGATCGGCGGGCTCGGCATCAAGGCGCAGCTTATCGCAGACGATATCGTCCAGGCCGTGTTCATGAAGCATCAGCGGGATACGGTAGATGGTATCTGCGTCCTGAAGCGGTACGACCGCACGCTCTTCAACGTTGGTAAACAACGCGATTTTGCGGCGTTCGCTCTCTTCAAGCTCGACTTCGCTGCGGCAAATCAGAATATCCGGCTGAATACCAATCGAGCGCAGCTCTTTAACGCTGTGCTGGGTAGGCTTGGTTTTCGTCTCGCCCGCCGTCTTGATATACGGCACCAGCGTCAGGTGCATAAACAGCGCGCGATTAGCACCCTGCTCGCTGCGAATCTGACGGATGGATTCCAAAAACGGCAGCGATTCGATATCGCCGACTGTGCCACCAATTTCCACCAGCGCCACGTCAAAGCCTTCGCCGCCGGCATAAACGCGCTGCTTGATTTCATCAGTGATGTGCGGAATTACCTGCACCGTGCCACCCAGGTAATCACCACGGCGCTCTTTGCGCAGCACGTGCTCGTAAACACGGCCAGTGGTGAAATTATTACGCTGGGTCATCTTGGTACGAATAAAGCGTTCGTAGTGGCCAAGGTCCAGATCGGTTTCGGCGCCATCCTCAGTGACGAACACCTCGCCGTGCTGGAACGGGCTCATGGTGCCCGGGTCCACGTTGATGTACGGGTCGAGCTTGAGCATGGTGACCTTAAGGCCGCGGGCCTCTAAAATCGCCGCCAGCGAGGCCGACGCGATGCCCTTGCCAAGAGAGGACACAACGCCGCCGGTCACGAAGATATATCGTGTCATGGAAAACCTGTCGAAACGTGATCAAAAGGCGTAACAGAAAGCCACACCAGGATGGGACGACAGAATAGCAGACTACGCCCCAAGGCTCAATTTGAACTGAGCAGTCAAAATCAGCTCGGCCGAACCAGAATGGGCAGCTGCCCCAGCCCTGCGCTTGCATACATTCATAGGTAAACCGCCAACCACCATACTTAATAGCAATGATTACTATTTGCCTTAAGAGTATCCTTGTTCTCAGCGTATTCCCCGTACCGATGAGATTGTAGCGGGGAAATTAGCACGTAATGAAATAACATAAGGGAATAAGGGGAAACGAAAGATGCAGCACAAGCGACGTCGAATTTTCCATTTGGCAGCCATGATGAGTTGCCTGCAAGCCGTCCCCGGGTGGGCGAATACGACAAACTCAGCAATAACGACAGAGGGTGAAGCCCCCGCCACCCTCACACCGATAACGGTGACCGCGGAAAAAACCGAGCAGCCACTGGAAAATGTGGCTGCCAGTGTCGCGGTGATTGATGGTTCTGAAATTGAAGCAGCGGGCCTGACCAGCCTCGAACAGTTAGAGGGACGGGTTCCTGGGTTATCGTTTCAGCCATTCGGACAGGCCGGCATGAATTCTCCCGTAATGAGGGGACTAACGGCTAACTTCAACACCTTTTCCACCTCAACGTTGCTTCTGGTGGATGGTGTACCAACACTGTCTGCTCAGGGATTCGAGAGCAGCCTACTTAACGTCGACCGAATCGAGATACTACGCGGCCCTCAGTCCACACTCTATGGCAGTAATGCCGAAGCTGGCGTCATTGCTATCCACACCCAGCCGATGGACAACCAACCTCGCGCCACTGTTAGCGGTGAAGCCGGCAACCATGGCCATCGAGCCGTTCGCTTCGCCGTCAGTCACCCCATCGTTCAGGACAATCTCTATGCCAGTATTGCGGGTAGCACGTCGAGTGAGGATGGTTTTATCGACAACATCCACACCGGCAGTAATGAAGATGACCGCAATCGGCACGATCTCAACCTAGGGCTGCGCTGGACGCCTGGTGATGCGACTGATTTGGCACTGCGCTATACGCGCCAAGAGTATGATGATGGTGCATCCCGCTGGGGGGCACCTAGCGCGCATCGTGCCACTGTTGCCTCAGGCACCCCAAGTTGGAACCGATCCTGGGGGCAAACCCTAGCACTAACCGCGGAACATGAATTCGCCTCGGACTTGAGTCTCCATTCCGTCACTGCCTGGAATGATTTCCGGGATCATATACAGCAGGATACCGATTTCAGGGCCGAGGATATCTTGCACGTAGGTCGTGACAACCGGCTACGCACGCTATCCCAGGAGCTTCGCTTAGAGGGTGCTCTTGGCGAGACAGAGTGGTTGCTCGGCGTCTACGGCGATAGCAGTGATAACCGGCTGCATAGTATCAGCAAAAATATGATGGGCTCTGTGGATCTTCATGCCAATCAGGAAAGCCAAACGACAGCCCTGTTTACCCATTGGAACCTACCCTTGGCACAACACTGGCGCCTTTCTACCGGTGGGCGCATTGAGCACAATCAGGTGGAACTACACCCACGTGGTGCGGCAAGCCGGTCGGAATCATGGTCGCACTTTTCGCCCAAGATCGCGTTGCAATATGAAATCAGCCCACGCAATCAGTGGTACGCCAGTATCTCGCGAGGCGTGCGTAGCGGTGGGTTCAATATATTATCCCCCGCAACGAACTATCAGTCCTTCGGTCCAGAGAAAACTTGGTCCTACGAGACCGGCGCTAAGGGTTGGCTAGCCGAAGGGCGCCTGCGTTACTCTCTCGCCGCCTATCTGATGGACATCGACAACATGCAAGTCATGCAAATGCCCACCGCCGGCATGATGTACATCACCAATGCTGCCACAGCCACCTCTAAAGGGGTAGAACTCGACCTTGACTATCTGCTTGGCGATGGGTGGCAAATTAAAGGGGGGTTAGCCTGGAACCATACCCGATTTGATCAATTCCAAGATGGCTCAGCCGACTACGCTGGTAATCACAATCCTTTCGCTCCCGATTTTACCGGTTATTTGAGCCTACGCTACGACGATCCAGAAGGCTGGTACACCCAGGGCAGCCTGGTCGGTAGCAGCAAAGTCTACCTAGACGCCGCCAACCAATACGAGCGTAACGACTATGCACTGCTCAACTTGGTCGCTGGCTATCAGTTAGGTGATTGGGAGCTCGCCGCCTACGCCGACAACATCGGCGATAAGCGCTATGACGCCGTGGGCTACCAGAACGGCTTCGTCACCATCTACAGCCCGCCCCGGGAGGTAGGAATGCGCTTCACTTGGCGATTGTGATCGCCGGAGCGCTCTCCATGCCTAATACCCGCACCGCCACCCCAGCCCAGCCTGTTTTTGGCCCTCGGCTTATCGCCGGGCTGACCGGCGTATTCATCGCAGCCATCATGGCAGGATTTAACAACCGGGTTCCTGCCTTATCATTGCCAGATATTCGCGGCGCCCATGGTTTGGGTGCCGACGCTGCCTCCTGGCTGGATACCGTCTATCTCGTTGGCGAAATCACGGTACAACCGTTTGCCGCCTGGTTCGCCATCACCCTATCACTGCGCCGTTATCAACTGGTGTTAATCTCCGCTGCCACGCTGCTCGGATTACTACTGCCCTTTGCCCAGTCGCTACCGTCCATGCTCCTACTGCGCGGTCTGCAAGGTGCCGTCGCTGGCGGTCTGATCCCGACACTGATGATGGCAGCGCTGCGTTTTCTGCCGTTTCATATTCGCCTGCACGGTTTGGCGCTATTCGCCATGACTGCCACCCTAGCACCCAATCTGGCGGTGTGGCTGGCTGGCGTGTGGACAGATCAGTTGTTCGACTGGCGGTGGGTCTACTGGCAAATCGTTCCGCTGGGTATGTTCAGCTTAGCGCTATGTGCATGGGGCCTCCCTCAGGATCCACCACGCCATGAGCGCTTCGGTCAGGGCAACTGGATCGGCCATATTTGTCTGGTTACCGGATTAGCGCTGCTTGCGATAGTTCTCAGTCAGGGTGTACGTCTTGGCTGGTTTCATTCAACACTGATCTGCAGTGCACTTGCTGGCGGCCTAATCGCCACCTTCGCCGGTCTGCTCAGCGAGTGGCATCATCCCAGCCCTTTTATCCGCCTTCAACTGCTTTCCCGGCGCAACCTTGGGCTGGGCTTCACCCTGTTTGTTGGGCTGTTGGTTGTGCTGATGTCCGGCGCTCTACTGCCGCTTAATTTTCTCGCCCAAGTGCAAGGTTATAGACCACTGCAATCCAGTGCCGTTGGGCTCACCATCGGGCTACCACAGTTGGTGCTCGGCTCCCTGGTGGCTCTGCTTCTATACCAGCCTTGGATGGATGCACGCAAGGTATTTGCCACTGGCCTGCTGATTGTGGCGATAGCCTGCTGGCTAGGCGCCCAAATCACCAGTGAATGGATGTGGCACCAGTTCGTCGCTGTACAAGCACTGCAAGCGATCGGCCAGCCAATGGCGGTGGTCTCACTGCTATTTCTGGCTACCAGTGTGGTACAGCCAATGGAAGGCCCCTTCGTATCCGGGCTGGTGAATATGCTGCGCGCCTTCGGCACCGCCCTGGGCAGCGCGCTGGTCACTCAGTTGATACTGATTCAAAGCCATTTTCACAGCGACATGTTGCTGGACAGCATGGCTCGAGCTGGCGCCGCCCTAGGAATGCATGAAGACCAACTGATGACGTTGTCCGACGCCGTCACTACCCAAGCCGTCACGCTGGCCACCGCCGACGCTTACCGGGCACTTAGCGTGCTTGCCCTGATGCTGATTCCGCTGACGCTCTGTCTCACGCCCGTAACGCCACCGTCACCTCCCTCTCGTTCACCGGAATAATAGCCATGACCTCATTACGTCGCTTGCGAACTCCTTTCATTCTGATACTCCTGGCCCTGGCAATTACGGGTGTCTATGCGCTGAACCGCCCGGAAAGCGCCGCCAGATATCAATCCACCAACGATGCTTATATACAGGCAGATCTAACACGGGTGGCGTCGCAGGTTGCCGGTCGTGTACAGCGGGTACTGGTGGAAGAAAACCAGACGGTGAGCGTCGGCGACCTGCTAGTAGAGATCGATGACAGCGATACACGAGCTAAGGTGGAAGAAGCAAGTGCTGGACTGGCCCAGGCAGCTGCGGAAATCGTCAGTCTACAAGCGCAAATCGTGCGTCAGGAAAGTCGCATTCATCAAGCACAGGCAAAACTTGACGTCGATCAGGCCGCAGTGACACTGGCTCGACAGGAGCGAGAACGCTACCTCAACCTGCGCGCCCGCGGTGCCGGTACCGTTCAGTCGCTGCAAAGGGCAGAGGCAGAGTTAGCTGCATCAAGGGCCACCCTGATCGGCGACCAGGCCGCCTATACCGCTACCCAACAGGCGTTGGAAGTGTTGCAGGCCGACCTAGAGAAAGCCCAAGCGGCGCAAAACATCGCTCAGGCCAAACTGGACGCAGCGGAATTGGCATTATCCTACACCCACATTACAGCACCGGTGAAAGGTATCGTCGCTCAGAAAGTGGTGCGCCTCGGCGGCTATATGAAAATCGGTGAAACGCTGCTGACCTTAGTTCCTCTGGACAATCTCTATATCACCGCCAATTTCCGTGAAACACAAATCGCCCGTATGCGGCCCAGCCAACCGGTAAGTTTCACCATCGATGCTCTCCCCAACATCACCCTAACCGGCAGAGTGGATAGCCTAGGCCCAGCCAGCTCGGTGAGCTTTTCAGCCATTCAACCCCACAACGCCACAGGTAATTTCACCAAGATCGTCCAACGTCTACCGGTGCGCATCGCCATCGATCCAGGTCAACCTCAAGCCCAACAGTTAAAAGTCGGCATGTCAGTGGTGCCGGAAGTCGACACCGGACACGGCTAACATCACGATGTTCTCAGCACAACCGACCTAGCTCCGCAGTACCCCACTATAGTGACCACAACGGTTCGGGAATCAGGCGACACGCCCCATCTTTGGTGGCATCTCGCCCATGCCCCGCACAAATCGCAGGCTCCAGTAACCTATTCCCAGCATGCCAGCCATCAGAGCGCTTAACATGCCCAGATACCCGAAATGGTCAAGCAGCAGCCCTGCGAGCATGGGCACAACCGTACGCGTGAGCACGAATAGACTCGATTGCAGACCATAGTCCACAGCCGTCAAACCTTCACGGGTGTAGTACATCATCATGCCAAACACTAATCCAGCCGAGGCGCCCATGGCCAGCGCCAGAAGCACGGTGCAGGCAGTTAGCAACGGCAAGCTCGCATGGCTGGCCAACGCCGCCGATAATGCAGCCAAGGCAACGAGGGCGAGCATTGCAAAGCCAGGCAGGGCATAGTGCAAACCACGACGGTAAGTGACATAACCGCCTAGCAGACTGCCCAAAGCACCGACCACGCCACCCAGCAAACCAGCTACCACGGCCACCTGACCGGACGGCAGTCCTTGATCGAGCAGTAACGGTTTAAGGTATACCCAGGCAGTGCCAATAAAGGGGAAATAGAGCATCAACACGACCACCCAACGGCGACGCTGAGCAGAAGCGAAATAGCCAACCCATTGGCGCACCCCCACCTCTGAGCGTTTGGGTGTCGCTATCGTATCAAGATGCACTGGGCGTATGAGATAAAGTCCGACAAGGGCCAACAACAGTCCAACCCCCAGCACAAAGAACGGCCAAGACCAGCCAACACGATCATGCAAAATGAGCATCGCACCACCCCCGAACACTGCCCCCAATGAACTGGCGGCTGAACGGATAGTGCCTGCGCGCATACGTTCAGTCTCGGGTAAACAGCGAATAGCCAAGGCATTGACCGGCGCGTCGGCCCAAGTGCCGAATAAGCTAGCCAGCATCGCCAGGGCGAATAACGTCGTGAAGCCCGTTTTTCCTATGTCGAGCCCCGCCAGCGCTACAAGGCTTGCGGCATAACCGACCAACAGTACTAAGCTCCAGCGCCGATAACCGGCGGTATCTCGCGCCCAGCGATCTACCGGAGCAGCCAATACGAACTTGAGCACGGCCGGCAACCCTGCCAATTGGAAGAGGCCGATGGCGGTGCCGGACCACCCCTGCTGGCGCATCACCAGCGGTAACCCTAGGTAGAGATAGATCATTGGTGCGGTCATAGCGAAGTTGATCCAGCCGAGCAGCAACTGCAACGACCAGTACGAAATGGCGGGGGCTTTCATGTCGGTATTCCCAGGTTTTAAGTTTCTGGAGCTAAACGCTTAAGGTACTCGTTGCTAAGCATGTGTTTTTAAGCGCTGGCTGGCTGCGCGAGCAACTGGACATATTGCTCGCAACGGTGCAGCAACTGCTCATGAGAGCCCTGATCGAGAATGCAGCCATCCTGCAGGAGTACGACCCTGTCAGCCTGAGCAATGGTGCTTGGACGATGTGCTACCACCAGTAGCGTGTACTGCCCACGAAGCGCCAACAAGGCCTGCTGCAGGGCATGTTCACTGTCAGCATCGAGGCTGGATGAAGCTTCATCCATTACCAGCACGGGCGCTTGAGACAGCAGTGCCCGGGCGATGGCGATACGCTGACGCTGACCACCTGAAAGCCGCGCACCATTCGCGCCGCAACGCGTTTGGTAGCCCTCAGGTAGGGCCTGAATGAAATCGTGGGCCTGGGCCTGATGCGCAGCGATTTCGATTTCCTGCTGCGTCGCCTCTGGTTTGCCCAAGCGCAAGTTGCCCTCGATACTGTCGTCAAACAAGTAGGCCTCCTGACCAACCCAGGCGATCCAGTGGCGCAGCTCGGATAGGGGAATATCACGCAGATCTTCGCTGCCCAGCTTCACTGTGCCGCTCTGCACCTCATAGAAGCGCATTAGTAAGTTGGCGCAGGTGGTCTTGCCAGATCCAGAGGGGCCAACCAGTGCGACCATCTCACCCGTTTCTACCCGGAAGTTGACACCCTGCAGCACAGGGCGCTCGGAATGGGCGAACACCACTTGGTTGAATTCGATGCTGGCATCCTTAGGCAATCGCTGGCCATTGTCCTGAATCGGCGAACGCTGATGCAGCAACGCCAACACCCGTGCCGCACTGGCGCGCACTGCACCCAGTTGGCTGGCACTGCGCGCTACCTCTGCCAAAGGTAGCAGTGCCGCGCCTACCAGCACGACCGATAGCGGAACTTGAGCCAACGCTAGGGCTTGATATTCAAGCAACACTGCGCTGGCCACCAGCGCGGTGATCAATGCTAAGGACTGGATCAGCTCTATACCGCCTTGCTCCGCGCCTGTTCGCAAGGCGTAACGACGCTGCTCGCTCTTCAGCCGCGCCAGATACTGCCCCAGCCGAGCGCGCCAAGCCGCCTCCTGATTGAACAAGAGGATCTCTCGACGCGCCTCAATGCCCTCAATCACTTCAGCGTTTAGTCCCGCTAGCGCGGCATTCATCTCGCGCCCCTGGCGAAAAGCACGCTCCCCCAGCCAGAATGGCACGCTGGTCAGAGTCGGCAGAAATGGCAGTAACACTAAAGTAAGCCAAGGCTGTATCCAGGCCAGCGCCAGCAGTGCCAACAGCGGTACCACAACTGCAGCGATGGTATCGGCCAGGGTGTGGGCAAAAAAGTGTTCCAGCGCCTGAGCATCGTTCAGCGCCACGTTGGCCTGCTCGCCGCTGCGGGTGTCGGACAAACCACCTGGGGCGGCACGCTCTAGACCGTCGTAAATGCCCACCTGCAGCGTTTCGATCAGAGCAAAAGCAAAGGCATGGGAGATATGTGCCTGCCACCAGCGACCACCGGCCCCAGCAACGGCGCTGACAAGCATGCCCCAAAGCACGGGTTGCCAGAGGCTCTCCGGTGCACCCGTCAGCGCCAAACCTGCTAGCCAGGCACCCAACGCAAGGCTTGTCACCATGCCAGCCTGGGCAATGAGCGTAGCAGCGATAGTGAGTGCTAGCAGGCGCGGCTGGCCAGCGGAAAGGCGTAACAGGTCACCCCATGTGCTACGCGGCCCCTGGGGAATTTCGTGGGCATTGACTTTCATATTAGTTCTTCCTCGGTTTGGGGCGACGCTTCGTGGGCGTGCTGCCGGTTCCAGAGGCGCGCATAGAGGCCATTTCGGGTCAGTAGGTTGTGGTGATCACCGATCTCAACTAAACGACCACGATCAAGCACCAGAATGCGGTCGGCATTCCGAACGTTGGCTAGACGATGTGCAATCACCAGTAGCGAACGCTGACCGCGAAGCCGCTCGATGGCCTCTCCAATGTGGGTTTCGCTGGCAACGTCCACGTTCGCGGTCGCCTCGTCCAACACCATGACCGGTGTATTTTTTAGCCAAGCACGTGCGATAGCTATGCGCTGTCGCTGACCGCCAGAAAGTCGCGCGCCGCCTTCTCCCACGGCAGTGGCAACGCCTTTTTCAAGACTTGAAATCCACGATTCCAGTGACGCTACCCGGCATGCCTCAGCCAGATCCTCATCACTGGCTTGAGGAGCCCCCATCCTCAAGTTCTCTTCGATGCTGCCATGCAGCAGCACACTATGTTGGAACACGCCACTGACGTTTTCGTATACGTCATTGACGCGCAAATCGCGAAGATCAACGCCGCCCAGGCTGACGCGGCCGCAGTCAGGTGCAACAAAGCGCATCAATAGAGCTGCCAGGGTCGATTTTCCTGCGCCAGAGGGCCCTACCACAGCCACGAACTCACCAGGCTCAAGCGTAAAATTCACATTGTGCAACGCAGGTTCGCAGCCACCCGGCCAGGTATAACTAACGCTATCAAAGGCCACTCCATGATGGGTCGGTAAAGCCCGGGCCTCAATCGGCTCTGGCACCCCAGGTATAGCGTCAAGTAAACGAATGACGGGGGCCGCCGCCGCATTACCCGACCATGCAATGTGGAAGGTCTTATCAAGCTTTTCCAGCGTACCGAAGGCCTCGCGGGCCAGCAGCACAACGGCCAACAACGCAAACGGCGATAGCTCACCGGCAACGGCGCGCTGAGCGCTAAGCGCAGTCACCAACGCTAAACCACCCAAGCTAAGCAGCCCTGTTGCGCCGTTACGCATGAGAATGGCGTAAAGCACACCCATGGCCTGCTCACGCAGATCCCGTGCCTGTTGACTGAGTACCTGACGGCGCCGGGTCTGAGCATTGAAGGCCTTGAGCGTGGTGACGCCGCGCAAGCTGTCGAGCAAATACGCGGAAAAACGCCCCATACTCGCGAACAACCCACCTGCAGAAGCGCGCCGCCAACGCAACCAGAGGCGATCAGTAAAGGGTAGCGCCAGCGCAGCAAGAGCAGCCACAAGGGCAGAACGGCTATCGAAATACGCCATTAGCAGTAGCACACCCCCGCCACCAAACACCGCACCCAGCACTGCAGGCACATAACGGCTGTAATAGGCTTGCAAGGCTTCCACCGACTGCACCAAGGTGGTACTCAGTTCCCCGCTATCTCGGTCGCTGGCCGGATCAGCCGCCACACGTAATACCTGACCAATCAGGCGCTGACGCAAGTAGTGCCGGGCAAGCCCTGCCACACGCATAGCGAGTGCTTCAGACAACCCCATCAGCACGATGCGTAGCCAAGTAAAAACAAAAAAAACCGACAGCGGCCACCATAGTTCGGACAATGGCTGGTCAGCGAATAGCCCGGCCAAAGCACTGGCTAAGCATAGCGCCTGACCAACATGACAGGCGGTGACAACCACTTGGCCGAACGCAGCCAGTAAAATCGAAGGACGCAAAGGCCGCGACAAGCGCCAGAGAACCGGGTTCATGAATTCTCCTTCGCGTTAGTCAGCGCAGAGACTAATGATGGGTATTTGCCTGTCAGCGATGATATTACAAGGATCGAAATCATCAGTTCCTCCTCTTTTGACCACATACACTGAAACGGATATGCCCTAAAAACACACTCCCCGCTCAACACCAACTCAGACGGTGTGTAAGCGGCAACTTCCACTTGGCTGAGCAGTCAACGAATGATACTTTCAAAATAAATACACATCATTCTCATTTAATATTGCATCCAGCGTTATTCATATCCTATTCCGACTAGGCTGTTTTTATGCCTATGGGGCTTGTGCTCTTATGAGCTCAATCACAAGGCGACTGGTTCTGCAATGATTGGATGCTCTGCAATAGAGAGCACTCAGTAGGATGGAAATAAGGAAGGCTTTGCTGTGAATAATTTGTCACGCCCAACGTTGACCACTGCTCAACATCTAACTGAATGGGTTTCCCATAAGTGCGATTTACCCCATCGCCATACCCTGATTGAGCGGCTGGATTGCGAAGCAGGCTTTTCCGTTGTTCGTTCCAAAATCTCGTCTGGACGTGTATTACGTGAAGTCTGTCAACACGAAGGCAATGAGCGCACCCTGGTGATTACTTTCGGCTTATCTGGTCAATCAGAGTTTCTTGACCGTACAGGCAATCGTCTGCACTTCTCGGCTAACCAAACGACAGTGTCTGTATTTCAGGAAGGGGGTGGTGAGCGCCGCTACGCCGCCGACAAGCAGACTCAGCAGTTACGATTAGTGGTATCGGAATCGGCATTAAGGCGTTATATCGGACCACAGCGCTGTGACCAACTGCTCGGTAAGCCCTTGCGTCACAATGAAAGCTTTCGCCAACTATCTCACGTTAACAGCCGCGCCAGTCAACATCTAAGCTTTTACAAGCACCCGTGGGTAGGTGAGCAGGACGGATTACGCCAGCGTATCCATGCCCTCAGCTTACTCGGCGAACAACTCAACCTGCTAACCCCTGCGGAGGGGCAGAAAGAACGAATTATCGGGCGAGACGTGGACTTGCTTGAAAGAATCGAAGCCTATATGCGTGCGCGCTTGGATCAGCCTCTAAACAATGCCTACTTGTGCGCCAAACTTGGTATCAGTGAATACAAACTCAAGGGGTGCTTTCGCCAAGCCTATGACACAAGCCCTGCCCAACACCTGCTAGCAATGCGCATGCAGCGAGCGCAAGAATTACTGGCCGCAGGATATCGGGTATCGGAATCGGCCTATCAGGTCGGCTACCAGCACCCAAATAATTTCACTGCCGCCTTCACAAAGTTTTTCGGCTGTACGCCGAAATCGGTGCGAGGAGCACACTAGCAGTATGTCGAATCAAAGGCTGGGGAGTCTCGCGTTTGCCTGATGCCGGGGTAGTCGCGGAGCCAATTAAGGCCCCGGACAGCTGGAGTAAAGGTGAATTACACGCCCAGGTAGTTCATGATGCCTTCTGCGGCCTGGCGGCCTTCATAAATAGCCGTGACCACCAGGTCAGAGCCGCGCACCATATCGCCGCCGGCAAAGATTTTTTCATTGCTGGTCTGAAAGGCGAACTGGCCGTGCTCTGGGGCTTTTACCAGGTCACGCTCGTTCAGATCAATGCGCGAGCCCTCAAACCAGGGCGCAGGGCTTGCCTGGAAACCAAACGCTACGACCACGGCATCGGCGGCAATAATCTCTTCAGAACCTGGTACCACCTCAGGGCGGCGGCGACCGTTTTCGTCAGGCTCGCCGAGTCGAGTGCGCACAACCTTCACGCCTTCAACCTTCTCTTCGCCCACCACCGCCACCGGCTGGCGGTTGAACAGGAACTCGACGCCCTCTTCGCGCGCGTTGGTTACTTCACGGCGAGAGCCGGGCATGTTCTCTTCGTCACGGCGATAAGCACAGGTAACGCTCGCAGCACCCTGGCGGATCGAGGTGCGGTTACAGTCCATGGCGGTATCGCCACCGCCGAGAACAACGACGCGCTTGCCTTCCATCGAGATGTAATCGTTGGGATCTTTTTCGAATCCCAGGCAGCGGTTGACGTTAGCGATCAGGAAATCGAGCGCCTTGTACACGCCGGGCAGGTCTTCACCGGGGAAGCCGCCTTCCATGTATTTATACGTCCCCATGCCCAGGAAAACCGCGTCGTACTCCTGGAGCAGCGTATCGAACTCGATATCCGTACCGATTTCGGTATTCAGGCGAAACTCGATACCCATTTCCTCGAATACCGCCCGACGACGCTCCATCACGTTCTTTTCAAGCTTGAACTCAGGAATGCCGAAGGTTAACAGGCCACCGATTTCCGGGTACTTATCAAATACCACGGGCTTGACGCCGTTGCGCGCCAGAATATCGGCACAGCCAAGCCCGGCAGGCCCGGCGCCGACAATCGCGACTTTTTTATCCGTCCACACGACCTTGGACATGTCCGGGCGCCAGCCCATGGCAAACGCAGTATCGGTAATGTACTTCTCGACAGAACCGATGGTGACCGCGCCAAAGCCGTCATTGAGCGTGCAGTCGCCTTCACACAGCCGATCTTGCGGGCATACGCGGCCACATACTTCGGGCAGCGAGTTGGTTTTATGCGAAAGCTCAGCGGCTTCGATGATGTTGCCTTCCACGACCAGCTGTAGCCAGTTGGGAATGTAATTGTGAACCGGGCATTTCCACTCACAGTAAGGGTTGCCGCAATGCAGGCAGCGATGCGCCTGGCTTGCCGCATCAGTGGGTTTGAACGGTTCGTAAATCTCAGCGAATTCTTTGGCACGCGTATGGGCGGCTTTTTTCTGTGGGTCTTGACGACCCACATCAACAAACTGGAAATCGTTGTTTAAACGGTTAGCCATGATTTCTCTCCTCGAAGCGTAGACACAGGCGGTTTATTGCGGCTGACGCCGAGATTGATCCAGCAGACTGCCCAGGCTTGCCGCTTTTGGCTTCACCAGCCAGAAATGACGCAGGTAGTCGCTAAAGTCTTCTAAAATCGCGGCCCCACGGCTGGAACCCGTCTCTTCGACATAGGTGGTAATCAGCTCGCGAAGATGGCGGCGATACGCCTCCATGGCTTCCGTACTAATGCGATGAATTTCGACCAGCTCGTGGTTGTACTTGTCCACGAAGGTACGGTCTTCATCCAGCACGTAGGCAAATCCACCGGTCATACCTGCACCAAAGTTAACGCCCGTTTCACCCAGCACGCATACCAGACCACCGGTCATGTATTCGCAGCAGTGGTCGCCAGCGCCTTCAATCACCGCCGTGGCGCCTGAGTTACGCACCGCAAAACGCTCGCCTGCGGTGCCCGCGGCCATCAACGTGCCGCCGGTTGCGCCATACAGGCAGGTGTTACCGATAATCGCGGTTTTATGGCTTTCGAACTGGCTAACCTTAGGTGGCACGATCACGATCTTGCCGCCGTTCATGCCCTTGCCCACGTAGTCGTTGGCATCGCCTTCCAGGTACAGATTCAGGCCGCGGGCATTCCAGACGCCGAAGCTCTGCCCTGCCACCCCGGTAAAGCGTGCGGTAACGGGCGCGTTTTCCAGGCCTTCTTCCCCATAACGCTTGGCGATAGCGCCTGAGCTAAGCGCACCCACACTGCGATCACAGTTAGTGATGTTGAAGCTGAACTCACCGCCCGACTGGCTCTCGATAGCCTCTTTAAGCGCTGCCAATACTTCCTGGTTTTTAGCACCCGGGTCGTGAGGTACGTTGCGGCCCACCTTGCAGAACTGCGGCGCATCAGCAGGTACAAAATCGTTCGTCAGCAGCGGCATTAAATCGAGCTTGCGCTGGCTTGCCGTATTGCCTTCCAACACTTCCAGCAGGTCGGTACGCCCGATCAGGTCGGTCAACTGGCGCACGCCTAGCATGGCCATCAGCTCACGCACTTCTTCAGCGATAAAGCGGAAGTAGTTTTTGACCATATCCACCGTGCCGCGGAAATGCTCGCCGCGCAGGAAGTCGTCCTGGGTGGCAACCCCAGTAGCGCAGTTGTTCAGGTGGCAGATACGCAGGAACTTGCAGCCCAGCGCTACCATTGGCGCGGTACCAAAACCAAAGCTCTCCGCCCCCAGGATGGCCGCCTTGACCACGTCTAAGCCGGTTTTAAGGCCACCATCGGTCTGCAGACGAATCTTGTCGCGCAGGCCATTGATACGCAGCGCCTGATGCACCTCAGGCAAGCCCAGCTCCCAGGGGGAACCAGCATGCTTGATCGAGGTGAGCGGGCTTGCAGCGGTGCCGCCATCGTATCCAGATACTGTGATGAGGTCGGCGTAAGCCTTGGCAACGCCCGTGGCGATAGTGCCAATACCCGGCTCGGATACCAGCTTCACCGATACCTGCGCCTCTGGATTAACCTGCTTGAGGTCAAAAATCAGCTGTGCCAGGTCTTCGATTGAATAGATATCGTGGTGCGGCGGCGGTGAAATCAGCGTGACGCCGGGCACCGCATGGCGCAGGCGAGCGATAAGCGCGTTGACCTTGCCACCCGGCAACTGACCGCCCTCGCCCGGCTTGGCGCCTTGGGCCACCTTGATCTGCAGCACTTCGGCATTGACCAGATAAGCCGGCGTGACCCCAAAGCGGCCCGAGGCAATCTGCTTGATCTTGGAGCTGCGAATGGTGCCGTAACGTGCGGGGTCTTCGCCGCCTTCGCCGGAGTTGGAGCGTCCGCCGGCTTCGTTCATGGCCTGGGCCAGGGCTTCGTGGGCTTCTGGTGAGAGTGCGCCCAGGGACATGCCCGCGCTATCAAAACGTGGCAGCAGCGCATCAACCGGCTCAACGTCATCCAGCGGAATTGGCGTTTCAGCGGCTTTAAGCGTGAGCAGATCACGAATGGTCGCGACAGGACGCTCGTTCACCAGCTGCGCGAATTTTTTCCACTTGGCGTAACTGCCTTCCTGAACGGCTGCCTGCAGCGACTTTACTACATCAGGGTTGTACGCATGGTACTCATGACCATGCACATACTTGAACATACCGCCCTGGGAGATACCTTTACGGGTAATCCAGGCGTCCTTGGCCAACAGCTCTTGCTGCATCTGTAGTTCAGCGAAGCCTGCGCCCTGTATACGCGAGGCCATACCCACAAAGCAGGTGTTCATCACTTCATCTGAAAGCCCGACGGCTTCAAACAGCATGGAGCCACGATAGGAGGCCAGCGTTGAGATGCCCATTTTAGAGAGAATCTTGAACAGGCCTTTTTGCAAGCCTTTGCGATAGTTCTCACGGTCGTCGGCCGGGTTGCCGGTAAGCTCACCCGTACGGTGCATATCGGCCATAATCTGATAGGCAAGCCACGGATACACGGCGGTCGCACCGATACCAAACAGCACGGCCATCTGGTGGGCATCCCGGGCGTAGCCAGTCTCAACGATAATATTGGCGTTGGGACGCAATGCCAGGCGGCCCAGGTGCGTATGCACCGCGCCAACGGCGAGCGGCGCCTGAATAGGAATAATGCCCTTGGGCAGCTCCGCATCGGTAAGTACCAGGATCACCTTGCCCGCTTTCACCTGGGCTTCGGCCTCTTGGCAGAGCGCATTCAGCGCCTGCTTTAAGCTCTGCTGTTCCGGGTCGTAGCCCATTGACAGCGTGTGGCTTGCAAAGGCCGGGTCGTCCTGGCTAACCAGCGCGGTAAATTTACGTGGTGAAAGTACCGGTGTAGTCAGGATCAACCGATGCGCGTGCTCAGGCGTTGCCTTGAAAACGTTAAGCTCAGCACCGCAGCAGGTTTCCAGCGACATCACGATGGCTTCACGCAGCGGATCAATCGGCGGGTTGGTTACCTGAGCAAACTTCTGGCGGAAGAAGTCGGTTAACAGGCGCGGACGGCTAGAAAGCACCGCCATGGGGGTGTCATCACCCATGGAACCCACGGCTTCCTGGCCACTTTCGGCCAGCGGACGCAGCACCTGGTCACGCTCTTCAAACGTCACCTGGAACATCTTCTGGTGCACGTTCAGCGCATCAGCCTCCATGGTCTGGAAGCGTGCAAGCTCGGTGAGCGCGGATTCCAGATAGTTGGCTTCCTGCTTGAGCCAGCGCTTATAGGGATAAGCAGACTTCAGGCGGTCATCAATATCCCGGGTATGCAGCACTTCGCCGGTTTGGGTATCAACCGCCAGCATTTGACCAGGGCCTACGCGGCCTTTGGCGACCACGTCCTCAGGCTTGTAACCGTAAGTACCAATTTCAGATGCCAGGGTGATATAGCCGTTTTTGGTGATGACCCAGCGAGCGGGACGCAGGCCGTTACGGTCCAGCATACACACCGCTTGGCGGCCATCGGTCATGACCACACCCGCCGGACCATCCCACGGTTCCATGTGCATGGAGTTGTACTCGTAGAAGGCGCGCAGCTCAGCATCCATGGTTTCAACGTTTTGCCAGGCAGGCGGTACCATCATGCGTACCGCACGGTGCAGCTCCATCCCCCCCGTCAGCAGCACTTCCAGCATATTGTCCATGCTGGAAGAGTCGGACCCCGTGGTATTAACGATTTCATCCAACTGGGCGATATCGGGCAGGCGCTCGTTAACGAAGTTGGCTTTGCGTGAGTTCGCCCAACCGCGGTTAGCCTCAATCGTATTGATTTCACCGTTGTGAGCCAGCAGACGAAACGGCTGTGCCAACGGCCAGCGCGGCGCCGTATTGGTTGAAAAGCGCTGGTGGAAAACACAGATAGCAGTTTCCAGACGCGGGTCGTTTAAGTCTTTATAAAACGCCGGAAGATCTTCCGGCATGACCAGGCCTTTATACGACACCACGTCAGAGGAGAGCGATGCGACATAAAAGTCTTCTTCGGCCCGTAAAGCCTGCTCGGTATAACGGCGCGCCATAAACAGATCAACAGTGAACTGCTCGCTCTCACCGGGCTCGATAAAGACCTGCTCGATACGCGGCAGGCAGTCAAGCGCCATGGGGCCACAAACGCTTGAATCAGTGGGCACAACGCGCCAGCCGACGACATTTAGGCCACGAACACTCAGCTCGCGCGCAAACGTCTCGCGCGCAGCCTCGGCACGGGCATCATCGTTGGGTAGAAAAACAACGCCCACGGCGAACTGGTCGCCCAGCGTAATCTCCAGCGCGTCTTGTGCGGCTTCGCGCATAAAACGGGTCGGCATTTTAAGCAGCAACCCACAGCCATCACCGGTTTTACCGTCAGCGGCAATCCCGCCCCGATGCGTCATACAGGTGAGTGATTCGATAGCGGTTTTCAGCAAATCGTGACTGGCCTGCCCTTCCATATGGGCAATAAGGCCAAAGCCGCAGTTATCGCGAAACTCGCCGGGCTGGTGAAGACCTTTATTCATGGGCGTGCCTCTAGTCAAAGGTGTTTTATTAGCAGCGTTATTATGATTTAATAGACGGTTTTTCTTTTCACACACAAACCTCTACCCGCCTATAACTGGGTGTTTCCCCGATTCACTGCCGCAAGAAAATGGTCGCTCAGCATAGCGACTTGCTCCCCGCCAGCGCAATCACCGCCAACATCAAAACCCCGAAAAGTCTTTTCAAATCCTATAGTTGCAAACCACCCTTCAACGAAAAATGCATACACTTCAAACACTTAAAAAGCCATATAACGCTATTTCAACGAAGGGTGTCGAGCGTTAAACTTTAGTCTAAACACCCCTAATATAGCCATGCCGATAGTGCATACGGCATGCTAATAACATTATTCGGCGCATCACCTGGTAACATCGGGCCATAAAAAAACCCACCTTGTCGGTGGGCTTAGTGAGCACAAAATACGTTTACAGGCGGGTTACAGCCGTGGGTAGTTATCCAACAAAGCACGCACTAACGCCTCTGGCGTCGTGTCATCAACACATGCATCGCCGGTAGCGTTTAGCAGCACCAGCCGAAGTCTGGTATCCACGTTTTTCTTATCCAGACGCATCCGGGCTAAAAAGTCGTCACTTAGCATATCCGCTGGGGCATGAAGAGGAAGGCCAGCGCTTTCAATCACCGCCTGGATACGCGTTAAATCAGCACTACTGATACGCCCCAGTTGCTGAGAAAGGGCAGCCGCCATGGCCATGCCTGCACCGACTGCTTCGCCGTGCAGCCAGTTGCCATACCCCTGGTGGGCCTCAATCGCGTGACCAAAGGTATGACCAAGATTGAGCAATGCGCGCACGCCCTGCTCCGTTTCGTCATCGGCCACAATGTCGGCTTTAATCTGGCAACTGCGTGCGATGGCTTCGACAATGGCGTCGGGGCTAATATGACGCAGCGCGGCCATATTGGCCTCAAGCCAGCCAAGAAACGCTTCATCACGAATAAAGCCATACTTGATAACTTCAGCAAGCCCGGCAGAAAGCTCTCGCTCGGGCAGTGTCGCAAGCGTTGCAATGTCGATCAGTACCGCTTTCGGCTGCCAGAAAGCACCAATCATGTTTTTGCCAAGCGGGTGATTAACGCCCGTTTTCCCTCCGACAGAAGAGTCCACCTGGGAAAGCAGCGTGGTGGGCACCTGAATGAAGGCCACGCCGCGCTGGTACGACGCGGCGGCATACCCAGCCATGTCACCAATTACGCCGCCGCCTAACGCAATCAGCGTACAGCGGCGGTTAAACCCTGCCTCCAACAGCGCGTCCCAAATGCGGCTAACCTGCTCAATGCTCTTGTACTGTTCCCCGTCAGGTAGAACGACGGTACGCACCTCCACATCGTCAGGAAGATTGGCGCACAGTGCCTCCAGATAAAGGGGCGCGATGGTTTCATTCGTCACCACCATCACCTGCTTACCGGCCAGATAGGGCGTTATCGCCTCTGGGTCGCTCAGCAGGCCGGCGCCAATATGGATCGGATAACTGCGATCACCCAACGCAACATGAAGTGTACGCTGAGCACTGGCGGGCTGTGTCATTGGGATACCTTTGAGTTAAGCGTGGCGCTATTTTCCAGCGGGTCGGTCAAACGCCGCACTCGGCGCAATATCTCATTGACTACGGCGCGCGGGCTACGCCGATCCGTGCGCACTGAAATATCCGAGGTGGCGCGATAAAGCGGGTCGCGGGCAGCAAACATATCGTTGAGCACCTGCTCCCGGTTTGCGCACTGAAGAAGCGGGCGATTACGGTCTTTCGCCGTGCGTTTAAGCTGCTGTTCAACCGTGGTCATCAGGTAGATCACCGTTCCGCGCTCACGCAGCATCCGGCGATTATCCTGGTGCAGCACGGCGCCGCCGCCGGTTGCCATCACCACGCAGGAGAGCCTTGTCAGCTCATCGATCATCTGCAGCTCACGCTGGCGAAAACCGGGTTCACCCTCTACATCAAAGATCCACGGGATATCCGCACCGCAGCGATCCTGTATGGCGTGGTCACTATCATAAAACGTGCGCGTAAGCTCTGCCGCCAACAAGCGACCTATTGTGCTTTTACCAGCCCCCATGGGGCCGATCAAAAAAAGGTTGGGTAAATCCTGCATCAGCGAACCGCCAAGCCATCGTCAAGTAGTCGTGGAGTAATAAAGACTAACAACTCTACCTTTTCATTGCTCTCTTCGGTATAGCGAAACAGGTGTCCGAGCAAAGGAATATCACCCAAAAGCGGTGTTTTGGTCATTTGGTTTAATTGTTCCGTGGTCAAAATGCCGCCCAATACAACCGTTTGGCCATTATCGACCAGCACCTGCGTTTCAATTTGATTGGTATCGATGGGCGGTTCTCCGCCAAATCCCGACTCCCTGAAACTATCATTTTTCACCACCAGGTCCATGATAATACGATTATCCGGCGTAATCTGCGGTGTCACTTCCAACGAAAGCTCGGCCTCTTTAAATTCAGTATCGGGGTTTCCCTGCGCATCGACACTCTGAAATGCGCGCTCCTCGCCTTGGCGAATAATTGCCGTACGCTGATTGGCCGTGATGACCCTTGGCTGCGAGATGGTTTGGCTTTTGCCTTCACTTTCCAGCGCACGAAGCTCCAGGTCCAGCAAAATGTCGCCGGACAAGTAACCAAAGCTAAATCCTGTACCTGGCCCTGAAGGCGCGCCCAGGTCTACCGCTAAACCGCTGCGGGCACGGTTCAAGCCATCCGGATTGATATTGCGCGCGCCAACATTGCCGTTATCCAACGCCTGAAAACCTCGCGTCGTCGAAGCGCCCCAGTTAACGCCTAGCGCTCGAGAAGCGGTGTCCCGGGCGATAACGATGCGCGCTTCAATTTGCACCTGACGCACCGGCACATCCAGGCGCTCCAGAGTACGCTTGATAATACTTACCTGGTTCGCCGTGTCCTGAACCAATAAGGCATTGGTTCTTGGGTCGACACTGATCCGCCCTTTCTCGGTCAGAAGCCCAAAGCCATCCTCACCCTGCAGCAACTGAGCAAGATCTTCAGCACGCGCGTACTTAACCTCGATAAATTCATCAATGGTTGGTGACAGTGCTTCATGATAGCGGTGAGCCTCAATTTCCTGGCGTTCAAGCTCAGCAAGCTCGGCGACAGGCGCCACCAGGATAACGTTGCCATGCTCACGACTTGCAAGTCCTTGGCTTTTTAACATCAAGGCAAGCGCTTGATCCCAGGGCACCTCATTAAGGTTCAGCGTGATACGTCCGGTCACACTTTCGCTGGCAATCAGGTTTAGCCCCGTAAATTCAGCAAGCGTTACCAGCACCGCACGTACCTCCATATCCTGGACGTTCAGGCTTATCCGCTCACCACTAAAACTATCTTGCGGGAGCTCATGATCGGCCAAGCGTTGCTGGTCAGCAGGCTGCACTTCGATACTCAGCACACGGCCATGTTGTGAAGAGAGCATGGTATAGGGGCCGTCGATGGTAAGTGCCAAACGCGCTCCCTGCGCATCAACGTGAGGGGTGATCCGCATCACCGGTGTCGCAAAATCGGTGACGTCATAAATCTGGCTAAGCGCATCCGGCAGCGTTACGTTAGGCAATGTGGCAATTACCTCGCCGCCCGATACATTCGCATGGCCGCTTTCCTGAACGCTTGCGACGACGCCTTCGCGGTCAAACGTCACCAGCAAGCGACCTGCCTGATCAGCCCCACGCTCAAAATCAATAGCGCTAATCTGCGGGCCCTGGAGGGCGTCAAGGGAGCCCTCTATTGGCGATTCAAGCGTTGTCGATTCACGCAAGGAAATTCGTAGCCGATCCCCCATTACCCGGGAGGTGTAATTCGACGAGTTGGCCAGGCCGATAACTAACCGCGTACGGCCACTGCCTTCCAATACCTTAATGTGCTCTACACCCGCACGCGCTACCTCAATGTGGCGATGACCCAAGCCATTTTGTGTATCGACCAGGTCCAGCGCCAGGCGTGGCGGAGCCTCCAGGCGATAACCCTGAACGTTGGCGACGCCACCGCTGAAGTGCAGATCAATATCCACGGCGCCAGCACTTACAGGATGCACCTCAATATCGGTTAACACCGACGCCACTGCCTGCCAAGGCAGTACCACCCACACAAGCATAATGATTCGACTAACCACGGCCATGGCGTGCTCCGATAAGAAAAAAAGAGGCTTTCGGTAAGCTCACCGAGTTGCCTGGGTTGATCATGGCGGCGATGTCAGCGAAAGGAGAACCTGCTGCTCTTGCCACCCCTGCTGAGTAGTAATGCGCTCGGTAATACGGACTTTGTGCGCCTCAATATGCGTGATACGCCCGCCATTGCTGCCCGCATGGTCTCCCGCACGGGCACTGGTTACATGCCCATCTGGCGTTTCTATCAACGCGACATGGCGCTTTCCCATAACCAGCGTGCCCACCAGGCGAAGCTCCGAAATAGAGAAACGCTCAAGCGGCTCGGGGGTTCGCTGTGCGTCAGGCACCAGCGGGGCATCCTGGTTTACGTCAGCTATCTGCAAAGGCGACTGCACTGCTTGAAAAGGACTGCGCGTGTCTGAGTAGCCATACGCCTCTACGGGATATACAACCAGTGGCTCAATACGCGAAGCGGAGGGAGTGCCTGGGGTTTGGCGAATCCTTGAGAGCGTGTCATCCAGTTGATCAAGCTCAGGCCCATGACAACCAGAAAGCAAAACGACGCTGACCAGGCAGCTCATCACGCGGGCAAGCCACTTCACTGATCTTCCTCCCGCCGATTTAAGCTATTTTCGCCGCCACCCTTTTCGCCTTCAGCCTCTTCGCTTTCATCCTGGCTGACAGCATCAGCGTCGCTATAGGCCTTAGCCACAAACGACAGAGACAATCTGCTCGCAGCTTGATCAATCGGCGCAAGCGTAATGTCATGCTGCGTGACAAGGTGTTCCAACCGACTAATATCAGTAACAAACTGCGCCAACTGGTGATAATCGCCTACTACCTGAATATCAATAGGATGTTCTGACACTTGGCTAACGACAGGACGCAGATAAATATCATCGATGGTGAGCTGGTTCTCATCAGCAGCGTCTCTAATGCTATCCCGTAACGCTGGAAGCGCCGCCTGGAGTGTTAACAGGGCACGCATCCGAGTCATTTGCTCCTCCAGGCCAGCCAGTTGGGTACGCGCACCGTTCAGCAAACCAGCGGCGTGAACACTGCTGCGGTAATCGCTTAACAGCCTTATCTCTTGTTGCTGTGCCTGTGCCAGCGACGCACGATGCTCACTCACCAGCCATGCGCAGGTCACCACTAACGCCATTAGAAACACCATCCCGCCGCTCAGCACTTTTAATAACCTGGGCCATGCGCCTGCATCACGTAGATCAAGCGTCTGCCAGTCAAGCGCACGCAAACGCTGCCACTCTTGCTGCCACACCTTTCCCCATCGCAGCAGGTATAGCGGCGCCCCTGATTTCATGGCGATACTCCAGAATCGACCAAAGAAACGCTCGGCTGAGTGAGGGTTACTTCAAAATGGAAGGTTCTCCCACTGCCCTGCGGATCACTGACCATTTCGGAGAGTACCGGAATATCAAACCCCGGCATTTCAGCAAGACGACGTAACTGCTCGGTTATCTGACGCTCATCTTCTGCGGCCGCGGATACGCTTAGCCGATTATGGCGCTGTTCAAGGTGCTGAAAGACCACGCCCTCGCCAAGACTTGCGGCAAGGTCGTTAAACAGCTGAGCCGTCTGTGTTCGCTGTTGAAGCAGGCGCTGGAAGCGGGTTAACTGCTGGCGCAGCTGTTCTCCCTGCAGAACAGTGCGTTCAGCTTCACTAATTTCATGTGTATAACGCTCTATATGAGCAGCGATATACGCATTGCGCTGCTCCTGAGCGCCCAGCATCCTCTGATAGACATGCGAAACCCCACTACCCAGCGCGATACCGGCGATCAGTAACAACAGCATGACCGTATAAAAGCGTCGCGTGTGCTGTTCTCGGCGCTCTTCCCGCCAGGCCAGCAGGTTGATCGTAATGCTCATAAAGGTGCCCGCATCGCAAGGCCGCTTGCGGTCAGCAAGCCGGGGAGATTCAGAGTAAGCGCCTGCCTATCCACGCGTTTGTTGACCGGCATCGTCTGCAACGGATTTAGCGGCGTCACCGGTAACTGACAAGTATCAGCCATAAAGGTCGCTAACCCCGGCAGCGCATTTATATCACCGGCTAGCACGATATGACCCACAGGCGATTGGCGGCTGGTGGCGATATAAAGCTGCAAGGCTCGCGCAATGCTTTGTGCGAATGCACCCAGAAAAGGTTTCAGGACCACGTCCTGAAAATCATCTGGCAAGCCGCCATGCTGACGAGCCCACAAGGCATCTTCTCGACTGAGCGCGTATCGCTCTTGAGTCGCGGCGGTTAACGGTTCGCTGCCCTGCAGGTTTTCGCGAACGTAAACGGTGCGTGCATTATGAAAAACGCGAAACGTACTTGTCTGCGCCCCGATATCGACCAACGCAACGCTTGCGGCAGGGTCAGACGCCGCTGATAGCGGAGGGCGCAGCGCAGCAAAGGCACGTTCAATCGCAAAGGTTTCGACATCCACCGCAACGGGTTCCAGTCCTGCACGCACCAAGGGTTCTGTCAGTTGCCAAACATCCTGTTGACGACAAGCCACCAACATTACTTGTTGTAAATGCGCAGCCAAGGGAGCAGGCCCCATGCATGCAAAATCAAACGCCACGTCATTGAACGGAAAAGGCAGATGACGGTCTGATTCGATCATCAAACGCTCCTCGATTTCCTGCTCGTTCAACTCAGCAGCAAACGTGAGCATTTTAGTAATCGCCATGCAGGCAGGAAGTGCTACCACGGCATTACGCGTAGAGGGCTTGGCGTGGTCAATGGCACGTTTTAAACTATCTGTGACGTAATTAATGTCCTGAATACGCCGTTCAGCCACTGCACCGTCACGAAGTGAGCAAACCGCATGGCTTTCCACTTGGTAGGTGTCGTGACTCTTTTTAAGCTCCAACAGTTTGATGGCGGTCGATGTAATATCGATGCCGATCAATCCCTTACTGGCTTTAAACAGGCGCATTATGAGTTTATTCCTGCCATCTGATATGCCCAAGAAGTAGTGGCATAACGCGCTAGTCAGGTAACGCGCCGTTATATTTACGGCATATCAACACTGGTGGCCGCTGCCTCGCCTTCCTATAATGGCAGCCAATTGCGCGATACGGCCGCTTGGATGCCGATCCTATTCTCCTTTTCATGGGTGCCCTCTGTTCATGACGTTTTTGCGAACCCTCATTCTGTCGCTGTTCTTTCTTATCGTGTCGTTAGTCGGGGCCGCCGTATTAGCCATGGTGGGAGCGGCTATCTATTTTTCGCCTGGCTTACCTGATGTTCGTCAGTTGCAAGACTTCGAGCTTCACTCACCTCTGCGAATTTTCACCAATGACGGTAAGTTAATCGGTGAGTTTGGTGAGGAACGGCGCATCGTCGTTGATTTCGACGAAATACCTCAGAACATGGTCAACGCTCTGGTGGCCGCCGAGGACACCAATTACTTTGAGCACTCGGGGGTTGACCCTCGAGGGCTTGCCCGTGCCGCAGTAGAGCTGGCCCGAAGTGGCAGTATTCAATCAGGCGGCTCCACCATCAGCATGCAGGTCGCGCGTAACTACATGCTGACGCTTGACCAAACCTTTACTCGTAAGCTGCGTGAAATTCTGCTGGCTCTGCAGATGGAAAAACTGCTCAGCAAGCATGAGATATTCGAACTTTACGTTAACAAAATTTTCTTAGGAAATCGAGCATATGGCATTGCAGCCGCTGCCGATACCTATTACGACAAGCCGCTTTCCGAACTGACGCTTGCAGAAACGGCCATGATTGCCGGGTTGCCTAAAGCGCCTTCCGCGTTTAACCCGCTGGCCAACTCCGAGCGCTCACTGATTCGTCGCAACTGGATTCTGTTCCGTATGCGCGAGCTGGGCTTTATTGATGACACCACTTATCAGGCTGCCGTACAGGAGCCGGTTACTGCACGTCGCCACTTCACCCAAACCGAAGTAGATGCTTCTTACGTGGCAGAAATGGCGCGTCAATATGCGATTGAGCGCTTTGGCGATGCGGCGTACACCGGCGGCTACCGCATTTATACGACGCTGGACAGTGAGCTTCAGCCGTTTGCCCGCGAGGCCCTGGCAACTGGCCTGCTTGAGTATGATTTACGCCACGGCTGGCGGGGTGCTGAACAGCACGATATCGCCCCCAGTCTGGTTGAAGCCCAAGAGCGTACGGCAACCCAAGGATTGGAAGAAGAGCTTGCCGAGTCGCCTGAAATTCGTCAGACAGCCCGCCAGGCCGCCGAGCGTAGCCAAACGGAAATCGCCGGTGTTGAAGGCGATGTTAGTAACTGGCTGCAAGTACTTGAGCGTACCCCCGAGTATGGCCTGTTAAAACCCGCCATCGTCGTGGAAAGCGGTGGTCGTGAAATGCAGGTACTTACCCGTGGCGGCGAGCTGAAAACCATTAACTGGGACGGCCTAAGCTGGGCACGTACCTATAACAGCCCACGCAGTCGTGGTGCTGAGCCAAGCTCTGCCGACCAGATTGCCGTACGCGGTGACCTGGTTCGCATTCTCGAAACCCAGGATGGCACCGTACGCCTTTCTCAGCGGCCAGATGCAGAAGGCTCTCTCGTTGCTCAGGACCCACGTACCGGCGCGATTCTCGCCTTGCAGGGCGGGTTTGATTTTAACGCCAGCAAGTTTAATCGCGCGGTTCAGGCACAGCGCCAGTCGGGTTCTATTTTCAAGCCCTTCATTTACCTTGCGGCACTTGAAGATGGCGAAATGAACGCTTCCACCGTGATCAATGACGCGCCTGTTGTATTGGATGACGGCAGTAACTCGCTCTGGCGCCCTGTTAACTCCAGCCGTGACTTCGCAGGGCCAATGCGCTTACGCCCGGCGCTTGCTCGTTCGCGCAACCTGGTCACTATTCGCGTTCTACAGGCGATGGGGCTTGATCATACGATCAACTATCTGGAAGGTTTTGGCTTCGCGCCAGGCCGCCTGCCTCATGGCCTCTCTTTGGCCTTGGGCAGCGCAAGCCTAACGCCTATGGAAATGACCAACGCCTACTCCGTGATTGCCAATGGCGGCTTTCAAGTGGCGCCGTGGTTTATTGAACGTGTAACTCGCAATGATGATCATGAGCTCATTGATGAAGCGACACCCCAGGTGGCTTGCCCCAGCTGTGCAGAGGGTCAGGAAACCGTTGAGATTGATGGCCGTGAATACCCGGTTGCCAAACGCGTTGCCAACGCAGCGGCCACCTACATTCTGCGCGATATGCTGCGTGATGTTATTACCTCGGGTACTGGCCGTGGGGCACTGAGCCTTAACCGTGAAGATATCGTCGGTAAAACCGGCACCACCAACAGCCAGCGTGACGCATGGTTTGCAGGCTTTAACACCGACCTGGTGACAACCGTTTGGGTGGGCAAAGACAGCAACGAAACCATTGCCGAGTATGGCGCCAACGCTGCACTGCCTATTTGGAACGCCTTTATGGGCAAGGCGCTTGAAGGCACACCCTCCGCCGTGCCTGAGCGTCCTGATACGGTGGTGACTGCGCGGGTAGACCCTAACTCAGGCCGACGCTTACATGACAATCAGCCGGGAGGCATCAGCGAGTTCTTCCACCGCGACCACTTGCCCGCCTACCAGCCGCGCGGGATTAGCCGAGAGCTGGAAGAGGCCAGCGGCTCACAAGGCTCGGGCACAGCAGAGTCCATCTTCTAAGCAAGCCTGAAGCCATGTAACCGCTAAGGCAAGAAACGCAAAAGCCCGGAAACCTAATGGTCTCCGGGCTTTTTTTACATCCAGCTTTCGCCATCGTTTTAAGCGCTATGCAATACTCGGCGCTTCATGCTTACTGGCTCGCCAATTTGTACCAATCGCAACGATCATGACGGCAACACCGGCAATCTCGGTGATCAGGCTAGGGTAGAAAACCCCTACGATAGCGGCGCCAATGGCAAGGCGCGACAACCAGCCCATACGGGTAAACAAATATCCTTCAAGGGCGGCGGCAAAGGCGCACAGGGCAAAAATAGCAATAACGGCATTCCAGATCACCACCGGCACCGGGCCGCCGACAATAATCTCCGGATTGAACACCATAAACAACGGAATGAGATAAAGCCCTTTGGCAAACTTCCACGCCTGAAAGCCGGTTTCCATCGGTTTACTGCCCGCGATTGCAGCCCCGGCAAACCCTGCCAAGGCGATGGGCGGCGTCACGTTAGAGTCCTGGGAGTACCAGAATACTACCAGGTGAGCGACCAGTAGCGGCACGCCAAACTCCGCCGTTAGCGCCGGGCCCACCAGAACAATCAGCACGATATAGCTTGCGGTAACCGGCAGGCCCATACCCAGAATCAGGCTTGCCAACAACACCATGACCAGGGCAAGCACCAGATTGCCGCCCGAGAAAGCGAGCATCATGGAGGAGAACTTAAGCCCAAGGCCGGTTAACCCAACTACACCCACGATAATGCCTGCCACCGCACACGCCATGGAAACCGCCACGGCATTGCGTGCGCCCAGTTCAAGGCCCTGCACCAGCTTCACCAGGCCGATCCAAACCACCTCTTGGGTCCGCCTGACTGTCACCGGCTGGCCTTGGCCAGGCGCGACAAAGAAGTACCATAACGCGTAACGTAAAACCGCCACGGCAATCATGGTAATTACCGCGTAGTAGCCGACCCGCATGGGCGAAAGGTTCATTACCAGTAGCCACACCAGCACGGCCAGCGGCAGCAGAAAATGCCAACCATCCTTCATGACCTGGCGCATTTTCGGCAGCTCGCTTCTCGGCATGCCCTGCATTCCCTGTTTAAGGGCAATAATATGTACAAACAGATACACCGTCGCGAAGTACATGATCGCCGGTAAAATACTGACTTTGACAATATCCAGGTACGGCGTATTGGTGTACTCGGCTATCAAAAAGGCGCCTGCGCCCATCAGCGGCGGCATAATTTGCCCACCAGTGGAGGCAGCGGCTTCAATTCCTCCCGCCTGCCTAGGCTGATAGCCCAGTTTTTTCATCAGCGGGATAGTAAACGCGCCCGTGGTGACCACGTTGGCAATCGCGCTACCCGAGATAGACCCCATGCCCGCCGACGCCAGCACAGCCGCCTTCGCCGGGCCGCCGCGCTGGCGCCCTGTGGCTGCGTAGGCCATATCAATAAAGAATTTTCCCGCCCCGGTGCTCTCTAAAAACGCCCCAAACAGCACAAATATAAAAATGTAGGTCGCGGCAACCCCTAACGGCAAACCAAAGATACCTTCCTGACCCAAGTATAGCTGGCCTGCTACTCGGTCCAGAGAATAGCCGCGATGATTTAAAATACCGGGCAGCCACTCGCCAAGCCAAGGCAGCTCACCGCGTGGCCCGGCAAAGGCGTATATGATGGCCAGCACGCCAATAATCGTCATCCCGAAGCCCACGGCACGACGGCTGGCTTCCAGTACCGTGACCGTCGCAATGCAGGCCACCAGAATATCGGTTTCACTCCAGAAACCCGCACGATTGATAATCTCGTCTAAAAACAGCACAAGATAGCCGCCGGTAATCAGCGCGCCCGCTAAAAAGACAAGATCAATTCCCCAGCCAAGTACACCTCGCTTACGGTTCGGCCCAAAAACCGGGAACATTAAAAACGCTAACAGCATAATCAGCGCTAGGTGGATACCGCGCTGGTAAAACAGCCCCAACGGCTGAATACCGGCGGAGTAGAGCTGAAACAGGGAAAGCCCGACAGCCACGATGGTGATACACCGCAGTACCAGGCGGGGTTGAATCGCATTACCGCCCGGCATTAATACCGGCGGTGGAGTGGATTCGTTCATGAAGTCCTCGGAAGTGTTGTCTCGCTTGTTTCTTTTAGAAGCGCTCTGGCTCACCCAGTTGGATGATGACTCGCTGCCCTGCCGCTTGCTCGCTCAGGCTAATGTCAGGGTGCTCGCCATCGGGCCACACCACTTGATGATTGACCGCATTAGCACCGACTCGAAGTACATACCGGTTATTGATGACAGGCTCATTAATCGCATTGATCCAGTAGCCGCCCTGGCCATCAGACACTTGCTCGCCTCGACCCACAATGTGCCCAAGTCCTGCGGCAAAGTCGGGCTGGTGGCTGCGCTCAAGCTGCATGACACCGCTGGCGTTGCGATAGCAATCCAGCACCGTGAAGTGTTCGACCGAATGCTGCCACTGAATGCACCAGCGCACGCCTTCAGGAGCGGCTTCCTCCAACAGCGTTTCGCCATCTTCAGTGGTAACCGTAAGGTACGCAGACGCCGAGGCGGGGGAAGCCCCAGCCTCGGCAAACGGTAAGCAGACCAACAGGAGCGCCATCAGTTTTTGTTGCCACTGCATGACGAATGCTCCGTTAGATGAAGGCGTCGTTACGGACGCAAACGGTCCGGAATTTCGACATCCATTTCCTCAAAATAGCGAATTGCGCCCGGGTGCAGCGGCACGGGCGTTGAATTCATGGTGAACTCAATCGTGGTGTCGTTGGCGGCGGGGTGGACGGCAATCAGCTCATCGGTATGCTCAAACAGCAGTTGGGTCAGCTGGTAGGCAAGCTCTTCATCCATATCGGCGTTAACCACCAGGACATTGGGAATGCCGATAGTCTGAACGGCTTCGCCCATGCCGTCGTACATGCCAGCGGCAAGCTCATAGGGAGCAAACACCGCTTCCTCTTCCTGCGCGTTGGCAATTTCTTCATCGGACAGGTTGATCAAGCGAATGTCGCGAGTGGCGGCCAGGTTAAGAATTGAGCTGGTAGGCGGGCCTACGCTCCAGAAACCGGCATCAATATCGCCATCGCGGATGGCATCGGCCGTTTCGTTGAAATTGAGCCGCTGGGGAGTGAAGTCTTCGTAGCTAATGCCGTTGGATTCCAGTACGGCGCGGGCGTTAAGCTCGGTGCCGCTACCCGGTGCGCCAACCGAAACTCGCTTGCCCGCCAGGTCATTGATGCTTTGAATATCGGATTCGGCAAGCGTCACCAACTGCACCGCATTGGGGTAGAGGGATGCCAGCGCCCGAGTGTTTTCCACCTGACGGCCTTCAAAATCGTCGGTGCCGGTATAGGCTTGGTACACCGTGTCGGCCAGTGCGGTGGCAAGATCGGCATCGCCGCGCATGATGAGCCCCATATTTTCAACCGAGGCGCCGGTCACTTCCGCCGTCGCTTGAGCACCTTCAATATGGTTATTGATCATTTCAGCCAGGCCGCCGCCAATAGGATAGTAAACGCCCCCGGTACCGCCAGTGGCGATAGAAAGCTGTTGGGCGCTGGCGGGCAGTGCTATGGCGAGCAGCGATGCTGCGGCTGCATATTTTAGTGTTTGCATGCGAGTTGCCTCCGTCCGGCTTGGACTTATAAGTATGCGTGACGATCAGAATATTTGTTGTGCTTGCCGCTGCATTCGCAGCGGCGGCCACGTGACGTTAGCACGGCTGTTGCGTTGATGTTAATGGGACAATAGTGCCACGACCTGCTGAGTAATATGCGCCCCAATAGGAAGCGCTGACGTTGCCGCTGGCGAAGGAGCATTGCCGACGTTCACCGTCCGCCGTGTATTGACGAATAAAAAGTCATCGACCAACTTACCGTCACGGGATACGGCCTGGGCGCGAACGCCTGCCGGGTAAGGCTGAAGGTCATCAATAGTGATATCAGGGCAATATTTGCGGACCAGTTCCAGGTAGCCACGCTTATAGAACGAGTTTTTCATCTCCCCAATTCCTGGCTTAAGGTGCTTGCCCAATACCTTTAAAATACCGGGATGGGACAACATCTGAGCTATATCGCGTAGCGACATATCCTGTTTTCGATAGCCTTCACGCTTTAACGCTAATACCGCGTTGGGGCCGACCGTTACGCGACCATCGATCATTCGGGTTAAATGCACGCCCAAAAATGGCATGCCCGGGTCCGGAATAGGGTAAATCAAGTGGTTAACGATATGATTATGCTGCTCGGGCAATAAATAGTACTCCCCCGGAACGGGCAGATGGTAAAGCCTGGCTTCTGACCCAGCATGCGGATCACCCGGTCAGCCATTAACCCGGCACAGGTCACCAGGTAGCGGCTGCTCAACGTATCGCTGGAGGTGGTGACCACCACCTCGGCACGGCGCTCTTCCAACCCTTTCACCTCAACGCCATAGCGAATTTTCCCGCCAAGGCGTTCAAATTCAGCGGCCATGGCACGAGTCACCTGGGCATAGTCGACGATACCGCTTGAAGGGACGTAAATAGCGGCCTCGCCACGGATATTCGGCTCACGCTCTTTAAGCGCCTCCGCGCTAAGCCACTCACGCTCCAGACCATTGGCCGCAGTACGTTCCCAAAGCGCTTGCATGCGCTGGATCTCAAGGGCATCGGTGGCCACCAGCAGCTTGCCGCAAATGGCGTAATCGACCCCATGCTGATCACAAAACGCCCGCGTTGCTCGGTTGCCCTCAAGACAAAACCGCGCCTTCAAACTACCCGGCGTGTAGTACACCCCGGCATGAATAACACCGCTGTTATGGCCGGATTGGTGCTGAGCGGGGCCGTGCTCTTTTTCAAGCACCAGCAGACGCTTATCAGGGTAGGTCTGCTGCAGCTGCATTGCGGTAGACATCCCAAGGATTCCGCCGCCAATAATGATGAAATCCCACATCAATCACGCCTCTTATGCCAAAGTGTTAATTTTTAGTAATAATAGCCGCTATTCTTATATCTTCGCCGGTTTGCCACCCTTTCACCAGCGAGCCGACGTTATAGCAATGGAGATTGCCATGGAGCCAGATGCGCCGCGTCAAAATTTAGCGATTAACGCTTACCGCACGCTCAAGCACGACATTATCCGAGGCCGCTATGCGCCTGAAGAGAAGCTCCTTATGAGCCGCTTAAAGGAGCATTACGGCGTTAGCACCGGGCCGCTACGGGAGGCGCTTTCGCAACTGGTAGCCGACCGCCTGGTCGTGGCTATTAGCCAGCGGGGATACCGCGTAGCGCCCATGTCACTTGCTGAGCTTAATGATATTTACGACGCACGTGCCCAGCTGGAAGGGCTTATTTTGCGCCTGGCCATCGAGCGGGGCGACGATGAGTGGGAAGCCTCGGTGGTAGCCACGGCACACCGGCTTTCCAGGGTAACCGATATCAGCTCGCCCGATGAACTACTTGATGGCTGGGATACACGTCACAAGGCGTTCCATACCGCGATTGCCAGCGGCTGCAACTCCCCTCACCTGCTGCAAATGCGCCACACTCTGTTTGATCAGGTGGAACGTTACCGCCACTTGTGGCTACAGGAAACCGTTATGTCGCCCACCGCACTAGCGCAAAAGCGCCAAGAGCACGCCGCCCTTGTTGAGGTTATTTTGGCCCGCAATGCCGAGCAGGCTGACACGTTAATGCGCGACCACTTGATGACGCCAGTCCCCATCATTACGCAAGTGCTTAAGGCTCGCGGCATCCAATAAATTCTTCATTTCAAAAAAATGTAGATATTTTTAAATAACGGCGATAAACTGGAATGGCTTTCAAAGTAGATCGCTGGATCGGCGTGGGCGCCTGGATGTGTCGACGCGAACCTGTTTCCCTCAAGAATCCTCAGGAGACTATGTAATGACACATTTCAATTGGGACGACCCGCTATTGCTGGAGCACCAGCTCACCGAGGAAGAGCGCCAGATTCGCGATGCCGCCCACGATTACTGCCAAAACAACCTGCAGCCCCGTGTGTTAAGTGCATTTCGTGAAGAGCGCTTTGACCGCGAGATCATGACGGAGATGGGAGAACTGGGCCTGCTGGGCGCGACCGTTTCCCCGGAGTACGGCGGCGCAGGCGTTAACCACGTTGCGTACGGCTTGATAGCCCGAGAAGTGGAGCGTGTCGATTCCGGCTACCGTTCGGCCATGAGCGTACAGTCATCGCTGGTGATGTATCCCATTGAAGCGTATGGCTCAAAAGAGCAAAAACAAAAGTACCTGCCCAGGCTTGCCAGCGGTGAAATGGTCGGCTGTTTTGGCCTTACCGAACCCGACCACGGCTCTGATCCAGGCGCGATGATTACCCGCGCGGAAAAAGTCGACGGCGGCTACCGGTTAACCGGCGCCAAAATGTGGATTACCAATAGCCCGATTGCCGATATCGCCGTGGTATGGGCCAAGTCGGCTGCCCACGACAACCAGATCAAAGGCTTTATCGTCGAGCGCGGCACGGAAGGCTTCTCCACCCCCAAAATTGAAGGCAAGGTGTCACTTCGCGCCTCGATTACCGGTGAAATCGTACTGGATGGCGCCTTTGTCCCTGAAGAGAACCTGCTGCCTAACGCCAGCGGCCTTAAAGGGCCTTTTGGCTGTTTGAACAAAGCGCGTTATGGCATTGCATGGGGTGTAATGGGCACCGCTGAATTCTGCTGGCACGCCGCCCGCCAGTACACCCTGGACCGCAAGCAGTTTAACCGCCCGCTGGCGGCTAACCAGTTGATTCAGAAAAAGCTGGCCGATATGCAAACGGAAATCACTCTGGGCCTTCAGTCCGCGCTTCAGGTGGGTCGTCTGATGGATAGCGGCAACTGGGCGCCGGAAATGATTTCGCTGATCAAACGCAACAACTGCGGCAAGGCGCTGGATATTGCGCGCATGTCGCGAGATATGCACGGCGGTAACGGCGTTTCCGACGAGTATGGGGTAATTCGCCATATGGTGAACCTGGAGTCGGTGAATACCTACGAAGGTACCCACGATGTTCACGCATTGATTCTTGGCCGCTCTCAAACCGGCATTCAGGCATTTTTCTAAGCTGCCGCGCACAAACCACAACAGGCCACAGGAATCATCATGAGCAACGTAACCAAACCGCTGGCAGGCATTAAGGTACTCGATATTTCTCGCGTACTGGCCGGGCCCTGGTGTGGCCAAATGCTCGCGGACATGGGGGCCGATGTAGTGAAGGTCGAGCGCCCAGGCAGCGGCGACGACACGCGCCACTGGGGGCCTCCCTGGCTTGAAGACACCGCAGAGTCAGCCTATTACCTGTGCGCCAACCGGGGAAAACGCTCGGTGACGATTGATATGGCCAGGCCAGAGGGTCAGGCGCTGATCAAGCAGCTCGTTGCCCAGTCAGATGTGCTGCTTGAGAACTTTAAAGTCGGCGGCCTGAAGAAATACGGCCTGGATTACGCCAGCCTAAAAGAACTTAACCCGGCGCTGATCTACTGCTCGATTACCGGTTTTGGCCAGCAAAGTCCCTACGCCCACCGCGCAGGCTACGACTTTATGATTCAAGCCATGGGCGGCATCATGAGTTTGACCGGCAAACCCGACAGTGAACTCGGTGGCGGCCCGATGAAGAGCGGCGTGGCGTTTACCGATATTTTTACTGGCCTGTATGCCGCCAACGCTGTGCTGGCAGCGCTTTACCAACGCCGTGACAGCGGCGTTGGCTGCCATATTGATATGGCGCTGATGGATGTCCAGGTAGGCGTGCTGGCCAACCAAGCGCTTAACTACTTAACCTCCGGCAACGTGCCTCAACGCTTGGGCAATGCGCACCCTAACATCGTGCCCTATCAAGCGTTTTCGACCGCGGATGGACACATCATTGTGGCCGTAGGCAATGACGCACAGTTTGCGCGCTTTTGTGAGGTGCTCTCGCTAAGCGATCTGCCGCTCGATGAGCGTTTCGCCACCAACGGCGCCCGCGTTAACCACCGTGAAACACTCGTGCCCCTACTCGAAGCGGCCCTTGCTCAGCGAACCATGGATACATGGCTCACCGCTTTTGAAGCAGCAGGCGTGCCCAGCGGCCCCATCAATACGCTGGACCGCGTATTTGATGACCCGCATGTAAAAGCGCGCGGCTTAAAACAGACCCTGCCCCACTCACAGTCTGGCCAGGTGGATCTGGTGGCTAACCCTATTCGCGTCAATGGTCATTCCATGAGCGCCAGCACAGCACCGCCAGGCTTGGGTGAGCATACTGAACGTGTGTTAAACGACATCGGCATTAGCTCGGCCCAACAACAGGCACTGCGTGAGGCAGGTATTATTTGATTGCTCGGCGTATACGGTGTTTACGCCTATTAATTACGCACTATGCTGAAAGCCTATCCCTTATTAGATAGGAGTTGAGCCATGAGCAATGCTGAGCTAAACGAACTAAAGCGGAAATACGTTGCCAACGGCGCAGCGAGCCCTGCCACAGCGTTTGCCGACCATGCCGAAAACGCTGAAGTGTGGGATGCTGATGGCAACCGATTTATCGATTTTGCTGGCGGAATCGGCGTCCTGAACATCGGCCACCGCCACCCTAAAGTGGTTGCCGCGGTGAAGGCACAGCTCGACAAGGTAATGCATACCTGCCAAACGGTCATGCCCTATGAAGGCTACGTTCGAGTAGCCGAAAAACTTAGCCACCTGGTACCGGTTCGTGGCCACGCCAAGGTAATGCTGGCCAACTCCGGCGCCGAAGCGCTGGAAAATGCCGTCAAGATTGCCCGCGCAGCGACCGGACGCGCTAACGTCATCTGCTTTGATGGCGGCTACCACGGCCGCACCTTCTTCACCATGGCGATGAACGGCAAAGTAGCGCCCTATCAAACCGACTTTGGCCCCATGCCAGGCACCGTATTTCGGGCGCCCTACCCGGTCGATTATCACGGTGTCAGTGAAGATGAAGCCCTTCGCGGCCTGATGATGGCGCTTAAAACCGACGCGGGCCCGTCCAATACCGCCGCCATCATCCTGGAGCCCGTGCTTGGCGAAGGCGGCTTTTACCCGGCGCCTGCCTCGTTTCTTAAAAAGATCCGCGACATCTGTGATGAGCACGGCATTCTGATGATTATTGACGAGGTGCAGTCTGGCTTCGGGCGCACAGGCAAGATGTTCGCCATTGAGCACAGCGGTGTTGAGCCCGACATCATGACCATGGCCAAAAGCATGGCCGATGGCATGCCGATTTCAGCCGTAGTAGGTACCGATAAAATAATGGATGCCTCTGGCCCCAACTCACTGGGCGGCACCTACACAGGCAGCCCAACCGCCTGCGCTGCTGCACTTGCCGTTATGGAAGTGTTTGAGAAAGAGAACATCCTGGAAAAAAGCCAAGCCCTCGGCGATAAGCTGGCCAAGCATTTTAATCAGTGGCAGGCACGTTACGAAAGCGTCGCTAATGTTCGCCACATGGGCGCTATGGGCGCCTTTGAACTCGTTGCTGATAAAACTACCCGAGCGCCCAATGCAGAGCTTGCCAGCGCATTATGCAAAAAGGCCCGCGAAGAGGGTTTGATTCTGCTTTCCTGCGGGATGTACGGCAACACCATCCGCTTTTTAATGCCCATTACCATCGAAGACGACGTTTTGAACGAAGGGCTGGATATTATCGAGTCATGCCTAGAATCGCTGGTTTAGAACGAACACGTGTCGAAAACAAACGCGCCGCTCAAATTGAGCGGCGTTTCGTCGCCAAATCAATCACGGGGTCGTCGATCGCCCTCCAGGAAATTGGCCGTAAATACCGCTTTGCCGTAGGTCTCAAACGACCACTTCATCACCTCGCTCAAGGCTGCCATCACCGCATCGAACTCACCAAATATCTGAGTGCTCATGCGGTTGGGATACACCTCTAGCCCCGTCGCCTCAAGGCGCTTGACCACGTCTTTTACTAGCGGTTTAACATCATTGCCCAGCGGGTAGTAGCTAAGCTGTACAGAAAGATACATAACGCCTCCTTACGTTGTGTGTGGTGGCCTGCCAGTTACGCTCGAAAAGCGCTGCCAAGCGGCCAGAATGGCTAACCGTGTTTCGTCGGGGTGCTCCATCGGAAACATATGGGTTCCTGGAGTGTCGCTTACGGTTAAGCCTTTCCGCTTCAAACGTTTGATACGCGCTGCGGTAAGCAAATCCGACTCCTGACCGGCAATAATCGCCAGCGGCAAGCCTACCCGGCTCGGCAAGCGCGAAAGGTGGTCCGGCAAGTGGCGAAAAATCTCCACCTCGACACGCGGATCAAACGTCAATTCTGCGCTGCCATCCTCTAAAAGCCGGGTACCTGCTTCAATGTAGTCGTTAAGCGCTGCCGGGGTAAAGCGGCTAAAGAGGCCGCGCTGACTTAAGGATTTAGCCATCACCTCGCGGCTTGGCCATACGCTGCGCCGCCCTTGGGTCTTACCTGCCGGTGTAATGCGATCCATAAAGCCAAAACGTTTGGCCACTTTCATGGCCCAGGCATCGGCTCCCAGCATCAACGGCGGGTCAAGCAGGATCACCCCGCAAAAACGCTCGGGCTGCTTGTCGGCCGCCATGGCCATCAGCGTGCCGCCCAGCGAGTGGCCCACGCCTAGCAGGGGCGCTTGGGTATCCGGCAGATAGCTTAATAGCTCATCCACCAGGTTGGCCCAATTGTGGTTCACTGGGTAGTCTGGATGATGGCCAAGCCGGTCCACGGGGTGGATTTCAAAGGTATCGGCCAAGGGTTCGAGCAGACTTTTATAGCTTAGCCCAGGAAACCCATTGGCATGGGCAAACATCAGATGAGGCCGTGCGGGGGTTGTTGTCATAAAAAAACTCTTGGGCCTTTAACGCCGCCGTTATGGTCGCCAGTACACGTGGCAATACCGTTTTCATACAATCTTTCTCATATAAGCGTTTTCATACAACCGTTTTAACGTGCGGACTAAAGAGCGTCAATCGACATAAGGTTTAACAGGCTAACAAAATATCGGTAGCCGCTGATTTCTAAAACAGCGATAGCTGCTCGGCCGGTGCGGCTTCTGCCAAGCGATACCCCACCCCCAGCAGACGCACCGGGCGCTCGCCGCGCGCCCAACCAACGTTCAACAGCGTCTCGAACTGCTCAAGGTTGGGCGCGGGGTCGGCATGCTCCACCGTGGTTTGGGTAAAATCGTTAAACTTCACCTTGACCATTAACCCTCTTACGCCAGGCGGTGGGTCCAGGCGGGCATAGCGGCGCTCTAAATCTTCTAACAGCACGGGGAGTTGTTGGCGGCACTCCGCAAGCGTGGGCAGGTCCTTGGCATAGGTCTGCTCGGTACTTACCGATTTACGCTCACGATGGGTTTTAACCGGTCGCTCGTCATGGCCAAGGCTTAGCTCGTGCAGGCGTTTACCAAAGCGGCCAAACTGTTCCACCAGTTCAGTAAGTGGGCGAGCACGCAGGTCAGCGCAGGTATGGATATCCAGCCGCGCCATCTTTTCAGCGGTGCGTGGGCCCACTCCATGAATCTTTTTCACCGGCAGCGCCTGCACAAAGTGCTCCACTTCATCAGGCGTAATCACACACAGGCCGTCCGGCTTGTTCCAGTCGCTGGCGATTTTGGCGAGAAACTTGTTGGGTGCTACCCCCGCCGACACGGTGATGCCTACCTCCCGCCGAACCCGCTCGCGGATCGCCTGCGCCATGCGCGTGGCACTTCCCTGGTGCAGCGTCACTTCGGAGACATCCAAAAACGCCTCGTCCAACGACAAAGGTTCGATTAAATCGGTCACCTCGCGATAGATCGCAAAGACCTGGCGCGCCACTTCCTTGTACTTGGCCATATCGCCACGGATAAGCGTTAAATGTGGGCAGCGTTTCAGTGCCTGAGCCATCGGCATGGCGGAATGAATGCCGTATTCGCGGGCGGGATAATTGCAGGTTGCGACCACCCCGCGCTGCTCGACGCTCCCCCCAATGGCAATGGGAATATCCTTGAGCGCCGGGTTGTCGCGCATTTCTACCGCCGCGTAAAAGCAGTCACAGTCGCAGTGGATAATTTTGCGCACTGGCCACCCTTCTCACCTGTAAAAAAACACAGTTTATCACAGGTTTTTCCTGTTCAGGTTCCGCAGAACGTTCTTAATACTTGTTCGCTGCTGGTGGCGGGAACGGCTAGGCGGCGCGCTTCCGGTGAATCATCGAAGGGCTTGGTCACCGCTGCAAGCAAGGTATGAAAAGGTGCGTAGTCGCCCTCGTAAGCGGCATTAATGACCTCCTGAACGCGGTGATTACGCGGAATAACGACCGGATTGGCGTGCCGCATCGCCTCCCAACGCGCTGCATCCTGATGAGCAACACACTCGGCCTGCCAGGCTTCTATCCACGCGCCCAAGGCGTCAGGCTGAGTGGTTAACGCAAGCACGGCATCATGGGCTTGGGCACCCGGTGAGGCCGCGTACTGGGTCAACGCATCAAAGGTTGCCGTCATATCCATCTTGCCTTGGGACATTTGGATTTCAAGCGACGCCATCAGCGTATTGGCTTGCTCGCTATCAGACGAAAGCCCTAACTTATCCGCCTGACGCTTGCGCTGCTCATCGGCATGTATATCGGTAAAACGATGAATGGCCTGCGTTGCCTGCTCCACCGCTTCATCGCCCGGCGCCTGCATTAGCGGCAGTAACGTTTCCGCCAGGCGGGCCAGGTTCCATTGGGCAATCGCGGGCTGATTGCCAAAGGCGTAGCGGCCTGCCTCGTCAATAGAGCTAAACACCTTTTGCGGATCAAACTGCTCCATAAAGGCACAGGGGCCGTAATCAATGGTCTCCCCGGTAATGCTGGTGTTATCGGTATTCATCACACCGTGGATAAAGCCTACGCTCATCCAGTGCGCCACCAGCGCGGCTTGGCGGGCAACAACCGCCTCCAGCAGCGCCAGATAAGGATCATCGGCTTGGGCCGCGCTTGGGTAGTGGCGCTCAATCGCGTAATCCGCCAAGGCTTTTAGGGTTTGTTCATTACGCAGCACCGAAGCAAACTGAAAAGTGCCGACGCGCACGTGGCTGCGAGCCACTCGGGTGAACACAGCCCCTGGCTCAGGTAGTTGGCGTCTAACCACCTCTCCGCTGGCTACCGCGGCCAGCGCCCGCGTAGTGGGTACGCCAATCGCCGCCATAAATTCACTGACCAGGTACTCACGCAGCACAGGCCCCAAGGGCGAGCGGCCATCACCGCCGCGTGAAAAAGGGGTTCGCCCGCTGCCCTTCAGCTGTATATCCCGCCGCTGGCCCTGCTCGTCTACCACTTCGCCCAGCAAAAGCGCCCGGCCATCACCAAGCTGGGGGACAAAATTACCAAACTGGTGGCCCGCATAGCCAAGCGCAATAGGGTCCGCGCTTGGGGGCAGCGTATTACCGCTAAACCACTGCGCCAGCGTGGCATTATCAGGTACCTCACTCGCCCCAAGGGTTTGGGCAAGGGAGTGATTAAAGGCAATTAAGCTGGGCGCTTTTATCGGCGTGGGCTGGCACGCTATCCACAGCGGCTCAGGCAGTGTTTTGTAAAAATGCTCAAACGTCAGCACAGTCACCTCCTCTATCATTGGGCGTTATCTCCTAATACCCTAGCAGTTCACTCAAGCAGGCGGTGAGATAATGTCATCACTTCACGGGTTACCTTTGCCTCCGGTGTCACGCGGCTTTTATCAACGCGATACCGTCGCCGTCGCCAACGACCTGTTAGGTTGCTGGTTAGTGCGTGTCATGGACGGCGTTCAGATGGCGGCGCGTATTGTCGAAACCGAAGCTTATTGCGGCGCCCACGACTCAGCCTGCCATGCCCACCGTGGATTAACGCCTCGCACGGCGGCGATGTTCGGCCAGCCCGGTCACGCCTACGTGTACCTGGTGTATGGCATGCACTGGCTGCTTAATATCGTTACCGAGCCTGAAGGCTCGCCTTGTGCGGTGCTGATCCGCGCTGTTGAACCCGTACTTAACGAACAGACCATGCGCGAGCGGCGCAGTATACCGGGCAGGCAATTATGTAACGGGCCCGGCAAACTCACCCGGGCACTTGGCGTGGATAAAGCACTTTACGGCCACGATATGACGCGCACCGAGCAGTTGTGGGTATGTGCAGGCAGCCACTCGACGCCCATTGCCAGCGGTCCGCGTGTCGGCATCGACTACGCCGAGCCTCATGATCGTGATGCGCCCTGGCGGTTTTGGCTGGAAGGCAACCCGTGGGTATCCAAAGCGCGCTGACCCAGCGTCAATTGCTTAACGGCGTGGGTTAATACCGGCGTTAATGGGGCGCACCATTGATAGCTGAGTAGCGCATCTGCCCGAGTAACACCCAGCGACAGCGAAGCAACAGGTAGCCCCATGGCATGGGCGTCACGACAGAAGCGGTAGCCCGAAAACACCATTAACGACGTGCCTACGGCCAGCACCGCATCCGCCTTATTCAAGCCTGCCTGCGCCGCCTGACGACGCTCTACAGGTACTACATCGCCATAATAAACCACGTCGGGCTTTAAAATACCGCCGCAACGCGGGCAATCAAGCACGCGAAATGTACTGAAATCGGTTTCCAGGTCAGCGTCTCCATCCGGTGCGTGGGTCGCATTCAGTACCGCAAAGGCAGGATTCATGCGCGCCATTTCGCTATGCATCGCGTGGCGCATCATCTGATAATGGCAGGTCATGCACTTCACCAGATCCGCCCGGCCATGCAGGTCGATGACACGCTTTGAACCTGCCCGCTGATGAAGGCGGTCAACATTCTGCGTTACCAAAAGCTCCACAAAACCCATCGCTTCTAGCGCGGCCAACGCCTGGTGAGCGCCACTTATCTGGGCTTCGCGGAGCGCTTTAAACCCAACCAGCGCACGCGCCCAATAGCGCTGGCGCACACCAAGCGATGCCATAAAGTCGCCATGCTGAACGGGAGGTGGCCGTTTCCACTGCCCGTTAGCATCGCGGTAGTCGGGAATACCGCTATCGGTACTCACACCTGCGCCGGTAATTACCCACAACCTGGGGTGCTGCTCGATAAAGCGAGCAAGTTCAAACCCCGCTTGGGCCACACTTTTTCCCATTTCCACGGCCTGCGTCAATTGATGCCCTAGGCAAGTTTCCCCTATCTCGACGATACTGTAGGACATTATGGGCACATGCAACGTACTTGACGCGGTGCCGACGACGCATTCAAGGAGCGCCTCATGCAGAAGGATCACGATATCATCATTGTTGGCGGTGGCATGGTCGGCGCCGCGCTAGCTGCCCGGCTGGGTAATGCGGGTTACTCTATCGGACTGATCGAACGAGGTGCCGCGCCCACCCCCATGAGCGGCGATTACGACCTGCGTATCTCATCGCTTAATGCCCGCTCGCTGGCGTTTGTTAAGCTCAGTGGTACAGACCTGCCCCAGGAGCGCTGCTGCCCCTTCCGCCATATTGATGTCTCCAACCTGGACGGCACTGGGCATAGCGTGTTCTCTGCCAGTGATAGCGGCATGGACGATTTTGGCCTGTTTATTGAAAACCGAACGCTTCAGTACGCCCTTTGGCAGCGCCTTAAAGAGCTGCCCAGCGTTACCTGTTATACCCACTGCGCACCTATCAATACGCTGATTGCTGGCGACAAGCGGGTGGTCGAACTGGATAACGGCAAGATGCTGAGCGCGCGCCTGGTGGTCGGTGCCGACGGCGCGCGTTCAACGCTACGCCAGCTAGCGGGCATCGAGGTGACTAGCCATAACTACCATCAGCGGGCGCTGATTGTGAACGTGGAAACAGCGCTTCCTCAGCAGGATGTGAGCTGGCAATACTTTACGCCGACCGGACCCATCGCCATGCTGCCGCTACCCGGCCATCGGGCATCGTTAGTGTGGTACGACCATGATGAGACGACCAAAGCCCGCGAAGCGCTGGATGACGACGCGCTTAAAGCGGCGATTGAAAACGCGTACCCTAAACGGCTGGGCAAACTGACCCGCATTGTCGCCCGCGCCAGCTTCCCGATTAAGCGCCAGCACGCCCGCCGCTATATCGGCAAGCGCTTGGCGTTAATTGGCGATGCTGCCCATGTGGTTCATCCGCTGGCAGGCCAAGGGTTGAATATTGGCCTGCACGATGCCGATACATTGGCCGAGATGGTTATTAAAGGCCGCGACCCGGGCGACCACATTAACCTGCACCGTTTCGAGTGCCAGCGTCGCGTGGCAAACCAGGCCATGATCGCCGCGACCGACAGCTTCCACCATCTGTTCACCGGTGCCAAACCGCTGCGCCAGCTGGGTGATCTAAGCCTGCATTTGGCCGAACGCTTCCCACTCGCCAAGCGCATGATGATGCAGCAGGCCAATGGGTTGAATCCGTTTAAGAGGGGATAAACGTATTTGATAACGGTCGGTAAACGCAGTGGCGCAGGCTGCCAAGTAATGGAGCTTGCGCCAGCTACTTACGGGTTATTAGCACTTCGTAAGGCGGTGAGTCCCACTCCCGCTGACTGAAAACCACCGTCAACCGCAATTGTCTGCCCCGTGACATACCCGCCCTCCGGGGAGCATAAAAAGGCAATCACCTCGGCTATTTCTTTCTCCTGGCCAAACCGGTTAAGAGGAATGGTCTCAAGGTAGCTTGCTTTCATTTCCGGCGCGGCTTCCACCAGTTTTGCCAATAGCTCCGTCTCTACGGGCCCAGGCGCTACACAGTTGGCTCTTATACCGTGCTCGCCCAACTCCATTGCCTGCTGCTTGGTTAAATGAATAACCGCCGCCTTGGACGTACCATAAGCCGTTCTTAACGTACTGGCGCGCAAACCCGCGATAGAAGCTACGTTAACAATCGCTCCGGATACCTTTTTCATCAGCGGCGTAAGGGCCTGCGTAACAAGAAAGGTGCCGTCCAGGTTCACCGACATGATTTTTTTCCAACTATCAAAGCCAGTCTCCTCTATCGGATGAAGAGCGGCTATTCCTGCGTTATTGACTAGCGCGTCGACACGACCATATTGGCGCTCGATGGCCGCAGCCATGGCGCTAACGTCATCAGGATTAGAAACATCACTTTCGATTGGCAGCACGCCGCTGTACGTCTCGGCCAATTCGTTGGCAGCCGTGTAGCTCATATCCACCACGGCTACGTCATAACCCTTTGCAAGAAAAATCTCTACAGCAGCAAGCCCGATTCCCCGCGCACCACCGGTTACAACGGCAACTTTTTTAGTGACCATCAAGCACCTCTTCTCTCGTTATTATTGACTGACCAAAAGCATGGATATCTGCGGGAAAAAAGCCACTAATGCGAGCCCTACCAAACACGCGCCAACACAAATAAAGGTGCCTCGCGCTATTTTTTCAATGGAAAGACCTGTCACATTCGCAGCGACATAAAGATTAATACCCACAGGTGGTGTTATCAGGCCAATGGAGAGGTTAATCATCACCAAAACACCAAACCAGACAGGGTCCCAGCCAAGCTGGTGCACAATAGGAAGAAACACCGGTAACGAAATAAACATCACCGTCACCGCATCCATAAACATGCCAATAATCAGCAAAATCAGCATGATAACCAATAAAACAACCCACTCATTGTTGCTCATGCCTAACAGCATGGAAGAGTAAGTGCCTACCAGGTCATCAACCGTCACCACCCAACCAAACAGGCTTGCGTAAGCAACCACCAGCATAACGACGGCAGACGATGCCGCCGCATCACTAACGGCTTCATACAATTTTTTGATGCTTAATGTTTTATAGATGACCGCACCCACCAGCAACGCATAGATAGTGGCCACTAATGCGGCTTCCGTAGGGGTAAACACACCGGCGTATATCCCTCCCAAAATAACGACCGGCGTGAGCAAGCCCCAAAAAGAGTCTTTAAAGGAAGCCCATAATCGACCTGCATAGCCCAGTTGCGGGTAAGGGTTATCGCCCATCGACATAACGGAAGGTTCAGATGACAGGCCCGATGATCCCGCAGCTCCCGCGTTTTTCACGCGCCCCCACGGCAGGGTCACTATCATTAAACCGCCCATCATCAAGCCAGGTAAAATGGCAGCCATAAACAGCTTCGATATTGAGGTTTCAGCAATAACGCCGTAAATCACCAACCCGATAGAAGGCGGGATAACAATCGACAAGGCCGCGCCCGTACACACCAAACCTGCAGCATAGGCCTTGCGGTAGCCGTCTTCTTCCATGCCTTTTATGATCATGGGCCCAATGGCGGCAACCGATGCCGGGCCAGAACCGCTAACAGCACCCCAAAACAAACAAACGACCGTACCGACGATGCCCATTCCACCGGGAAGACCACCCACCAGTACTCTGAAAAATCGGATCATCCGGTCAGCGATTCCAAGCCTTCCCATCAACGTTCCAGCAAGAATAAAGAAGGGAATCGCTAATAATGAAAATTTGGTAATACCTGTCGCAATCAAATCACCGGCGAGATCTAATCCAAACCCCATGTGCCACATTGCATAAATAGCGGATAGACCGAGTGAGAATGCGACGGGTACTCTCAACAAAAGCAGCAGGAAAAAGACGGTAATCATCTGTGAACCTGTCGAAAGCGTGCCGAAGATATCAAACATCTGCGCCTCCGATCGTGGGTTCCACGTTGCCGTTCATTTCTTGCCATGCACGCTGCAAAAATCGAATAGCAATGAGAATAAAGCCAAAAGGTATCGCAACGTGGTAGTACCAGGCGGGTAACCCTAGGCCGTAAGAGCGGGTTCCACTATTAAACTGATTGCTTAACACTTCCCAGGAGAAATAGGCTGACATGCATAGTAACGTTACAGACAGCAGCACAGACAACATAAAGACGACTGTTTTAGCGTGCCTTGGCAATACGTTATAGAGAACAGTTACCGCCAAGTGTTCACCCCGCCTTGCCGCAATCGCCGCGCCAAAAATAGTTAATATCAAAAACCCATTGGTAAGAAGTTCTTCTGTCGCGGCAAGCGAGTAGTTAGTACCGTATCGAACAACGACATTAGCGAAGCCAAGTAGCGCCATACTCAAGAAGAGGCCAGTGCATACTATTTTTTCAAATTCGTTAATTATAAATTTCATAAGGCATTGACCCTATACTGACACCAATAACTCTGACTAAGGTTAGTCAGAGTTATTGTCAGTAAATGCTATTCGTTATTGCTGCTTGGAACTTTCTATCGTTTCGACAAAGCTGGAAACGATGTCAGGACCGACTCTTTCAGCCCAGATATCAAAGGCAGGTGCCGTTGCTTGCCTAAATACCTCGATCTCTTCCGGGGTCAATTCGGTGATATCCATGCCTTGCTCACGAAGTAAATTGACGCCCTCAGCCGTATTTTCGCGTGTAATGGCGAGCTGATGCGCCATGGCCTGGTCAGCCGCTTGCTGAACCATCTCCTGCGTTTCAGCATCGAAGCTTTCCCAACGCTGCTTGGAAATGCCTAAAAAGATAGGGTCATACGAGTAGTGCCAGAGCGTTATATAGTCTTGCACTTCATAAATACGCTGGGGAATGATAACGGCACCAATTCCATTTTCCTGACCGTCAACAACGCCTTGCTGCAATGCCGAGATCGTCTCGACCCACTGCATTTGCTGCGGGTTGGCGCCCAATGCATCCATAACATCAACATACATAGGACCTGCCACGCGCATATTTAACCCGCGCATATCGTCAGGGCTACGAATCGGCCGTTTACTATTGGTCAGTTCACGAAAACCGCTTTCACCCCAGGCCAGCACCTTAACGCCCTTTTCATCCATGATCTCTTCAAGCAACTTAACCGGCTCGCCGTTCATGGTGGCGTCTACCTGATCATAACCGTCGTAGAGATAAGGCAGTGAAAAAACAGCCATTTCAGGTATTAACGGCGTGACATTAATGGCGGAGGTCATCACTAAATCAATAGCGCCCCTACCCACCATTTCAAACTGGCGCATCTGGTCGCCACCCGCTAACTGCGAGTTAGGAAACGTACGAACCGACAGTTCGCCTTCTGAGGCTTCATTTAACAAGTCGTTAAAGAGTTCAGCGGCTTCATGCCACGTGGTGGTGTCACCGGTGTTATGAGAAAGCCTTAATGTTTCAGCGGATGCCGCACTGGCAAAAAGCAAGCTTGCAGCAGAGGTGGCCCAGACAGTTTTTAAAAAAGCATGGCGTTTCATTATGTTCTATTCCTCGTGGCGTATCCGTGCTAACGCACTTGATTGTTATAATCCACAATATGGACCATTCGTTATATATACGACAATAAAAATTTGCCAAAAGCACTCCAGAAAGTCAAAGTATCAGCAAAATAAGCTCAATACACGCGCCATTACAACAACAATCGGTCCATAATATGGAACACAAAGCCTTAATAACGGAGAGCACAACCGCTGGTGCACAAAGCGTCGACCGTGCACTGGGGTTATTAAGCCTGATTGCTCGACAAGCCGAAGGCAGCTCACTGGCCGATTTAACCAGGCACAGTGGTTTAAACAAGCCCACGGTAAGACGATTGCTGCTGGCACTTATTAATGCAGGAATGGTAGAGCAATCGCCCGCTAATCATCATTATCAATTAGGCCCAGAAGCCTATTTGCTGGGCCACAGAGCTTCCGAGCAACATAACCTGACGCGACTGGCTACGTGCAATGTCGCTCGTTTAGCGCAGCGAACGGAAGATGCCGCCTGTCTTTCTATCCGCCGAGGCCACTTCTCGCTGTGTCTGTATCGTGAAGACGGCGTTTATCCCATTCGGACCCATGCCCTTGTGCAAGGCGCCTATCATCCTCTGGGAGTAGGCGCAGGCTCACTCGCCATGTTGGCAGCGCTGCCTGACGCTGAAATTACCCACGTATTAGATGCACAACGCCCGCTCCTTGAACAGCAGTACCCCCAACTGGCTCCAGAGCATATGGTAAACCTGGTGAACGAAACGCGGTTGCAGGGCTATGCCGTTAACCCTGGGCTGGTGTTTGCGGATTCATGGGGAATCGGCATTGCCCTACGTTGGCCTGATGGCGTACTGGCCGGCTCACTTTCGCTAGCAGCGATAGAGAGCCGTATGCAGGAACCACGTCGTTCCCAAACGCTTGTGCCGAGATTAAAAGAAGAGGCGTTAGCGATTGAGCATCTGTTAGCCGCTGAATTTACAAGACATCAAACATCTCCCACTCCCCTCGCCAGGAGCAAATAATGACAAAAGCACAGATCGTCGGTTGGGCCCACTCCCCTTTTGGAAAATTGCCCGAACCCGACACCCAAGCGCTGATGCAAAGCGTGGTTCAGGATGCGCTCGTTCATGCAGGCGTCGATCATGAGGCTATCGACGGCATTTTTGTCGGTGTCTATAACAACGGTTTCTCGGCTCAGGACTTCCAAGCAGCCCTGGTGGCGATGGGCGACGAGCGCTTTGCGCACACGCCCGCCACGCGTTACGAAAATGCCTGCGCAACAGGCAGCGCAGCGCTGCATGGCGCGCTCGACTTTATAGAGTCTGGGCGTGGGCGCATCGCCCTGGTCATCGGCGCTGAAAAAATGACGGCAACGCCCACTGCTGAAGTGGGCAACATTCTGCTAAGCGCCAGCTATCACCGTGAAGAAGCCCATATTGCGGGGGGCTTTGCGGGGGTGTTCGGCGAAATTGCGGAACGTTACTTCCAAACCTACGGGGACCGCTCCTACGAACTCGCCATGATCGCGGCCAAAAACCACGCCAACGGCGTGTTTAACCCCTATGCCCAAATGCGCAAAGATATCGGCGTCGATTTCTGCGCCACCGTTTCAGACCACAACCCGACGGTCGCAGGCCCTTTGCGTCGCACAGACTGCTCGCTCATATCGGATGGCGCCGCAGCCATGATTATTGCCGATGCTGAGACGGCCGCTCAATTAAAGCGTGCGATTGCCTTTCGGGCACGAACGCAAGCCAATGACTTAATGGCGCTTTCAAGACGAGACATATTGGAGTTTCGTGGGGCATCGATGGCCTGGCAGAAAGCGCTCGCAAGCGCTGACGTCAACATTATGGATTTATCCCTCGTCGAAACACACGACTGCTTCACTATCGCCGAGCTGCTTGAGTACGAAGCGATGGGGCTCGCCAAGAAGGGGGAGGGCTATCGTGTTATTCAGGAAGGTATCACGCAAAAAGATGGCGCCTTGCCCGTCAACCCATCCGGCGGGCTAAAGTCCAAAGGTCATCCTATCGGCGCTACCGGGGTTTCCATGCATGTAATGGCCGCCATGCAGTTAATGGGTGAGGCGGAACAAATGCAAATACCCAATGCAAACCTGGCTGGCGTCTTCAATATGGGCGGCGCGGCGGTCACTAATTACGTGTCTATTCTGGAGCGTGTGAAATGAGCCTGAATGAACACAATAGCCTCGTGCCTGTTTCTACCCGAGTGATGAATCTGTCTCACCTTCTCACCGAAAGCTCGCGCCGCTTCTCGAATGAGATTGGTTTTGTGTGGGGCGAAAAGACCTGGACATGGAAAGAGATGGAGGAGCGTTCACAAGCGTTTGCGTACGCGCTCCGCCATGAAATGGGCCTGCAAAAGGGTGACCGCTTACTGGTTCAGTCCTCCAACTGCCACCAAATGTTTGAAGCGATGTTTGCCTGTTGGAGAATAGGCGCCGTATGGGTGCCGACCAACTATCGTCAGTCGCCCGACGAAGTGGCTTACCTGGCTGAATCCTCTGGGGCAAAAGGCCTGCTTTGTGGCGCCAGCTTTACCCATCACGCCGCCGCTTGTGCCCCTCTTATTGATGTGACGATCTCGATTGGAGAGAGTGATTTCGCCGTCGATTACGAAACGCTGGTTGAACGCTTTTCAGGCCAGCACATGCCAGCCGCCGCGGTTAATCGCGATGACCCTGCGTGGTTTTTCTTCACCTCTGGCACCACCGGACGCCCCAAGGCAGCCGTACTGACCCATGGCCAAATGGCCTTCGTTGTCACTAACCATTTATGTGACTTGATGCCAGGAACCAACGCCTCTGACGCGTCTATCGTCGTCGCGCCTCTGTCGCACGGCGCGGGCGTTCATCAGCTTGCCCAAGTCGCTCACGGCGTTAAAACCATACTCCCGGCGGACGAGAAATTTGACCCCGAGGTGATTTGGCAGCTTGTGGAAAAGTGGAACGTGACCAACCTATTCACCGTGCCCACTATTGTCAAAATGCTCATTGAGCACTCCAGTGTAAAGCGGCATGACCACTCCTCCTTACGCTACGTTGTCTACGCTGGTGCGCCCATGTACCGGTCCGACCAGGTGAAAGCGCTGGAAACATTAGGGTCTGTGCTGGTTCAGTATTTCGGGCTTGGCGAGGTAACCGGCAATATAACGGTGCTACCCCCTGCGCTTCACCACGTTGACGATAACCACATGAAAATCGGGAGCTGCGGCTTTTCGCGTACCGGCATGCAGGTGCAAATTCAGGATAGCAACGGTGCTGAAGTGGCCGCCGGTGAAACGGGAGAAATCGCCGTCATCGGGCCGGCTGTTTTTGCGGGCTACTACAATAACGCCGAAGCCAATCAAAAGAGCTTTCGAGATGGCTGGTTTTTAACGGGTGACCTGGGCCATCGGGATGAAGAAGGATTCATTTACCTGACCGGGCGCGTTTCGGATATGTATATATCGGGCGGCTCCAACATTTATCCTCGCGAGATCGAAGAGAAGCTGCTTAGCCATCCTGCCATTTCCGAAACAGCCGTATTGGGCGTACCTGACCCTGTCTGGGGTGAAGTCGGCATGGCCGTGTGTGTGCTTTACCCCGGCCAGCCACTGGATACTGCCTCCTTGAATGCATGGCTGAGTGAGCGCATTGCTCGCTACAAGATGCCTAAAAGCTACGTATTCTGGGAAGAAATGCCCAAAACGGCTTACGGAAAAATCACTAAAAAGCTCATTCGTGAAACATTAACTGAGCGTGGTGAATTACAGGAGGCAACATGAGTTCTCCTCCCAGCAATGCGGTAGCGCTTGGCTATATCGAACACCCAGGCACGCCTGCACAAACGCGCTACCAGGCGCAGCTCTGCCATACACAAGAGCGATCACTCACGCTTGAAGGCGGCCAAACGCTACATGACGCCATCGTCCAGGCGCTTCAAAAGCAGGCCATCTCGTCAGCGTACTTAACGATCAATAATGCAGCGATGCAAACGCTTCACTATGTCATCCCGGGCGATGACCCAAGTGGGCAACATGCTGCCTGGTATAGTGAAACGCATCGCTTATCACCACCGGCAAACATACACACCGCAGGCATTCATGTAGGCCTGCGTGATGGTGAACCTTTCCTGCATTGCCACGGGATATGGCAGCAAGGCGATGGGCATACCGCGGTTGGCCATCTGCTAGCGCCCGCGTCGATATTAGCCAATGACATTGAGGTGTCGTGTATCGCGATAGAAGGCGCCTATTTGGCCGTCACGGCTGATGAAGAAACCCGGTTTCCTCTTTTTGCGCCTTACCAGGGTGCCAGCAGTGCTGCTAAGCCCAATGCGCTTTTACTGACGCTACGCCCGAATCAAGACCTCAATGCCGCCATCGCAGCAACCGCTAAACGTTACGGGATTGATACGGCACAGATCATGGGCCTTGGAAGCCTGGTGCAAACCTGTTTTACAGACGGCCACCAGCTTAAAAGCCACGCGAATGAAATACTGATACTCGATGGAACATTGAAAGATGGGCAACCCTCACTTCAAGCAGTCTCTGTCGGTATCGGTGGCGAACAACATCAAGGAGCGCTTGCCCCTGGGCGAAATGCTATCTGCGTTACCTGTGAGCTATTGCTGAGCTTTTAATTCGCTCTTATCAGTTAACGTAGAAGGCGTCAGCGCCACGTGGCCCGCCTGGCAACGATGACGAATACCGACAGTTTCCCTTAACGCTATGCTATCGCGTGACCAATTATCGCTGGATAATTTAAGGTTACCTAGTCATACGATTCGCATTCGCCAATAGTATAATTAGGCAGCAAGCTAATGGACGGGATCCATTTACCACTCTTTAGGATTAATCAATGTCTTTAGAATCGGCCGATTTGGCAGCGTTGGAGCGTTTTTTCGAGAAATTGGCACTGCTGCCTAAACCAGAACCTTTAACACCCAATTTGTTTTCCGTTGCAGGGCCAGGTCAGCATGAGAACCGGCTATCCGACTTAATGGCCTTCTTTATGGGCGGCTATCCCGGCGCACCGCACTGGTTAGCCAAGGCCATTTTGCATGCGCTAGCTCGTAAGTTTGATCATGACGATCTACAGCAAGTCGACTGGGAAGCAATCACTACCGAACGGGAAGTAGGAAGCTGGAATGTTGAAAGCGAGTCAACCAAACGCTTGGACTTAGTGGTTTCGGGAAACGACTTCGTATTAGGCATCGAGCATAAAGTATGGGCTGCAGCGACGAATAATCCGTTTTATGCCTATGACAAATTGCTGGAAAGCTATGCGGTTACCACCTACAAGTGCGTTTTATGCCCGGATGACACCAAAGAAGGTGTTCGGATACCCGCCCGTAACGCAGGCTGGCCGACGCTATCCTACTCGGAAATAGTGGCCTCGGCGTATGAACTTTACGGGCAAGACGTGGCCCCGTCCAATCAGACAAAATGGCAAGTTTTCTACCAGGAATTATTACAGCATCTCGCCTCTATCGCCCACCCAACTGAAGAAAAGACGATGACAAAAAACGAACTGGATTTTTCGTTAAAGCATTTCAATAGCTTATATGAAGCATCTCAACGTTTGAAACAATTCGAGCAAGAACTGGTGGCGGAAGGTAAAAGTCATATTGCTGCTGCATTGCAAATAGCGACGACAGACATTAATACCAAAAATAACCCCGAGGACTGGGGTGACAATATAAAAGCCTGGCGCTTTTCCCCCAGTACTTGGGGTAATTCAGGAGCTGCCCAAATATGTCTCATTTATTATCCTTCTTCAGTGTCAGAAGGCGATGAAAGTATCGGTTTTGAAGTTCGAGTATATCTGGAAAGCCAAACAAGCAATGACCCTTGGCTAAAAAATATCGAGCAAGCTTTCCTGGACGTAACACCTGACACTAAACAGCCGAGCTGTAGCTGGTACAGAGACGGTAATGACACGCATACCTGGTACGAAGTTAAAGGGCGCTGTTTAGCATTGAGTGCATGGCCCCACGAGTACACTAAAGCAGGCGCCATGAAAGCGCTGGGCGATTTAGCGAAATGGGTGAACGAGCACGCCTTCCTGCCAGAAGCCCAAGCCACAACCCACTCCTAATAGTGAGCAGTTAACCATCGCTGTATTGCCTCAAGTGACGCCTCGCTCGGTAATGCATTGCAATAGCCACGTATTTTGCACTCCCCACTGGCTGCCTTGTGAGGAGATCGCGATGGTTAACGCTTCTGGTGCTTCCATGTGGTAGACAAATACCTGACGAGCGCTGACTTGTGCCGCATAACTGCCAATGCAGTGATGCATTTGCTTGCCTTCAGCCAGTAAAGCATCCCAACTTTCCAACGCAACAATATCGGATTTTCTAAATGATACTGAATATTAATGCAGCGGTCTGTGGGTTGAATACGCTCAGAAGGTGTTAGTAACTAATATAAGTACCGTGTTTTAGCGAATAGATGCGCAAAAAAAGGGGTAGTCTATTTCTCGTAAAGCTCGCTATTGGGAGTGCTGTACCTTTAATCTCCGCCAAAGGGCTTGATCAAGACGAATCTCAGATTACCCTTCAACTACCCCACCGCCGGTGACACTCGCCATGATGAAAACAGCGTTAGCCCTAGGCACCATGATACTGATCAGCGGGTGTAATCAAGACACCAATACCGCCGCATCAAGTGCCGCCGATTCAGATACGGTAGCCGAGCAAAGCCAGCTCTCTCACGAGGTTACCGATCAATGGGTCGGCAGATGGACGGGGGTGGAGGGTTTATACCTTGAAGTCCAACAGGACGAGACGGCAGGCCCCGGCCATTATCTGCTTGAAATGCAGTACGGCCTGGACGCCGACCAACACGGCACATTCGAAGGGCAAGCCACAGACGACGGCATTAGCTTCAGCCGCGATGACGGCCAGCAGCGACTTCGCGCCGGAGACGGCGAAGCCACCGGCTTGAAATGGCTAGCGGAGAAGGAAGACTGCCTGGTAGTGCAAGCAGGCGAAGGCTACTGCCGCGACTGATTTTCCCGGCAATCACAAGAAGCGGCTACCTGCTTTCGGGTAGCCGCCCATTCGCAAGAATCGTTAAAACCGGGAAAACTTATTCGCTCGCCACTTCAGAAAAGTGGCCCGACTTATCCAGGCTAAATTCAAGAAAATCCCGCGCAAGGTAAAGCGCGCCCGAATAGGCGCTTTGGGCCTCTTTGCGGATATCCTCGATAGAGGGCGATGCCAGGGGGTTGAGCTGATAACGCGGGCTAAAGTGCGTCAGCACCAGGTTGGGCAGCGCTACCGATTCGGCAAAATCAGCCACAAGCCTGGCGTAGCTATGCCCTACTTCAAGCGCCTTCTGGGCCATTTCCTGCGTATACGTGGCTTCATGTACCAGCACTTGCGCCCCTGAGCACGCGTCCCACAACAGCTCAGGCTGGGCATTGTCCCCCGCGATGACCACTTTCCTGGCCTCATACTTGAGGAGTAAAAACTCATGGCTTGTTAATGTCTCACCCGCGAACTCAATATCGAACCCTTTTTTTAACTGCCCCCACAACGGCCCTCTGGGAACCCCCTTCTGGATGAGCTTTTCGATGTCCAAGGCAGCATCGACGTTTTTCTCTGTCAACGCATAGGCATAGGACGCCACCCCATGGGAAAGTTTGAACGTGGCAACCGCCATGTTTTCAAACTCAATGCTCGGCAGGTCATCTGAACAGATAAATTCCAGCGCGAAAGGCAAGCTTAGCTGCGTGGCCTCGCAAGTAGCCTCCCACCACGCTTTGATGCCTGCGGGTGCGACAATGGTAAGCGGCGCTTTTCGGCCGTTCATTCCCGCGCTCGCCAGTATGCCCGGCAGCCCATAGCAGTGGTCGCCGTGCACATGGGTAATCAAAATGGCGTTTAATGAATGAAACGACAGCTTCGTACGCAAAACCTGATGCTGGGTGCCCTCTCCACAATCAATCAGGTACCAGCCTTTGCCCTTGCTCTCGCGCAAAGCAATGCCAGTCACATTTCGGCTTTTGGTGGGCACACCGGCGGAGGTGCCTAGAAAGAGCAGGTTCATAATTATCCAAGTGATTTGAAGCTCGGCTTAACACAGCCTGCACAAGACGTTATGACTTGAAATCGGCTTCTTCGGCAAGCGAAACAACGATGATTGTGGGTTTTCAATTGGTATTTTCCTGCTCCTTGACGTACTTGTAATCTGCCAAATATCCCACTTCGCCACCACAGGAGCATTGCTCGACCGCTTTTCGCGTAACAACCTTCTCGCATTGAACGCAGAACTGTTCATGCCGCCGCCTTCTCTTCCAGCAATATAGAAACATGGCAAGATAAATAGTGACTCCCAGAAACGCGTAAAACGGTAAACGCCCAAACAGCCCCCCAACTGACAGGATCAAGGCTGCTTCTATATTTTAAATAGCCAACCTTTTGCGAGGTTGCAGCCATAAGCAGTAGAAAAAGCGCCATGAAACCCGGCTGTAGCGTCACTTGCCCCAGTCCATTGAGCGCCCACAGTACTTTTTGAATATTGACGACGATGCTCAACGATTGAAAAAAGCGTTCGCTGGTAGATGTAATATACTGCCGTTTAGCACCCTACGACTTAAATTTATTTAGTCGACCCAGTACCTCCTGTGCCTCGGGCACACCTGCAGCGGCCGATTTTTCTATCCACTCACAGCCTTTCACATAATCCTCGTAGCCAGCCCAGCCATCAATGAGCGCCAGCCCCCAGTTATATTGGGAAAGCGAATGACCTTTATGGGCTGCTTTCTCGAAGTACTCACCGGCCTTGACGTCATGGACGGGCACAAACTGCCCTAGCATGTGCATACAGCCCAGTTGAAACTCCGCCTCTATACACCATTTGCCATTTAGACCTGCGGTTTTTTCAAAATACTGGTAAGCCTTGGCATGATCCTCCTTTACCCCCTTGCCATTGAGGTAGCGATAACCAAGCCCAAGCGCTCCTTTTTCGCCTCCCAGCGCATCCAGTTGCTTGAGATGGCGGACTGACCTCGCCTCGTTATTATCTTCGAAGCTGGCCGCCATAAACTGATGATAGGAAATACATAATTTTTTCCAGGTAGCGTTAGGTAGCCATGCCTTGAGAATAGGCTGTTTAACGTCAGTGTTTACCCGGCGCAGGCGGGGAATACGCTTGAAGGGGCCAGAGCCAAGCGTCCACTTCAAGGTAGCGTCATGAATGGGTGCAGCGCACTCTTTACAGATCAGTCGCGTTCTATAAAGAGGCCTTGCAATGCTTACAGAGCTAAGCAGCAGCAGACCCAAAAAAGAGGCTATATCGTTTGCTACATAAAAGATGAGAGCGCCAAGTCCCATCACGAATATAATTATCTGGAGTGCGATAAGGGCGATATTGCCAAATGTGATCGGCACGATGTATTGCGTGTTGCCACCACAGTTAGAGCAGCGTACTGCTTCATCTAATTTCCGTTTTTTTCAAAGATCACCTGCTCTATCTCCTGTACCGCTAACTATCCACTATCAGATGCTTGCTCAGGCTCACCGCGTTGATGTCAGGGTAGCCCCGTCGGCTATAAACAAACGCTGCTTTCCACTCAATGTGATTGTTGCACCTGTTACCCGCCTTTTAGTACCGGATTCATCGCTCTGCACTATATTAAAAGAGCAGTCACCTACACAAATATCTCTTGATAGTAACAGGTCTTAACCTGCTGCTAGCCTTTCCACACCTAAGCTAGCGTGGCCAAGATACAAACCTGCGACAAGGCTGACAGCGGTCAACATAAGCGCTAATAAGTCACACGAACGCAATACACATGCACCTTTCATGTGTTACCAATGGTTAGGCAACCCACTCTCTTTTAGGGACGATTTGCCATGACAGCCATCAACGAGAAAGTCTTTATCAGCCCCGGCCGCTACGTGCAGGGGGAAGGTGTTACCGCCCGCGCCGGACACTATGTGTCAGCGCTCGGGAAAACGGCGCTGCTGATTGCCGACGATGTGGTTTGGGACATCGCGGGTAAGGAGCTAAGCGCGAGCCTGGAAGGCGAAGGCGTCAGTTTCGAGCGCGCAGTGTTCGAGGGTGAGGCTTCTACCCGCGAAATCGACCGCCTCGTTGAGCTTGGCCGCAAGCAGCAGGCAGATGTCGTTATCGGCTTTGGTGGCGGTAAAGCCATTGACACCGCCAAGGGTGTGGCCGAAAAGCTCGAAGCCGCCTGTGCCATACTGCCAACCACTGCTTCTACCGATGCGCCAACAAGCGCCCTGTCGGTCATCTACAGCGACGATGGCGAGTTTGAGTCCTACCGCTTCTACAGCAAGAACCCCGACCTGGTACTGGTCGATACCGGCATCATCTGCAAAGCGCCGCCGCGTTTTCTGGCCTCGGGCATTGCCGATGCACTGGCCACCTGGGTTGAAGCACGCGCCGCCATTCGTGCTAACGCCAACAACATGGCGGGCGGCAAAGCCACGTTACTAGGCGCGACCATTGGCGAGAAGTGCGAAGACATCCTTTTCGAGCACGCCATGCTGGCCTACCAAGCCAACGAGGCGCAGATCGTCACGCCCTCATTTGAAGCCGTGGTTGAGGCCAATACCCTGCTCAGCGGCCTGGGCTTTGAGAGCGGCGGCCTGGCGGCAGCGCACGCCATTCATAACGGCTTTACCGCCCTGCACGGCGAGATTCACAACCTGACCCACGGCGAAAAAGTAGCCTACGGCACGGTCGCGCAGCTGATTCTCGACCAAGCGCCTCAGGCGGAGCTGGAAGAGTATTTAGACCTCTACTTGGCGCTGGGCCTACCGGTGACGCTGAAAGCGCTGAAGCTTGACCAGGCAAGCGAAGAAGATCTTTATCGTGTAGCCGAAGCGGCGCTTAAAGAGGGTGAATCAAGCCATAACCTGGCGTATGAGCTAACGCCCAAGCAGATTGTTCACGCTATTAAAGCGGTGGATGTGCACGCACGGGCGTTTATGGAGAAGGTGGGATTGAGCGAGTAAAGCCTACAAGACGGGGCTCTGCGGAGCCCCGTCTTCGTAGTCCTTTCCTCTATCGGATCAAACCTTTACTACACGTTTAATCATAGCAACAACGCCTGAATCCACTCTACCGTTTAACTCAAAACCCAAAGATTGATACAAGTGGAAAGCGGGCTTATTCGATTCGTAAACCTTGAGCGTAAAAGCGTTTAGGGAGTGCGCTAACGCGCCCTCTTTCATAAGCGCTACACAAAGAGCCCTGCCCACGCCTTGCCCTCTTGAAGCGGGATCAACCACTAGCCGTGCTAGATGAATAACGCCACCTTCGCGTCGCAGTATTTGGCCAAATGCTACCATTTGACCTTCAGCATCCAGGAGGGCGTAAGCGTTTTGTTCGGATGCCTCGATGTCAGCCCACGCGCTTGTGCGCGTTGCCGGGTAACGTACCACTGGCCCTGCCCACATACGGAATGTCTGTTCCGTGTTAAGCCAGCTTAAAATCGTTGTGAAGTCTGCTGACTCTGCTCTTCGTAATATCATGTGGATTAACTTTTAACTTCGTCATGCATTATTTGAAAGGCGGGCCATATGGTATGCGTTCACGTATTCGCCGCCCCTAAAAGCAAAAGCAACTGACTCACCTTCAATTTCAAAACCAAATTTCTTGTATAAACTAATGGCCCGCTCGTTATCTGCGTATACGGTAAGCTCAATACGCTTGAGATTAAGCCAATTATCAGCCAGTTCAATCACCGTAGATAACAGCGCGCTACCAACACCTTGCCCTTGGAATTTATCTTTTACCCCCATCCCAAGCGAGCCTACATGCCTGCGCCTTGGGTTTTGACAGACTTCAAACCCCAAATCACCTACGATTTCTCCATTGATGAGCGCGACATACTGGTAAACATTTTCTGGCGTGCTTGAAAGACGCTGCTCCCAGAGGGCAACAGATGGATGGGGAAGCTGGAGAGTGCCCGCATAAGCATTTGGGTATTCATAAATTTCTTTTACTGCGCGCGCATCTGACGGCTCGGCTTTCCTGATTTTAACGTCCATACATCTCTATTCCCTTGGTATAGCTTGAGCGATACATGGATGGCATTCCCCTAGTAAGCAGGTAGCGCTTTTCAAGATGGAAAAACCACCACGTCATCCCCCTCTTGCCATGGATGAAACTTGGTCATGGCCTGCAGAAAAAACGCGTGTTCCAACCAGTGTTGTAGCCACCGCTGCAGGTGCGGATAAGGTAGGCTATAAAAAACATCGCGATCTACATGGGCGAATTGGCGGATAAAAGGCATGATGCCAATATCAGCAATGGTCGCCTTATCTCCCAGAAGATAAGGCTTTTGAGTCAGCTTCTCCTCTAAAACCTGTAAAAAAGCTTCACCCCGTTGCCGGTACTCTGCCTGGGTCATTTCGAGATGTCGGTCGGCGTATTTATAGCGATCCAACCAATGTTTAAATTCATTATCGTTTTGCTCGATCAGGGCATTGGACTGAGCGCTAACCTTCGCATCTAACAGCCCTTGCGGATCTTGTTGCTCAAGCGCCCACACCATTATTTCTCGGCTCTCTTCGATCACAATACCATCAAAAAGCTGTAAAACAGGCACAGTGCCTTTCGGGCTAATCGCTAGCATCTGGGCCGGTTTGTTCTTCAATGTGATTTCGCGCAGCTCCACCGGTAACTCAGCAAACAATAAGCCGAGCCGGGCACGCATGGCATAGGGGCAACGACGAAAAGAGTAAAGGCGATGAAGTGATGACGTCATGGGCATTTTTCACAGTTGAATTGAAGTCAGTAGACTCGGTGACCACTCTAATGCGAGACGTTAGCCGTTCGCGTTTTCTTTAGCCACCTGACGAAGCGCATCGACCAGCACGTCAGCGGGTTGGGCGCCAGAAATCAGGTAGCGGCCGTCGAGGATGAAACCCGGCACGGCGCTCACTCCTGCCTCCATGAATCGCTGTTGTGCCGCTCGAACCTCGTCCGCGTACTGATCAGACCGGGCGATGGCTTCGGCCGTGTCACCGTCCAGCCCAACCTCAATGGCCTTCTCGCGTAGAACCTCTGGGTCTGAAGGATTTTTCGCCTCACCGAAGTAGGCCTCAAACAGTGCCAATTGCAGGGGCGTCTCACGGTTTTGCGTTGCGGCCCATGCCAGCACGCGGTGGGCATCGAACGTATTGCTCGCCCGCCTCTCCTGGGCTCCACGGAAATTCAATCCCAGCTCTTCGGCGACCTTCATGATCTCGCGCTGGGACTGCTCCATGGTGGCCGCATCCTTACCGTACTTGCGGCAAAGGTGCTCAAGTATTGGCTCGCCCTCGGGCGGCATGTCCCGGTTGAGCTCAAAGGGCTGCCAGTGAAGCTCGACCTCGATCTCGCCCTTCAAGGTTTCCAGCGCTTGTTCCAGGCGCCGGTAGCCGATCGCACACCACGGGCAGGCAACATCGGACACCAGGTCAATTCTCAGCGTTTGCATTGGGCAATCCCCTCATTCGATCAAACTGAAGAAAGCATGGTACGTGCCTATAGAAAGTAACGACAGTACCGTCATGTAACGAATAAAGGCGTTACTCGATAGTGGGTTCCGGTAACACCGGCGGCGTACTGTCCATATAGGTCAGGAAGTCTTGCCAGATGTCGTGCGTTCGCTGTTTCGTTAAACGGGTACTGCACGTAATGCCCATGACGTTCCGAATGCTCCCCTCGCGCCACTGCGTATAGACAGCGCCGCAATGGGCAGCGGCATACGCCTGCCACTGCTTTTGAGCCACCTTGATAGCATCGACTAACTCAGGGTCAAACGCGTTATGTTCAATGCTCGTTTCCAGATAGTGGGTAAGTACGTCCTCGGCGGCTTCTAATTCGATAGCCGCGCACCGATTGGTCTCAAGCGTGTTCCTTATGTTATTGCAATCAAGCTCCTCGTCGTCAGCCACGGCTGACAACGACAGCAAAGCGAGCACTATGAATAGCCACTGTTTCATTTTTTCCCCAAACGCACATAAGGTGCTGGCCAAGCGAACACAACCGCCATGTTCTCACACTCGACGCAAAGGAGATCATCTAAACGTTGAACGCCCCTGCCCGCGCATTCATGGCTCGCACGGGCGGCCAGCCCTGAGCTCAGCTAAAATCAGCCCGGCAACATGTGCTTGTTATAGCCCGCGGCCAATTTTATTTGGCTCTTCTGGGCATGGCGTGCTTTCCCCTGGCGTAAGAGTGACGTCGTATTGAGGCTGAAAGCCATCACCACTACTCCACATGGTCGAGTGTGTTTCAAAATCGGCTTTTACTACGCACCAATTCCAAAAAAATACGTTTGAGCCGTGAATCATTAGCGATTCAGTGCGCCACTCCTTCATTTCTGGAAAGCTCGCCTCACCTCTATCACTGGTTTTATCTCCCTTTCTCATTTGTTCAAAGCCATAAGGGTAGGAGCTTGATATTAAATACACCCAAGCATCCTGAATGGGCTTGCCTTCCACATTGGTGACGAGAATTTCAGCCTCCGGCTGAAGCGTCTTATTGATGGGATAAATAACACAACCTGATAAAAATAGAGTAATCGTTAGTATGAGTAGTTTCATTTTTGATTTGCTATAGCGCCCGCAGCACGCGCGGCTTTGTAGTGAAGGCGAAGCCGCAACGAAAAAACCGTCGCCGTGCCTGCGTTTGTTATATTCTTTAGCCATGGATAGACTCTTTAGTGGGTCCGATCACCCACCTTTCAGCATTGTTTATTATTAAGTTATTTATTGCCATCGCTTGACTCGAATTAATGTATGTATGTTTAATATCCGATTTAACTGACGATAGAGCCAAGCATAATTGCTGAGACAGAGGGATGAGAACAAAGTATTCATCCCCACCGCTGAATAATTGATCTATTACAATTGGTTCGTCTTTTATAATAAATGGTTGATCACAAAGAAGGACATCGGCTTCGAATGAATAAAGAAATAGCCAGCCCATGGAATCATGGATACAAGCTGCGTTTTCTTCTGCATTCTCCATCATCTTCACAAGCGTCATATTACGTGATTCTGAAAATGATAAACCCTCAAAAAGGCTGTCATCATTCAGGTCTAAACCCATTTCTTGCGCTTTTTCCTTGGCGGCTTTATCACCCCTTGCATGCTTTAAAATTTCTCCGATAAGCGCCCGATCAAATCCATCCTGAAATTCCTTGATAAGACTTGGATGTCTTGCGGATAAAAATCCGAAGAACCTTGATAGGTTATATAAATTGACATCGGTTTTGTCTGGATCATCTGATATCAACTTTCCCACTTCAGTTGCGAAGGCACCATCAATTGTTGATAGCATTGGATTTTCGATCAATGTAGGTGAGTCAGATGCCTTTGCCGCTTCTCCCGTTAGAGAATAAAGAAAGTTTTCAGAGCAGAAGTTCCTAGGGCCAGCAGGCCCGAGAATTCTCGAGTCCTTTTTATCCAGATAAAACAGGTTCTTTCCATCTAGCGAGAATAGAAGCTGATAAGACTGGGGAATATAATGATGATTCTTGGGGTTGTTCATAGTTGAATATAACGCTGAGCTTAGCGGCGCCCTTGCAATGGAGGCGAAGCCGCAATGAAAAGGGCGTCCGGTGGCCATCGGCCGCGTACTAAAGCGACTTGTTAAGCGCTGTGCTACAAGCCACGCTCAATAGCCTGCTTTATGACCGGCGCTACGGTTTCAGGAGTGATGCTCCGATCTCGGCAATACTTAGTTTGCAGCCATGCGGATAGCTGCTTTTGCCCTTTGCTGGCATTACAGCCGCAACAGCAAAGAGCAATATTTTCTTTAGTAGTGATGCTGCCATCGTTGATGATGTGCTCCCAGCTTGCCGTATATTTTCTTGAGACTTTAAAGGCGGTAAATTCATTGCGGCAATAGACGCACTCCGTATCTCGGGCTCGGACCTCTTTTTCCAGCCAGTCCGGAATATTCCAATTATTTGCCATTGCTCAAACTTACCTTCTACCGCCTAACGCCAAAATCAGCGGCTAGTTTACGAGTCCGCTGCATTTTCTTGTTCAATGAGTTTCATGCGATGGGCAACTTCTTTCTCCAGTTCCATCATTTGCATTTGCATCTCTTGATGTCTCATAGATGAACTTTCTAGACTCTGCCTTACTTGCGCATACTCTTCAGAAAGAGCCGCATATCGGCTCATTACTGGCTCATAATCTGGGTTATCTATGTCTTCTCTCAATAGATGTTCTTTATAATGTCGCATCTCATTTCGCATTGACTCTAGCTCATGCATCCGTTGTTGAAGCATATGGCGTTCTTCTTCATATGCCATCATTCTATGCTTACTGTGGTCGAGCTCTTTGAATAGACTATTCAGTTCATGCTTTCGTCTATTTAGATACTCCAGTTCCTTCATGCGCTTATAAGCAATCTTATCTCGCCGCTTAACTTCCCTGATCTCGGCAACGACTTCTTCGCTGACTTGCTCGTCTAGATTTTCTCTCGCCAATTCTAGAAAACGGTCAGCTTGATACATATGGAATGTATTATTTGCCCTGTCCTTAAATTCTTTGACTAACTCTGGGCGTGGACCAACAGTTTTTCCTTTAAACTTTTCCCACCAATCTTCTTTTTTGTCATCAGTAACTAATACGACACCTTTTCCTGATTCAATTGCCTTATCAATTACTTGCGACCAAACTATAAGATCACCATATTTTCGACACTTCTCAACAAATACCTCGCTATCACCAGATTTAGCTCCATCTTTGAACCCTGGCGGTATTTTTTGTTTATACCTTTCTTCGCCTTCCGTCATTAGCTCTTGTAACTTTTCTTTTTCGTAAGGCGACCCCACCCTGTTTTCGAAAATAGCCGCTATAGAATCTTTAATT
>NZ_JBQSVY010000009.1:0-219586 GCF_052446175.1 Halomonas sp. AOP43-D1-4
AGCCAACCTGAGGCCTTCAAGACCAAGCACTTCTAAAAACGGGGTTTACCGTATGACCGCTTTGGGTCGCTATAACCAAGAGCATTCATACATGATTCTTAAGGTAAAAATATCTGAAGAAAAAGGTGATGTCATCCCTCATTTGGGTGCATACATGAAGGATTTTTTGGAACTCAGCCGCAGCTCTGCAGCAAGGGTCCCAGGCCAAGAGGCGGCGCCCAAAAAAGTTCCGCTCTGCTCAATGAGAGCCAAAACCAAAGTATGGGCACTAAATTCCAAACACAAAAAAGCCCGCTGATTGCTCAGCGGGCTTTTTCTATATTCTGTGGCGGAGGGGGAGGGATTCGAACCCTCGAAGCCTTTCGACTTACACACTTTCCAGGCGTGCTCCTTCGACCACTCGGACACCCCTCCACATTTTGGTTCAATCACTTGGGCTGTGCCTTTCGCGACAGAACGGCGCATATACTATGGTTTAAGCGGCCAAATAGCAAGCCTTTTTCAGAATCAGTGGCTTGCCTTCAGGTATCGCTGCTTGATAGCACCGCATAGCTGCCGTGGGCTTCCAGGCAGAGCGCATCGCCGCAGTAAAGCTGTTGGGTAAGTGCAATGCGGCCTTTGCCTCGCTCGTTAAGCTTCCTGGTGAGCTTCTCAACACCGTCAGGCTCTTCTGGCGTGCATATCAGGCGGTAATCACCCGTTACCGGGGCCAGAAAGCGTTGCGTGGCTTCAGCGACCACTACATCGCGCGCCATGCCTTGCCCGCGTAGCCACAGTGTTACCCAACACCAGCCTTGCAGCGTGGTTTGCGCACTTAGCGCGCCACCAAAGCCGGTACCTTTGTCATTCAGGTTAGGCGCCAGGGCGAGCTGCCAAGTGAGCGATTGGTTGTGAAGCGACATCTCCTTAATGCCCAGGGCGCCGACCATGGGAATTGCATCGCTTAACCACTTTTGAAAAGCGGCCAGGTCTTCCTGGCCTTCGGGCAGCGGCAAGCGAGGGTGAGGCACACCGGGTTTGCGCATGGCGGTAGCCTCCTTACGCCCAGCGCTCTACGAAGTCGGCCACGTTGTGCTGGGCCAGTGGTTTGTGGCGCCCGCCCAGGTTGCCCAGGTAGATAAACGCGACCACTTCGTCATCTTCTTCCAGGGAGAGCCCTTTGCGTACCACGGGGTCAAACGCGTACTTGCCGCTACGCCACATGGCGCCCAGTTCCTGCGCGTGGGCCGCCAGCAAGATGCCGTGGGCGGCGCAGCCTGCGGAAATCACCTGCTCCATTTTGGGCACTTTGGGCAGGTCCGGCGTTACCTTGGCGATCACGGCGATAATCATCGGCGCGCGCAGCGGTTTTTTGCGCGCTGAATTTAGCGTGTCGTCGTCGGCACCAGGGTCTTCCTGGAACTCGGCTTCGGCAAACAGCTCACCCAGGCGCGTACGCCCTTCCCCAGTGAACTCAATAAACCGCCAGGGGCGCAGCTCTTTGTGGTCCGGGGCGCGCAGGGCCGCCTGGTAAATCGCATCCATCTGCTCGGCAGTGGGCGCAGGCTCAACCAGCTTGCCCATTGAGCTACGGCTGTGAAGTAGCGTGAGTCCATCCATTTGGTTTCATCCTATCAATCAGTTAGGCACTACTGTAGCGCAGTCGCTTACTGTCTTGCCAGACGCAGCGGGCTTGGCGGCGCAAGGCCCAGCGTGGCGCGCCAGGGGCTGATATCCAACCCGCCGCGGCGCACGTAGCGCGCCAGCACCAGAAGCTCGGTAGGTTGGGCGTGCTGCATCAGGTCGGTGAAGATGTGCTCGACACAGTGCTCATGAAAATCCTGATGCTGACGATAGCCGATCAGGTAACGCAGTAACCCTTCGCGATCCAGCTTCGGGCCTTTGTAGCGAATCATCACGCTGCCCCAGTCGGGCTGGCCGGTCACCGGGCAGTTGGATTTAAGCAAATGCGAGTGCAGCGTCTCTTCTACAACCTCATCGCTTACCGCCAAATGGGCGGCGCTGGGCGTGTAATCACTTACTTCGATATCCAAGTCGTCCAGGCAGTCGCCGGGGAGCGGCTGTGGGGCAAGCTCAGCGTCTTCCACACCGAGTAGCTCCACGCTGACCGGTGCACCGGCTACCGCGCTTAGGTCACGCTGCAACGTTTCAATCACTTCCTCGCGGCTTTCCATACGGGTTTGGTTAAAGCTGTTGAGGTAGAGCTTCCAGGATTTGGATTCGATCAGGCTGGGCGACTCAGCAGGCAGCCGAAAGCGGGCCACGGCCACGATGGGTTTGCCACGGGCATTCAGCCAGGAAACCTCAAACGCGTGCCACTCATCTTCCCCCACAAAGGGCAGCTTGCCCTCTTCAATCCCTAGCGGGGCGCGGTTGGCGGCGCGTGGGATGGGGAACAGCAGCGCGGCATCGTACAGCTCAGGATAGGCGGATTCGCGCCCCAGGGGCGCGTGCTCTAAGGTATCGGGGCGGTGTGCCATAGGGTAACGCTCTCTTGATAAAAACGGTCGTGCGGTTAACTACGAATGCCTTTGCCACGCTCCAGCATGGCCAGTGCCGCAAAAAACAGCACTACGATAAACCCCAAAATAGCCGCCAGCGCCCAACCAACGGGAATGTCCGACACGCCCAAAAACCCATAGCGGAAGACGTTCACCATATACAGAATCGGGTTGAGCATTGACACGCCCTGCCAGAAATTGGGCAGCATGGAAATGGAGTAAAACACCCCACCCAGGTAGGTCAGCGGCGTTAAAATAAAGGTCGGCACAATGGAGATATCATCAAACTTGTTGGCCAGCAGGGCGTTGATAAAGCCGCCGATGGAGAACAGCGCCGAGGTTAGCACCACCACCAGGATGGTTAAAAGCGGGTGCTCGATGGTTAAGCGCGTGAAGAATAGCGACACAATAGTAACGATCAGGCCCACGCCCAAGCCGCGCGCCATGCCGCCGAGGATAAACCCGGATAGAATCACCCAGTTGGGCATGGGCGATACCATTAGCTCTTCTACCGAACGCTGAAACTTGTTCGAGAAGAAGCTGGAAGCCACGTTCGAGTAGCTGTTGGTGATGACCGACATCATGATCAGGCCGGGGACGATAAAGTCCATGTAGGAGAAGCCATCCATATCCCCTATGCGCGAGCCGATCAGGTTGCCAAAGATGATGAAGTACATCGCCATGGTGATCGAAGGCGGCAGCAGCGTTTGCGGCCAGATACGCGTAAAGCGTTTGATCTCTTTAAGTACGAGCGTCCATAGCGCGACGAGCGTTTGTGTTGCATTCATGCTTGCGTCTCCTTGTTGGGTTCGGCGCGCTGATCGATGGCTGTATTGCCCGCCTCTACCATTGACACAAACATCTCTTCCAACCGGTTAGCGCTGTTGCGCATGGAAACCACCTGCATGCCCTGCTCGCTTAATACACTGAACACATCGTTTAACTGCTGCCCGCGATGAATCACCAACGAGAGTTGCGTCGGTTCGATCTGCTTGATCTCAAAGCCTTCAATCACCGGTGGTGCCGTGACCGGCTCGGCGAGATCCAGCAGGAAGGTTTCGGTATTCAGCTCGGCCAATAGCTCGCGCACGCTGGTGTTACGCACAATTTCACCGTGATTGATGATGGCGATATTACGGCACAGGCTTTCGGCTTCTTCCAGATAGTGGGTGGTTAGAATGATCGTGGTGCCTTCATCCTGATTAATGCGGCGCATGTACTCCCACATGCTGCGGCGCAGTTCAATATCCACGCCCGCGGTGGGCTCATCCAGAATCAGTAGCTTGGGCCGGTGCATCAGCGCCCGGGCAATCATCAAGCGGCGCTTCATACCACCAGAAAGCATGCGAGCGTTGCCATTGCGCTTATCCCACAGGCCCAGGTCGCGCAGCAGCTGCTCAGCACGCGGCAGCGCTTCACGGCGCGTCATGCCGTAATAGCCTGCTTGCGCCAGCACGATATCAAGCACCTTCTCGAACTGGTTGAAGTTGAATTCCTGAGGAACCACGCCCAGCTGGTACTTGGCCTTGGCGAAGTCCTTGTCGATGTCGATACCAAAAATCGACACCTTGCCTTCTGACTTCTGCACCAATGAACACACCACACCCAGGGTGGTGGATTTACCTGCGCCGTTGGGACCCAACAAGGCAAAAAAATCGCCCTGCTGGACGTCGAGATCAATTCCTTTTAACGCGTGAAAGCCGTTGCCGTACACCTTGGTAAGGCCACGGATAGACAATGCCGGTTCGGCCATAAAGATGTCCTGTCAGCAAAAAAATAGGGGCAAAGAGAATGCTTGAGAAGCAATGATATCGGGGCATTTAAATGTTTTTTCAAGCCAAGTGGCAAAGCGCAGCAAACTTAGCGAAATAGCAGACATGAAAAATAACGCTCAAAGGCGCTACTAACAAAAAACGCAGGGCAATAAAAAGGTTACAACGAAGGGGGGTACAACGAAGGAAGGTACAAAATCGAATTTGAGGGCTGTTTACATGGAGCGGGAAAAGAGATTCGACCGGGCTGGCGTTCCAGCTCTCGACCCTTGCCATGCTAGATGAGGCTGTTTACATGGAGCGGGAAAAGAGATTCGAACTCTCGACCCTCGCCTTGGCAAGGCGATGCTCTACCACTGAGCTATTCCCGCAATGTAAACATGCACTTACTAGATGGCGTCCCATAGGGGGTTCGAACCCCTGTTACCGCCGTGAAAGGGCGGTGTCCTAGGCCACTAGACGAATGGGACGTATAAACATCTATTTTATTGATTGGAGCGGGAAAAGAGATTCGAACTCTCGACCCTCGCCTTGGCAAGGCGATGCTCTACCACTGAGCTATTCCCGCTTAATCAATTTCTCGCCATCGGATTGGCGTCCCATAGGGGGTTCGAACCCCTGTTACCGCCGTGAAAGGGCGGTGTCCTGGACCACTAGACGAATGGGACGTTTTGGAGCGGGAAAAGAGATTCGAACTCTCGACCCTCGCCTTGGCAAGGCGATGCTCTACCACTGAGCTATTCCCGCACTCCGATACCTTAACGATGTAATTGGCGTCCCATAGGGGGTTCGAACCCCTGTTACCGCCGTGAAAGGGCGGTGTCCTGGACCACTAGACGAATGGGACGTTTCATTGCCTCGTCGAGGTGGCGCGTATATTACTCAGAGCACGCATTTCTGTCAAGCCCTATGATATCGCTCTGCTTTCTATCTATACGCCAATCTCTTTCATTGCTACCACTTAACGCCTACTCAAACGGGTGGCTACACCCTATTCGCCTTCTGAACTCGGGTAAGTACTAGCTTTCTTAACTACGCTGTCTTAATTGAAAAGAGTACGATAGCCTGCAAGTCACAGAGGGCAAGGAGACACTAAAATGGCCAAAATCAAAAAATCCCCCGAGCAGTGGCGCGAACAGCTGACGCCTGAGCAGTACCGGGTTGCACGCGAGAAAGGCACCGAACGTCCCTTTACAGGTGACTACCAAGTAAGCGATGCTCAAGGCATTTACCACTGTATTTGTTGTCATGCACCGCTGTTTGAAAACGAGCACAAATTTGATGCGGGTTGTGGCTGGCCCAGCTTCGACAGGCCGCTTGGCAGAAACTGCGTTGAAGAGCATAGCGATACCACGCTCGGCATGGTGCGCACAGAAGTAGTGTGCTCCCACTGCGATGCCCACTTGGGGCATGTGTTTCCTGACGGGCCACCGGCGTCCACAGGGTTGCGTTACTGCATTAACTCGGTGTCGCTAGAGTTTCATCCTGACGAGTAAACGCTACCTCTAACCCCTTTAACGAATCGCAGCAAGGCGAGCGCCATCTGGTAGAATGGTTGCTCGCTTTTTTTATGCCCGTTTTTTGTGCTTGTAGGAGAAACTCATGCTCGGCTGGTTCCCCGGACATATGAACAAGGCCCGCCGCCAGATAAAGGATGCGCTGCCGGAAATTGACGTGGTCATTGAAGTACTCGACGCACGTCTGCCCTACTCTAGCGCCAACCCGATGCTGGCCGAGCTGACCCGCCATAAGCCAGTATTGAAAATACTCTCCCGGGCGGACCTGGCAGACCCAGAGCGCACTGCGGAATGGGTAGCCTTTTTCGATGCCCAGGACGATACCCGGGCACTCGCGATCACCACGACCAACACGCGTGAGTTAAAAAAGATTCCCAAACTTTGCCACGAATTAGCAGGTGACGTACGTGCTGACCGCGACGTTCGAGTGATGGTGATGGGGATTCCCAACGTGGGTAAATCCACCCTGATTAACGGCCTGGCCGGGCGTAAAATTGCCAAAACCGGTAACGAACCGGCGGTCACCAAGCGCCAGCAGAAAGTGCGTATTGATGGCCGCGTAGCGCTGATCGACACCCCAGGCGTGCTGTGGCCCAAGATTGAAGACCAGGCCAGCGCCTATCGGCTGGCGGCCAGCGGCGCTATTCGCGATACCGCCATTGAGTATACCGACGTGGGTATTGTTACCAGCGCCGAGCTTGCCAAGCGCTACCCGGACGAGTTGACCGCACGTTACAAACTCAAAGCATTGCCCACGTATGAAGTGCCGGTCGATAATGACGTGGACGCCGACGGTCCGAAGAAGCCTGATTTTCTGGCGATCGCCGGGTTTGATGGGCATGCCATCCTGAAAGAAATTGCCGGTAAACGGGGCGGCCTGCGCGCAGGTGGCGAGGTAGATTTACACCGTGGCGCCGAAGTACTGCTACACGAACTGCGTGACGGCAAGCTTGGCCGTTTAACGCTGGAAACACCGGACGATATTCCGCCGCCCATTGTGCAAAACGACGAAGACAATCAGCCACTTTCCGACGCATAATGGATGAACCGACCGGCGCCGCCGCACGGCCTTTGGACACTTTTGGATAAATCACTCATGGAAACCTCTCAGCTTCAAACGCCTACTGAGCTTCAGGATACGGACTCACAAAACGCCGAGCCGTCATCTGCTGAACTCAAAAAATCTCACAAGCTCAATAACGTCTGCTACGACATCCGTGGCCCGGTCCTCGATCATGCCAAGCGGCTTGAGGATGAAGGCCAGCGGATTTTAAAGCTGAATATTGGCAACCCGGCGCCCTTTGGGTTTGAAGCACCAGAAGAGATTTTGCAGGATGTGATGCGCAACCTGCCCACGGCACAAGGCTACTGTGATTCCAAAGGCCTCTACTCGGCGCGTAAGGCGATTATGCAGGAGTGCCAGCGCAAGAAGATCCCAGGCGTTGGCATCGAAGATATTTACATCGGCAACGGCGTGTCCGAACTGATTGTGATGTGCATGCAGGCGCTATTAAACGATGGCGACGAAGTGCTGATCCCTGCCCCCGACTATCCACTATGGACGGCAGCGGCGCATCTTTCCGGCGGCCACGGCGTGCACTATAGGTGCGATGAGCAGGCCGACTGGACGCCGGACATTGCTGATATCCGCGCCAAAATCACCAGCCGCACCCGCGCGATTGTGCTGATTAACCCCAACAACCCGACCGGCGCAGTTTATCCACCGGCCGTGGTGCGCGACGTATTGGCCGTGGCCAAAGAGCACAATCTGGTGGTGTTCTCTGACGAGATCTACGACAAGATCCTGTATGACGGCGTAGAACATACCGCGACCGGCGCTCTGGCCGACGATGACCAGTTGGTGATTACCATGAACGGGCTGTCGAAAAGCTACCGCTGTGCGGGCTTTCGCTCCGGCTGGATGACGATTTCTGGCACGATTGCCAAACAGCGCGCCAAGGATTTTATCCAGGGGCTGACCATGCTGGCCTCCATGCGTCTGTGTGCCAACGTGCCTGCCCAGCACGCCATTCAGACCGCACTGGGTGGCTATCAGTCGATCAATGACCTGATCCTGCCAGGTGGCCGTTTACTGGCTCAGCGCGACATCACGGTGGAAAAACTCAACGCGATTCCTGGTGTTTCCTGTGTCACGCCCAAGGGCGCGCTCTATGCGTTTCCTCGTTTGGACCCCAAGGTCTTCAATATTCAAGATGACCAGAAGCTGGTTCTTGATTTGCTCCTTCAAGAGAAAATTCTACTGGTTCAAGGCACGGCGTTTAACTGGCCAGAACCTGATCATGTGCGCATTGTGACACTGCCCTGGGCGGATCAACTGGGCGACGCCCTGGACAGGTTCGGTAATTTCTTGTCCCGCTACCGTCAATAACGTGCGCTGTGACTTGAAACTGCCACGACGTGTACGTATCCAAGCAAGCATTCTAGTAACGCTTTACCGTCCTCTTAGGGAGAACCTGCACCATGATGCGAATTGTGCTGTTTTTAGCCACCAACCTGGCGGTACTGCTTGTCGCCAGTATTACGCTGCGCCTGTTTGGCGTTGAAGGTTATTTACGCAGCCAAGGAATCAACTTTACCAGCCTGCTGATTTTCTGCTTTATCTTCGGCATGGTCGGCTCGCTGATCTCGCTGTTTATTTCCAAGTGGATGGCGAAACGCAGTACCGGCACGGTAATTATTGAGTCGCCTTCCAACGCCACCGAGCAATGGCTTGTCGATACCGTGGCTGAACTTGCCCGCGAGGCCGGTATTAAGACGCCGGAGGTGGGCATCTTCCCCGCCCAGCAGTCAAACGCGTTTGCCACCGGCTGGAATAAAGATGACGCTTTGGTGGCGGTTTCTGCCGGGCTGTTAAACCGGATGCGCCCCGACGAAGTGCGCGCAGTGCTTGCCCACGAAATTGGCCACGTCGCCAATGGCGACATGGTCACGCTGGCGCTGATTCAGGGCGTAGTGAACACCTTTGTGATGTTCTTTGCCCGTGTGGTGGCGCAGTTGGTGGATGGCTTTCTTAAAAGCCGCAGCGGCGGCGAAGGTGGCCTGGGCTTTATGGGTTACTTCGCGGTCGTGATTGTCGCAGAAATTGTGTTCGGGATTGTGGCGTCGGCTATCGTTGCCTGGTTCTCTCGCTATCGTGAATACCGTGCCGATGAGGCCGGTGCTCGGTTAGCAGGGACAGGCTCCATGGTGAATGCTCTGGCCCGCTTGAAAGCGGAAACAGAAATGCCGGACCAAATGCCCGACACCCTACGCGCCATGGCGATCACCAAAGGCCAAACACGCTCGCTGGTAGAACAACTTTTTGCCAGCCACCCGCCGCTGGATGACCGTATTCGTGCGCTAAAAGAAGCCGCTTACCGTCAATAAAAAACATCCGCAACGTATTTAGTCGCAACAGGCCCGCTAAGCGGGCCTGTTCTTTTTGCGCGTCAGGATAACCGCGAGACGTGAAAGCCCGCGGCACTCAACGGCGCTTCAAGATCAACCGCACTGCCCGATAACTGCACGTTCAGCGTGGCAAATTCACGGCGCAGTGGATAATTGGCTCGGCAAGTATCAAAGCCCTGCTTGATACCCTGCAAAAGCGCCTGGCGCTGCAGGCTGTCGTGGTCTCGGCGCACGTCGTACACGGCACGCATGCACACACGCAGCGCATCCTCGACCGGCAGAGCGTCCTGCAAATGCAATGATGCCAACGCTGGCAGCGGGCAGATATCGGCAAACGCATCATGGTTGGGAGAGCCAAGATGGCTGGCTAACGCCTGCTGAATCATCCAGGTACCGCGCAGCTTGCCGTCCAGGCTATGCCCGGCAATATGCGGCGTGGCAAGTGCCACCAGGTCGCGCAGCCCTGCATCAATGTCCGGCTCGCTCTCCCACACGTCCAGCACGGCGGTAATATCGCCTTTACCCGCTAACCGACCACGCAGCGCTAGCCCATCAACACAGTCGCCCCGCCCGGCGTTTAGCAATACCGTGCCAGGCGCTAATTCATTGACGCGCTGAGCATTCAGCAGCTGATACGTGGCGTGCGGCCCCTCTGACACCAGCGGCGTGTGCAGGCAGAGAATATCGCAACGATCAATCAGCGTATCCAGCGCCTCAAAGTCCTGCTCGCCCTCCTGCTCTGCTCTGGGTGGATCACAGGCAAGTGTGTTGACGCCCAGCGCATTAAGGCGGGCAAGTAAGCGGCTGCCTACATTGCCGACGCCCACAATGCCCACCGTTCGTGAGAGCAGCGACCAGCCATCGCGCTCAGCCAGCGTTAGCAAGCTGCTGAGCACATAGTCCACCACCGCTTCAGCGTTGCAACCAGGCGCGCTTGCAAAGGTAATACCGCGCTCCGCCAGGGCGGCATGATCAATATGGTCGGTGCCAATCGTACAGGTACCGACAAAGCGTACAGCGCTGTCTGCCAATAGCGCGGCAGTGACCTGGGTGATGGAGCGCACAATCAGCGCATCCGCGTCCTTGACGTGTGCCGCGCTTATTTCACGCCCTGGCAGATGGGTGATTGAGCCAAAATCACCAAAGCAGCGTTCGGCGGCGGGTATATTGGCATCTACAGTCAGCTTCACAACGTGATCCTTTTAGTCCGCAGGACAGGCAAGCCTCTCCACAGAAAAACGCTTCATAAGCAAAGATAGGCGTTTGCGATAACGCGCTTTACAATACCGTCCGCCGCATCAAATTGGAAAAGAGTATTCAGGACAAGGAGTGCCTAATGGGTAAGCCAGTGTCAAGAACAACCGTGGGAGTAAGCTTGTGATCGTAAGGTGGGAAACCGACCACGACTATGTGCTGGTTCATATTCACCAGGATATGTTTGGCGACTGGATTTTTAGTCGCGCCTGGGGGCAAATCGGCACGCAGTTTGGCGGCCTAAAACATCAACTGGCCGACACGCTTGAGCAGGCTCAGATGTGGCTGGAAGATGAGACGACCATTCAAAAGTCACGCGGGTTTCATAAAGTACTGGACGTTGATGACCATACTCCAGAAGGCCAGGAAGCGATGCGCCAGCTTTCGCTGCTTGATCTGCTTTAAGCGCCCCCAGTAAGTCATCACTCACCCAGAAAACGCCGCCCGTTGCGAACATAACGCCCTTTTGGTGGCGCTTCATCAGGCTGCATCAGGTGTGTTAGCGCGTGCTCACTTAGCCAGCCGCGCTGACGCAACCAAGCGCTTAAGCGCTCGACCTCAAAACCACGTATCAGCTCATGCCCCTGGCTATCCGCCACCACCGGAATAAGCTCGCCGTAGCGTGCTAGTAACTCCGGACAATCACTGATTTCAATGCGTTGCAGCGCCACCGGTTGATTAGCAAGCGCTGCCAGCAGGCCTTCCAGCTGGGCGCACAGATGGCAACCCAGCGTGGTGTAGAGCGTAAGCGAGATCACCGCCGCAAGCCCTTACGCCCTAGCTGCGGTGACGCAGCAGGAACACGTGATGCATATTGGTGCGCCGCTGAAAGTCAGGGTCGAAGGTACGCGAGGTAATCTCCTCCACCGCATAACGCTCGCTAAGTGCATCATCAAGCTTGAAGCGACGCTGATTATTCGAGAATACCAGCGTTCCGCCAGGCGCAAGCCGCGCCATAGCCAGTTCTACCAACCGAGGGTGGTCGCGCTGTACGTCGAGCGTATCGCGCATTTTTTTCGAGTTGGAGAACGTCGGCGGGTCCATAAAGATCAGGTCAAACTCGGCGTTAGCGGTTTCCAGCCAGCGGAAACAATCATCACGCACCACGCGATGCAGGCGCAGGTCGAGTTCGTTCAGCGTAAAGTTGTCTTTTGCCCACTCAAGGTAGGTATTGGACATATCCACGCTAACGCTGTCGCTGGCGCCGCCCAGCGCGGCTTGCACCGTGGCCGTGGCGGTATAGCAAAACAGGTTTAAGAAGCGCTTACCGCTGGCCATTTCACCCAACATGCGGCGCACCGGCCGGTGGTCCAGGAACAGCCCGGTATCCAGGTAGTCACGCAGGTTAACCCACAACCGCGCATCGCCTTCGCGCACGTCAAAACGCTCGCCACTGGCATCACGCTTCTGGTACTGGGCGGTGCCGGTTTGCCGCTCACGACGCTTGATATACACCTTGCTGGAGTCAACGCCCAACGCATCAGGCAACACTTCCAAGGCGTCAAACAGGCGTTTTTGTGCCTGAGCCGGGTTGATCGAGCTCGGTGCGGCGTACTCTTGAACGTGTACACGGTCACCATAGCGGTCAATCGCCAGCGCAAACTCAGGCATGTCGGCATCATAGAGCCGGTAGCAGGTTTCACCGCTCAGCTTTAACCATTTTTTGAGGCGCTTCTGGTTTTTGACCAGACGATTGGCAAACATCTGGGCGTTTTCGGACACCGCACGCGACGCTTGCTGTGGAGCAACTGGCGCAGCAGCAGGCGCTTGATCGGTAGGCTGCCCTTCTGCCTGAGCACCATTATTGGCAGCTGATGTGCCGATATCCATCAGCAGCAGCTTGGCATCCAACGCACCATTTTTTAACGCATACTGCTTGTGCGCGCGCAGCCCCAAACGGTGGCCCAAGTCGGGGTTGCCGGTAAACATTGCCAGCGTCCAACCTGGAAACAGTGCCTTGGCTTTTTCGCCCAACTGGGCGTAAAGGCGCACCAGTTCGGGAAGTTCCCCCAACCGCTCGCCGTACGGCGGGTTGGTGATCAACAGCCCGCTTGTTGCCGTGAGCGTCTCGGGCCGGGTTAGCTGGGCAAGACTTTGCCCGTGCAGGGTAATCAGCGCTGGAATGCCTGCACGCATCGCGTTGGTTTTCGCCGCAGAAAGCGCGGCTGGGCTTTGGTCAAAGCCCAGCAGCTGCGTTTTACACCGCTTACGGCCAATAGACGCACGCGCTTCGGCCTCGCGCTTTTGCTCAAGCCAGAGCGCTTCATCGTGCCCAGCCCAGCCCTTGAAGCCAAAGCGTTCGCGGTCCAGGTTAGGCGCCTGGTCGGCGGCCATTAGCGCCGCCTCGATCAGCAGCGTGCCCGCGCCACACAGTGGGTCGATCAACGGCTCGCCAGCCTTGGCTCGCTCGGGCCAGCCCGCGCGTATGAGCAGCGCGGCCGCCAGGTTCTCTTTCAGCGGTGCATGGCCTACATCGCGACGATAGCCGCGGCGATGAAGACTCTCACCCGAGAGGTCGATACCAATCGTGAGATTCGCCCGGTGCAAATGTGCGTACAGGCGCAAGTCGGGCGTTTTAGTATCAATGGATGGCCGCTCTTGCCCGGCAAGCTGCAACGAATCTACCACACCGTCTTTCACCGTTTGCGCGCCAAACCGGGTATGACGAATGTGGTCGCTGCGGCCATGAAAATCTACGGCCAGGGTTTTGCCCACAGCCAAATGCTGGGTCCAGGCAATGTGGGCAACGACATCGCGTAACTGCTCGGGCGTTTCAATCATCGGCTCGCGAACGAGCTGCAGAATGACCCGGTTGGCAAGCCGTGACCACAAACATACACGGTAGGCGATGGCTTGGCTGGCGGTGAAGTACACGCCTGCCACCGTGGTCTTTCCAGGCGTCGCGCCTATCGCTGCCAGCTCATCGGCCAGCAGGCCTTCAATGCCTTTCGGGCAGGTCGCCAACAGGTTCAAGGGGGCGTTTTGACTCGTTTCGGTCATAGTCATGGCAGCGCGTAACCGCGCGATATTCCTATATATGGCAAATGTATTTACATCTTATGACAATTTGGGGGTCGACAAGTGCCCCCATCTTGATCTAAGAATAAGAGAGTAGCTACTAAAAACGCATGCGTTGCTTGTCCAGGCCATTTATGACCTATGGCTTGTTTGGGGCGCCGCTTGGTCGGTTCAGCACGTGAGTGCTAGACAAAAGTACCATGCTGGCTGCCTGCTCTTGAGGTTAGCTCTCGAAATAGGAGCCTGACGCCACTAAGGCATAGTGCACTATTTCTTATTAAAGGCTTTCATGAAAAGAGGTTAGCCAATGAAACGACAAAAACGTGACCGCTTCCAGCGGGCTTATGTTCACGGGTACAAAGCAGGTGTTATCGGCCGCTCCCGTGATGAATGTCCCAGTCAAGATGTTAATTTACGCGAGTACTGGATGAGCGGTTGGCGTGAAGGTCGCGGAGACCAATGGGACGGTATGACCGGCGTTTCCGGTATCCACAAGAATCCCATGGTCATGACCTAACCGGTTATAACTTCCTTAATCTACACTTTGGAACATGGAGCCCGCTTAAAAGCGGGCTTTTTAGCCTCAAAACCACACGAATTACTGCGTTTTTAGCGCGCTGGCACATTCGTTCACAAGCGCTGGGCCTTGGTACATCAGGCCTGAATAGAGCTGAACCAAATCAGCACCCGCCGCAATTTTGGCTTTTGCAGTTTCACCGCTATCAATCCCGCCAACGCCAATAATCGGTAGCGTTGGCAGATGCTGACGCAGCAGACGAATAATCACGTTAGAGGGTTCAAAAACGGGTTTTCCCGAAAGCCCTCCCGCCTCTTCCGCCTGAGGGTCACTCTTGACCGCTTCACGGGAAACGGTCGTGTTGGTCGCGATGACGCCGTCCAGTTCATTGCGAGCAATACTACCGGCCACGAGCGCGACTTCCTCTTCGCTCATATCCGGAGCGATTTTAATCAGTAGCGGTACCTTGCGGTTTGCTTCAGCATCCAGCAACCGGCTACGCTCACGAATTGGCCCTAATAACGCATCCAGTTGCTCACCAAACTGCAGTGTACGCAGCCCCGGCGTATTGGGTGAAGAAATATTCACAGTAATATAATCAGCAACCGGGTGAACGGCATTCAGGCAGGCTAAATAGTCCTCCAGGGCGTTTTCAACCGAGGTGGTCAGATTTTTGCCAATATTAATGCCCACCACGCCTTGATAGCGGCGCTTTTTCACCTGCTCAATTAAGTGCTCAACCCCTTTGTTATTAAACCCAAAGCGGTTAATGATGGCGTTATGGCTCGCCAAACGGAACAAGCGCGGCTTGGCGTTACCCGGCTGTGCCTTGGGCGTCACCGTGCCCACTTCAACAAAACCAAAACCCAGCGCGCCGAGCGCATCCAGGTGATCGGCATTTTTATCAAGCCCCGCAGCAAGCCCCACGCGGTTGGCAAAGCGCAACCCCATCAGCTCAACAGGATCCTCGATTGGCTTGCCCACCCAAGGGCGAATACCGCCCACGCGTTGTAATGCGTCTAACGCCCCCAGCGCCAACCCGTGTGAGGTTTCGGGGTCAATACGAAAGAACAGCGAACGCGCGAGTGAATACATCGACAGAGTCTCTCCAGGAGAATGGGCGGCGCAGAGTATAGCGCATCCTGCCCTTTTAGCGCACCGCGCTCGCGCTTAACCAGAAGCTACGCACAAAAAAACCGTGCCTGAGTTACCTCAGGCACGGTTACTTCTTACAACAAGTATGCGTTGTGTTAGCAAACGCTTAGGCGGTTATGCCTCGCTATCGCTTTCTGCAAGGTCCACCAGTTCGCGTACAGCGACGGCAAACAGCGCAAACCCACCTTCACTACCGCTACGCACCTCATCAATCAAACGGCACCAGCGGCGGTGCAGGTCAGCATGCTGCTCAAGCCACTGGTCCACACGCTCCTGAGTATCGCGGCTACCGGCTTCCAACTTCAGTACGCTGGTGGTTAAGGCCAACTGCTGGCGGTCGATATCATCCCGGAACGTTTCCCGGGCCTGTACCTGCCATGCGTCACGCACACCGAGCTGCGTTACCTGTTGGCTCATCCAGGGAAGCTCCAAACGGCTGCCAATTTCGTAAAACACTTCGGCGACGCGCTGGGGCTTCTCATTGGTAACCCGTGCCGCCTGAATGATCCCCAACCCGGCATACAGGCTAGGCGCGGCAGCAACGGTAGAGGCCAGTGCTTCCGGCACGCCCGCATCCTGCAGCTCATCCCGACGCTGGCGCCAGGCCTCAAGCTCTTCGCCGCTTAACAGTTCGCCCATCTCTTCTTGCAGCTGCGCCAACCGAGGCGCGAAGTACTCAATGGCATCCTGAGTCGAAAGCCCCATGTGCTGGCGCAGGAACCAGCGTGTCGAGCGGCGGATCAGGCGCATCAGGTCCAGCATCATGGAGTGCTGCACGTCGCTGGGGATCTGGTTATCCAGGTCTTCAATCTGTGCCCAAAGTGACAGCAGGTTGAAGCTATCCCGCGCAATAACATAGTTACGTGCAATATCTGCCCGACCGGCGCCAGTGGAGTCACGTAGCCGACGGACAAACACGACCCCCATGTGATCAACCAAGTCATTCGCGACTTGCGTTGCCACAATTTCACGCTTCAGGCGGTGTTCATACATCTCGGTCTGGTAGCGCTCTGTCAGCACAGACGGGAACAGACGCTCAAGATGGCGATGGATATACGTATCATCGGGCACATCGGAGGTGATCAGGTCGTCTTTTAGCGTGCTCTTGGCGTAGGAAATCAGTACCGACAGCTCCGGCAAGCGCATGCCCTGCTGATTGGCGGCACGCTCTTTTAAGGTCTCATCGGTGGGCAGGAACTCAAGCTCACGATCAATCTGCCCGGCAGACTCCAGCTCGCTGATAAAGCGGCGATACGGCCCGATGCCTTGGCATGACAGTATCTCGGAGAGGTCCAGCGCCTGAGCCTGACGGTAGTTATCAAGAATCACCAGGTCGGCAACTTCATCGGTCATTTCTGCCAGCAGGTCGTTGCGCTGCTTGTCGGTCATGTCGCCGCGCTTCACCACATCATCGATCAATATTTTGATATTGACCTCGTGATCAGAGCAGTTAACGCCACCTGCGTTATCAATAAAGTCAGTGTAAACGCGCACACCTTTGGCGGCGGCTTCCATTCGGCCACGTTGAGTCATCCCCAGGTTGCCGCCTTCGCCCACTACGCGGCAGTTAAGGTCTTCGCCATTAATGCGCAGCGCATCGTTAGCTTTATCGCCGACATCGGCATCGGTTTCATCCGAGCCTTTCACGTAGGTGCCGATACCGCCGTTCCAGACCAGGTCGACCTTTGACTGGAGCATGGCGCGAATCAATTCATTCGGCGACAGGTGCTCTTCCTGAATACCAAAGACCTGCTGCATTTCCGGGGTAATCGCGATGGACTTGGCGCTGCGGTTAAAGACACCTCCGCCCTGCGAAATCAGCTCGGCACTGTAATCCTCCCAACTGGAGCGCGGCAGGTTAAATAGCCTTGTACGCTCGGCAAAGGCCGCATCAGCCTCAGGGTTGGGGTCGACAAAGATATGCAGATGGTTGAACGCACCCACCAACTGAATCTTGTCGGAAAGCAGCATGCCGTTACCAAATACGTCGCCCGCCATATCACCAATACCAACGACGCTAAACAGGTCCCGCTGGGTATCTACGCCGAGGTTTTTAAAGTGACGTTTAACCGACTGCCAGGCACCACGCGCGGTAATGCCCATTTTCTTATGGTCATATCCGTTCGCCCCACCGGAGGCAAACGCATCCCCTAGCCAGTGGCCATACTCGATAGAGATTTCGTTGGCGATATCCGAGAATGTTGCCGTTCCTTTATCGGCGGCAACCACCATGTAGACATCGTCTTCGTCGTGGCGCACCACGTTTTTAGGCGGAACAACGTCGCTGCCATCCAGATTATCGGTCACGTCTAACAGCGCACGGATAAACGTTTTATAGCAAGCAATGCCTTCGTTCTGCTTCGTTTCGCGGTCAGCATTTTCAGGCATGCGCTTACATACAAAACCACCCTTGGCGCCTACCGGGACGATCACCGCGTTTTTGACTTGCTGCGCTTTTACCAGCCCCAGCACTTCGGTACGGAAATCTTCATGGCGGTCAGACCAGCGCAAACCACCGCGGGCTACTTTGCCACCGCGCAGGTGGACACCTTCCACGCGTGGCGAGCAGACAAAAATCTCGAACATCGGCCGTGGCTTGGGCATTCCGGTGACTTTGGAAGGCTCAAGCTTAAAGGCGATGTAGTCTTTAAAGCGGCCGTCTTCAGCACGCTGGTAGTAGTTGGTGCGCAGTGTTGCTTGAATAAGCTCCATAAAACGACGTAACAATTGGTCATCGTTTAGGCTGGCAACGGCTTCCAACTGCTCATTAAGCCGCGTGATACACTCGTCGGTATCGTGTGAGTCCAGCGCAGGATCAAAGCGCAGACGGAACATTTCCACCAGTAACTGAGTAATGGCCGGGTAGTTGGCCAAGGTCGCGGCAATGTAGTTTTGAGACATGCCAAAGCGGATTTGCTTGAGATAACGTGCGTATCCACGCAGCATGGCGACTTCGCGCCAGTCCAGCCCTGCCGCAATAATCAGCCGGTTAAAGGCGTCGTTATCCGCTTCGCCCGCCCAAATACGTTTAAACGCTTCACTGAAGGTTTCGCGCATTTCACCCAAGCTGACATCTTTATTACCGTGCTCAAGCTCAAAGTCGTGAATCCAGTAATGCTGCTGCGGCGCACTAATGTCGTAGGGGCGTTCACTAATAACCCGAAGCCCCAGGTTCTCCATCATGGGCAACACATCAGACAGCGGGATCGGCGAACCACGATGGAAAAGCTTCAGGTTTACGCCACTGCCCTGCTCTTCCAGCGGCCGATAAAGCGACAGCGACAGCGCCTCACCGTTATCCAGTGCCAGCAAGTGCTGTATATCGAATACTGCGGTGCGCGCATTGAAGTCTTCGCGATAGCTTGCCGAGAAGGCGCTTTGGAACTGCTCCATCTGATGATTGGCGCGCTCTTCTCCAAAACCCTCAATCATCGCGGCCATCAGCTCGTCGCGCCAGCTGCGCGCTAGGCGGGCAACTTTGCTTTCCAAGCGTTTAAGGTCGTACTGGCTGGGTGCATCGCCGTTAAAGCGTAGAATCAGTTGAATACGCGCCAGAACCGACTCTGACAAGTAGGTATTAAAATCGCCAAAGTGCGCGTCAAGCTCGTCACACAACAGGTTTTGAATGCGTTGACGCAAATCGGTTGAAAACACATCGCGAGGCACAAACACCAGGCACGAGTAGAACTTACCGCTAACATCGGCACGGATAAACAGGCGTACCTGGCGACGTTCCCGAATATCAAGAATGCCCAGCGCGGTATGCGCTAGTGAATCCGTACTGATCTGGAACAGGTCATCGCGGGGATAAACTTCAAGCACCTGTAGAAGCTGCTTACCGTTATGCCCTTGGGGATTAAACCCGGCGATATCCGAGACAGCTTTTAGTTTACGGCGCAGCAGCGGAATATTGCGCGGCGACTCGTTGTACACCGTCGAGGTGAACAAACCAAAGAAGCGACGCTCGCCAATCACATTGCCGTCGTCGTCGTAGCGGTCGACGGTAATGTAGTCTGGGTAGGTCGGGCGGTGTACCCGCGAGTGGTGGGCGCTTTTGGCAAACGAGAGTAATTGGGGCACCAGTTCATAGTTGCCGTGCTCGTCAATGCCCTCTTCGGCACGAATGCGCTCATCGTAGCGTGGATCGTCCAGGCGAAAGACCCCAAGCACGCTATTCGGGTCGCGCTGCAGCTCATCGCCTTCCAACAGGTATTCGTCATACCCCAGGAAAGTGAAATTATCCTTAACCAGCCACTCTAAAAAGGCGATGGCCTCTTCATGGTCGTCCGGGTCGATTTGCGGGGGGCAGTTCTTTTCAAGCTCCTGGATCGCAGCGGTGATCTGACGGGTAATCGCGTCGTAGTCATCAACCGCGGTACGTACATCACGCAGTACTTGATAGAGTTTTTTCTCGATATTCGACAGCGCGTCAGGATCCGTATGACGATCAACCTCGATAACGATGAGCGACTCACGCGCCTCTGGGGCGTTGGCATCACGAGGTGAGGTCAGCGTTTGCAGCTGATTCTGCTCATTGCGGGCCACGGCAAATACGGAATTTTGGATCGCATGGACGGTAAGCCCTTGGCGATTCAGTTCAATGCGTATCGAGTCGACCAAAAAAGGCATGTCTTCATGCAGTACTGCTACAAATGTGTGCGTCGACTGCCAACCATGCTCTTCAAAGTCAGGGTTGAAAACGCGCACTTTAGGGCGCTTCGCATCGTGGTGCTGTAGGAACTGCCAAATGGATAATGTGGCGCCGTAAAGATCGTCCAAGCGGCGATCAACAAGATCCTCTAACGGCACGCTCGCGTAAAAACGTCGTGCAAACGCCTCTATCGCCGTTGCTCGCTCCGGTTCCAGCCGCGCTTCCAAGCGCTCAAATAGCTGCTTCAAAAGGTCTTGCCGACTCTCTTCACTCGCAACGTATTGCATCCATCACCTCGACTGCCGGAAAAAACGTGGAACGATAGGCCTTTAGGCCAATATAACGACTAGCTTACGCCACCCTGGATCATCACTCTATCCATCTGGCATGTTCTTCATGGTATATACCTCTTTCGCATTATGCGCCCTATTGACCATCCTCGCGCCGCGTGAGCCATACGCCACATTCACAATGGTCGGTGAATGGAAACTGGTCAAATAGTGCAAAGCGTTCTATCTGGTGCGTTTTAGTGAGCAGCGCCAGATTTTCGGCAAGTGTTGCTGGGTTACATGAAATATAGACGATCTGATCGTACTCACTGATTTGCTGGCAACTCTGCGCGTCCAGCCCAGCGCGGGGCGGGTCAACCAGCACCGTGGAGAAGCGATATTCGTCCAATGCCATTTCAGCCACGCGCCGCCCGCCTTTTTCGCCTTTAAGCGCCAGCGCAAACTCTTCGGCTGACATACGGGCTACATGAGCATTGGTGATCTTGTTGGCTTCAAGGTTGACGTTAGCGCTGGCGACCGACGTGCGCGAAATTTCAGTGGCCAGTACGCGCCGAAAATTATCGGCCAGGGCGATGGTGAAATTGCCGTTGCCACAGTAAAGCTCGACCAGGTCTTCATCCTGACGTCCGGCCGTCACTTCACGCGCCCAGCTCAGCATCGTTTGGCAGATATGCGCATTGGGCTGGGTAAAGCTGTTTTCGACCTGCTGATAGTCAAGCGAGCGCCCATCAACCGTTAAACGCTCCCACACGTGGTCACGGGTAAGCACCAGGCGCTGCTTGCGTGAGCGGCCAATGATCATAATGCCAAGCTCGGCTTCCAGGGCGCGTGCTTCTTGCTCCCAAGCGTCACCTAGCGGGCGGTGGTAAATCAGCGTGACCAGCGCCTCGCCTGACAGCGTGGTGAGAAATTCCACCTGGAATAGGCGCCGACGCAGTTCGTCACTGGCCAGAAACGCCTCGCGCAGACGCGGCATTAGCGCATTGATGGACTCGCTTGCAACGTCAAACTGATCAAGCCGCACGACCTGCTTGTTTTTAGGGTCGGCTGGGTCGACCTCAAACATGGCGTAGTAAAGATCATCGCCTTCATGCCAGATACGAAACTCACAGCGCTGGCGATAGTGACTGGGCGGTGAGGCAAAGACCTCAAGTGCGGGCGGATTAAACACCGCAAAAGTGCTTTCCAGGTAAGCACGCTTCTCGGCAAGCTGCTCGTCATAACGTTCGGGTTGTATCACGGGGATAGCCAAGTCGGCGCCTCTTTTTTCATAAACGGTATTAATATCAATGCTAATAACAGTCGTGTCGGCTCAGGCTGAAAATACGCGCCCTAAGCGCTTAACGCCAACCGGCCAGGAACAGAAAACCCAAACTGCGCAAAGCCTGGGCTTAGCGCATCGGCAGAAGCCGTGGTAAAAAATCGGCCATCTTGCCCTTTTTTTAACGGCGGCGCGATCTGGCCGACGCGCCGAGCGATCGCATCACCGGAGTCAATCCAATTCACGGGTGTGGGGGCGAGTGCTTCAAGCCAGGGTTTTAACAGGGGGAAATGCGTACAGCCCAGCACAACGGTATCCACTGGTGGCTGAGTGCTCGACGTTTGCCAAAGCGGCGCCAGGGCTTGCTGAAGCCGTTGGCGGTCTGGCTGGCCGCCGCCAAGTAGCGCCTCGGCTTCCAGCACCAGCGCATCGGCGGCTACCCGGGTGATGAGGCAGTCGCTGGCAAAGTTTTCAATCAACTTTTGCGTATAGGGCCTACCCACAGTAGCGCGAGTAGCCAGTAGGCCAATATGGCGTGTTTGGCTAATGGCGGCGGCGGGTTTAATGGCGGGTACCGTGCCAACCACAGGGATCGTCAGGACGTTGCGCAAACCATCCAGCGCGAGTGTGCTGGCCGTATTGCAGGCAACGACCAGCACGCTTGGTTGGCAGGCCTGAACGGCGGCCTGGCAAACCGACACGATACGCGCTGAAAGCGTTACGTCATCACGCAGCCCATAAGGCATCCACGCGTTATCGCAGGCGTAGCACATCGCCGTATCAGGATAATACTGACGCAGTGACCGGGCGACCGAAAGCCCACCCACGCCGGAGTCAAAAATCAGCACGGGGCCCGCCATTACTACCCCTTTGCCGTTTGCTTTGATAAGCACACCTGCTTCTCCATCAGCCGCTCATTCACGGGGCGCTAGTTTAACACGCCCCGCTGGCAGCCAAAGGAACGCTCTGCTGATTAGATCGCGGGTATGTCCGCGCCGCGTAGTTCAGCGTAAAGCTCTGGGTAATCCTGTTGCAGGCGCTCAAGCTCCTGCTCAGCGCCTTCTGGTAGCGCGTGCAGCAGCTCTTGCATATCTTCCTCACTAAAATATTGATCAATAAGAGGGAAAAGACCTTCTCGCTCCTGGCGTAGATACGCCCTATGCGCCTCAAGGTAAGCTTTTAAGTCCTCGGCAAAACGATCCATCGGCAAGATGTTGTCCATCAGGATCGTATCGATGTTGTCGGACAGCAATTGAAGGCGTGGCTTGAGCTCAAGATAATCGCTGGTCATTTTTTCCATTAATTCCAGATGCTCGGGCGCTTGGGTTTCCAAACGATCAACGCATATACGCTCTAACGGGGCCGCGAAACCTTCCATGTAAGACAAAATGTAATCCACGACTTCACGCATCAGCTGAAAATTGGGCCGCTCACCCTGAGCCAGGGTCTTTTGTTTAAGCTGCAAGACATGAAGCATTCGTGCCATGTTGGCATGATCTAGACGCAGTTGGTTTAACATCGTGCCGTCTCCTGTGTGGTGTCATGCCTGCCGCCTTAACTCTGAAGTGGCGTTGGGCACGCAATCATAAGCGGGTATTACTACACTACGCCTATGGGCGATGGCTAAGCGCTATCGTCATGTAGGTACCGCTACGTATTATGGTTAGATGTCACCATGCGCTTAAGGCGCCACCCTGACAAGCATATCGTTTGTATCAGTTTTTATGGAAGCTATGCAAAAGGTAGTCGGGCAATACGCCATTTGCCATACGCTCTTATGATTACCTCATTACTCAACATCTCGATTTACAACGGAAGTTTACATGGATCTTTTCGACTTTCAGCGTGCAACACCCAGCGATGACGCGCCGTTGGCGTATCGGATGCGCCCGCAGACGCTTGATGACTACGTCGGCCAGCAAGCGTTGGTGGGTCACGACAAGCCGCTTCGTCGCATGGCCGAAGCAGGCCTGGTACGCTCAATGATTTTGTGGGGGCCTCCAGGTGTTGGCAAAACAACCCTGGCCGAGCTGCTCGCGCGCGCATCCAGCGCACATCTGGAGCATTTAAGCGCGGTGATGGCTGGCGTTAAAGAGATACGCGCCGTGGTTGAGCGCGCCCAGCAGCATACCTCACCGGTGATTCTGTTTCTGGATGAGATCCATCGCTTAAACAAGAGCCAGCAGGATGCCTTGCTGCCTCACGTAGAGTCGGGGCTGCTAACCCTGATTGGCGCCACCACGGAGAACCCCTCCTTCGAGGTCAACTCTGCCCTGCTATCTCGCGCTCGAGTTTACGTTTTGAAGGCACTCTCGCAAGAGGAGCTGATAGCCGTCATGCGCCAAGCGCTGACTGACGAGCAGCGCGGTCTTGGCAAACGTGCGATTGTCGTGGAGGACGATGTGCTTGCTGCCCTGGCGCACGCAAGTGCGGGCGATGCCCGGCGCGCGTTGGGACTTTTAGAAACCGCTTGTGACTTTACCCAGCCAGAGAATGGCCAAGAGGTGCTTCACATGTCGGTATTGGCAGACGTTATTGGCCATCAGGCAAGCGCATTTGATAAGCAGGGCGACGCTTATTACGACCTACTCTCAGCGATTCATAAATCCATACGCTCTTCACGCCCTGACGCAGCGTTACTTTATATGGCGCACTTTATTCAGGGCGGTGGTGATCCTTTGGATGTGGTTCGCAGGCTTAGCGCCATTGCATCAGAAGATGTAGGTAATGCCGACCCACGTGCGCTTCCGTTGGTGATAGCGGCCTGGGACGCCTACCTTCGCTTGGGGGACTACGAAGGCCAGCGTGCCATTGCCCATGCAGCCATCCATTTGGCCGTGGCACCCAAAAGCAACCGAATTGACCGCGCCTGGAACGCTGCAAAACAGTACGCGCGCCAGCAGCCTCAAATAGAGGTACCCACTTATTTACGCAATGCGCCCACCAGGCTTATGGAGCAGCTAGGCCATGGCGAAGGCTACCGCTACGCGCATAACGAGCCTGATGGCTATCCCGCGGGTAGCGCTCACGACTGCTGGCCAGAGGATTTGCCCAAAGCACGCTTTTTTGAGCCTAGCCAGTTTGGCCAGGAGAAGCGCTTCGGCGAGATAATGGCCTGGCGGGAAAATCGTGACCAGGAAGCAGATCAGGCGCCCTAAGGCGCCTGATCATTCACGGGTAAACCGCCGACGTTTTAGAGCTCTTCACGAATAACGTCGGTGCCTTCCGGAATTTCGAAGTTAAACAGGCCACGGTCAATGGACCCGTTCTGGGTGATATCGCTAAACCGAATAAGCGTTTTTTGACCAGTGCTGTCCATCATCCAAAGTTCAGTGAGCGTGTCGTTGTCAAACACCATGCTCAACTCTTCAAACAGCGTGTCTGCCGAGCTTGGGATCAGCGTGAACACATCTTCACCGCTTTCCTGCTCATACACCACATCATAACTTGCTGTCAGGTCACTGATACTGCCAGAGAGCAGAAGCGCAGGCGTGTGCGTTACGCGGTCATCCATCGGCTGAACCGTTACCTGTTCAAGGTCCGGATCGTAGAGATAAACATCGTTGCCATCGGACACGACGACCTGCGTATAAGGCGCTTCGACTTCCCAACGCAACATACCTGGGCGTGAGAGCCACATTTCGCCACGCGCACTTTGCAAACGCTGGCCACTACCATCAAGAATCTGCTGCTCAAAGGTCGCCTGATAGCTTTCCAGGGGCTCCAGGCGCTCGGTTAAACGCTCAGCGGCATCATTGGCCCATGCAGCGGGGGTAGCAAACGTCAATCCAAGAGCGGCCGCGGCCAATGACAAGGGTGAAGAAAGCAGAGTTTGCGTGTCGCGCATAGTGTTCTCCCTGGGCATACGTTGTCGAGTTGAATAGACCTACGCTGCCGGATTGAAGCTGATAAAAGTAGTACAGATGAACCAGTACTGATAAACCAATGCTGAGGACTTTCAACAACGTCCATGTGATGCTTCAGACGCGAAACGCGCCACGGGGTTTCATCCGCGGCGCGATTTTCACGCTTCTTGCATGATTACTAAATGCACGATTACTAAATGCAGAATTACTAATTGCGGCATTAATGCCCCACCGGCGGTGGCGCTAATACTTCGCGGGCGCCGTTGCTGCCCATGGCAGAAACGATCTGTGCCGCCTCCATGGCATCGACCAGGCGCGCGGCTCGGTTGTAACCAATCTTAAAGCGCCGCTGTACCGCAGAAATCGAGGCTTTTTTGGTTTCGGTCACAAACTGAACCGCTTCATCATACAGTGCGTCCTGTTCAGCATCGTCGCCGTCACTGCCTTCTGCCTCAAGCCCTGTTAGCGCATCCGCCGAGACGCCGCCCGACAAAATTTCCTCAATGTATTCAGGGGTGCCGCGGCGCTTCCAATCCTCAACCACACGGTGCACTTCGTCATCATCAACAAACGCGCCATGCACTCGATTAGGCGGACCGGAGCCCGCAGGCAAATACAGCATGTCGCCATGACCCAACAGGCTTTCAGCGCCGCCCTGGTCCAAAATCGTACGAGAATCGATCCGTGAAGAGACCTGAAATGCCATGCGCGAAGGAATATTCGCCTTGATCAAGCCCGTTACCACGTCCACCGAGGGGCGCTGGGTGGCCAGGATCAGGTGAATACCGGCTGCCCGCGCTTTTTGCGCCAGGCGGGCAATCAGCTCTTCCACCTTTTTACCAACGATCATAAACATGTCGGCAAATTCGTCGATGACCACCACGATATAGGGCAGCTTCTCAAGCACTGGTGGCGTTTGGTGCATTTCCCAGGGTTGCGGCTCCCAAAGCGGGTCGGCTACCTGAGCACCTGCGCGCTCGGCTTCATCCAATCGGCCGTTAAAACCGGCAATATTACGCACGCCCATGGCGGCCATCAGCTTATAGCGGCGCTCCATTTCAGCGACACACCAACGTAGGCTATTGGCGGCTTCTTTCATATCGGTCACGACCGGCGCCAGCAGATGCGGGATGCCGTCGTAGACCGAAAGCTCCAGCATCTTAGGGTCCACCATGATGAGCTTAAGCTCATCTGGCGTGGCTTTCAGTAGCATCGAAATCAGCATTGCGTTAACGCCTACCGATTTACCTGAACCGGTGGTGCCCGCTACCAACAGGTGGGGCATCTTGCCGAGGTTGGCAATCACAGGCCCGCCACCGATATCCTGGCCAAGCGCCATGGTCAGCGGTGAGGTTTCCTGCTGGTAGCGCTCGGAGTCGATGACTTCACGCAGACGAATCATTGCCCGATGCGGGTTGGGAATTTCGATCCCAACGGTAGGCCGCCCAGGAATCACCTCAACCACGCGCACGCTTTTTACCATTAGCGAGCGGGCCAGGTCTTTGGAAAGATTGCTGATTTTGGACGCTTTCACCCCTGCCGCTGGCCTGATTTCAAATCGCGTGATGACGGGGCCAGGCCATGTATCGACTACTTCTGCTTTTACGCCATATTCACGCAGCCGCACTTCCAGCAGCTCTGCCATATCGGCCAGCTGTTCGTCTGTGTAGTTCGGCTGATGCGGCTCAGCGGGCGTTAGCAGTTGAAGGCTAGGCACATCGCCTTCCGGTTCTGGCAACGTCTCAAAAGCAGGCCGCTGATTTTGCAGGTGTTCAACCGTCCAGAGCGTCGGCCCGCTGTCGGCTTCATTGACCACGTTATCCGCAGAGAAGGTCGGCTCATGGCGTGCAGTGTTGGTGGGCAAAGACGTAGGGCTAAGCAAAGGCTCATCTTCATCCTCTTCCCATACCGGCTCAGGAACGACTTCAGGCACCCGCTCACGGCGGGGCTCAGTATATGGAGGCGTAGCGGTAAGTGAAGGCTTACTTTGAGGCGCCACCTCAGGCTGATCAAACGCGCTTAGCCTGGGCTCGCTTAACCTGGGCTCGCCTAGCTTAGGCTCAGGGCGCAGAGGCGTGTCTTCCTGAACCGCCTGCTCTTTCTCATCCCAGTCATCGTGCTGCCACTCTTTCGTTTTCAAGCCCTCTGTTTTCAAGCCCTGTTCACTATCCCGCTCATCGCCTTGCTCGCTGCCCTGCTCATCGTCTTGCGCTTCCTCGGCGCCCTCTTCTTGACGGAAGAAGTGCGAGACAGCGGGCACCGCAGCATCGTCTTCACGAGAAGCGCGTAATGACATCGGTTCTTCAGACGTTGATGATTCAACCGCTGGCGCAGCGTCGCTGTCAGGCGTGGGCTCTGGGATGACCTCAGGTTGACGCGCGTTGGGTGGCTCTGAATTGAGTCCAGAAGTGCGATCAGCATTGATCGATACTGGCTCATCACTCTGCTCTGCTGCGGGGCTCACTGCCTCAGGCGTTGGCGCTTGCGCGGGTTCTGGTGCTGCTTCTGGCTGTGGTACAGCATCAGGCTCAGTGGCCGTTACCACCGTAGGCTTGGTCTGTGTTTCGGCAGCCGTCGTTGCCGCTGAAAAAGCGCTCGCTGCCCAAGGAATCGACGTGTCGTTTTTGGTCGCCTCAGGCGTTTCTTGCGCGGCAAGCGGTGCCGAGAACTCGGGCTCGCGACGTTCACGATGTGTATCGCGGCTGGTTTTGGCTTTAGGTGCTCGCGGAGGCTCTTCCGCTTTTGGCGCAGGCTTTAAAGAGGCGCGCAGCGCAGCGCGCTCGCGGCGTTTCTCACGACTTTTTTCCCGGCGGGCACTCAACCAGCCACCAACACGGCATAAGCGGCGACCTACTTCATCCGCCACCCGCAGCCAAGACGTACCGCTAAACAGCGGGAAGCCAATCAGTATCAAGGCCGCAGCGATTAGTCCCACACCACCACTGCCGACCAGTGGTTTGAGGGTGTTGACCAACCCTTCCCCCAAAATACCGCCCGAGGCATAGGGTAAAATGCTGTTAGGATGATAAAAGTGCAGCGCTCCCAGCATGGTCGTGCCAAACATCAGCAGCACCAGACCGCCGGCATGTACGGCAACCGCCACGGGGTCGAACTCAAAACGCACCTGGCGCGAGCGCATTAGCCACCATGCGGTAAAGCCAAACATACCCGGCCACCACAAAGCACTAGCCCCCAGCAGCGAATACAGGACATCCGCAAGCCAAGCGCCGACCGGCCCCATCCAGTTACGAACGTCCGTTTCAGGCCCCTGGTAAGACCAACCAGGATCTTCCGGATGATAACTAAACAGTGCTAATAATAAAAAAACGCACAGCGCCAGCAGTACCACTACTACGCCTTCACGCACCGAGCCTTGCAAGCGCAGACCGAACCGGCGAGCTTTATCTTTCGCGGCTTTAACCCGCGCAGAAGAGGCCGAAGATGGTGCTTGACGCGAATTACGCTGCGTTCGCTTGTCTACCGCCTTATTCACTTTCAAGCGATTCTCCCTTTACACCTCAATGGTGTCTTTAATCCACTTGCGAGTTTGCATCATACCGAGCATCCTTGCGCCGTCACAGAGCTTCTCATCAAGTGCTCAGTAACAGGAGCAAGTAATGCTACCTTGGCTTTCTTCGCCATTCCCAACCTTTCCGCCTACCCGCATTGCCATGGACTCGCCCAATGGGCTGCTGGCAGCAGGTGGCGAGCTTTCTCCGCGCTGGCTGGTGGAAGCGTACCGGCGCGGTATTTTCCCATGGTACAGCGATGACGACCCCATTTTATGGTGGAGCCCCGATCCGCGCATGGTACTACGCCCTGAGCAGTTCAAGCTGCGGCGTAGCTTAGCAAAACGACTGCGCAATGGGGGCTTTAACATCACCGTTAATCAACAGTTTGAACACGTCATTAATGCCTGTGCTGCGCCACGCGATGAAGACGCAGGCACCTGGATCACCGTTGATATGTACAATGCCTACGTAGCGCTTCACCGTCTAGGGATTGCACACAGTATCGAGGTCCATCACGCCGGCCAATTGGTAGGCGGCCTTTATGGTTTAGCGATGGGACCGGTATTTTTCGGCGAATCGATGTTTTCGAACATCGCCGATGCCTCCAAAGTGGCCCTTGCTCACTTGGCGGGCGCTATGCAGGCACATGGCGGCAAGTTGATTGACTGCCAAATGCACACACCGCACCTTGCAAGCATGGGTGCGACAACAATCGCCCGAGAGACGTTCATCAACTATCTTGAACAGTGGTTGCCCGAAGCGGCGTTTAATGTGTCATCACATGAGGCATTGTCAGTGCCTGCATCCCCCTGGCTAGAAGCGGTATCGCGCTATAACACCCCGTGATGCTGGCTGGGTTGGGTTAATTTATCAAGGAGGCAAGCTTTGAGTAGTAATACTCCGCGTCGGCCGGTGCGGGATCTGCGCTTCTTCCTTACCGTGCCTCATGCCTGCAGCTATTTACCCGGCAAAGAAGCGACAACGCTTTTTCTTGACCCGCAAGAGTCTCCCGTTCGGGGCGTATATGACTCGCTGGCGCTACTCGGGTTTCGGCGCAGTGGTCGGCATCTCTACCGACCCCACTGTGAAAACTGTAATGCCTGCCAGTCCGTGCGTATTCCTGTTGAGCCCTTTGCGCCCAACCGCTCCCAGCGCAAGGTGTGGCGCCGGAACGCAGATATCACCACTCGCGTCGTTCCTGCACGCTATGAGGCGCGGCACTATGAGCTCTATGCAGACTATATTCGCCATCGCCATGCCGATGGTGACATGTACCCACCCAATCGTGAACAGTACCGCACGTTTTTAACCCTGGAGGAGCCGTATGCCTACTTGCTGGAGATGTATGCAGGCTCGGAGCTGGTGGCCGTATCGGCATTTGACCAGCTAGAGCATGGCCTTTCGGCCATTTACACGTTTTTTGGCGTTGGCGATGCCCTAGACAGGCGCTCTTTGGGCACCCTTGCTATCCTTCAGCTCATTGCGCTGACGCGTGAAAAAGGCCTATCCCACCTGTATTTAGGGTACTGGATCGAAGAGTGTCGTAAAATGCGCTACAAGCAGGATTTTTCTCCCATTGAAGTACTGGATGGGCGTTATTGGCGGCCCTTAATTCGCTAAAGCCAGCAAATTAAGCCAGCTTTTTTGCCTTGACGACGGGCTTACGGCACAATATAGCGCTGTTTCTTAAGTGTCAGCCTTCTGGCCCTTAAAACCTGAAACGGTTTTGGTTTGCTAACTACGTTAAATAAGTGAGGATCTGCCTATATGGCACGCGAAGATCATATTGAAATGGAAGGTGTTATCGTTGATACCCTTCCCAACACCATGTTCCGTGTTGAGCTTGAGAACGGTCACGTTGTAACCGCTCATATCTCCGGCAAAATGCGTAAAAACTATATCCGCATTCTGACGGGCGATAAAGTGAAAGTGGAACTAACGCCGTACGATCTTTCCAAAGGCCGCATTGTCTACCGTTCGCGCTAAGCCTTTATAACGCCTTTTCAGCCAGCACGCAGTACGGCGCCGTTACCTGTATACGACAACGCCCCGTCGAAGACAGGGCGCTGTGCATTACGGTATGATTAGGCGCTACGCATTAAGGCGATCTTAGCGCCCTTTTCAGGGCGCATCCGCCATCTCAGTCTCGGTGGAGAGATGCAGCTCCCCCTCCTCCAGACTGACATGCACAATACCGCCATTATCGGCCAACTCGCCAAACAGAATCATTTCAGCAAGCGGCTTTTTCAGCTTCTCTTGAATCAAGCGCGCCATGGGGCGAGCACCCATATCCGGATCGTAACCTTTCTCGGCTAACCAGTCCCGGGCCGCATCATCAACCTCGAGCTGTACACGCTTCTCGTCCAGCTGCGCCTGCAGTTCAATCAAGAACTTGTCGACCACGTTACGCACAACAGACGTCGGTAACGCATGGAACTGAATGATACCATCCAAGCGGTTACGGAACTCCGGCGAGAACGTACGGCGGATAACTTCCATCGCATCGGTTGAGTGATCCTGGCTTTGGAAACCGATAGAGCGACGCGAGGCCTGCTCGGCACCTGCGTTAGAGGTCATGATGACAATAACATGGCGGAAGTCAGCTTCACGGCCGTTGTTATCGGTCAGGCGGCCATGGTCCATTACCTGCAGTAGCAGGTTAAAGACTTCCGGGTGCGCTTTCTCAATCTCATCCAACAACAGTACGCAGTGCGGCTGCTTGGTCACTGCTTCGGTTAACAGCCCGCCCTGGTCATACCCAACATAGCCGGGAGGCGCACCGATCAAGCGCGATACGGTGTGACGCTCCATGTATTCCGACATATCAAAGCGCACAAGCTCGATACCCATGATATGGGCAAGCTGCTTGGCCACTTCGGTTTTACCTACCCCCGTCGGCCCAGCAAACAGGAAGCTACCTACCGGCTTATCGGGCGATTTAAGCCCAGCGCGCGAAAGCTTGATAGCGGCAGAGAGCGTATCAATGGCTTCGTCCTGCCCGAACACCAGCATTTTCAGGTCGCGGTCGAGCTTCTCAAGCAGCTTGCGGTCCGAGCTTGAAACGCTCTTCGGCGGAATGCGTGCGATAGAGGCCACAATGGCTTCCACCTGCTCTACATCAATGGTGTTTTTGCGCACTTCAGGGGGTAATAGCCGCTGGTGAGCGCCCGCCTCGTCAATGACGTCAATGGCCTTATCCGGCAAATGACGATCATTGATGTAACGATCGGCCAAACGTGCCGCACTTTCCAGCGCACCATCGGTGTACTTAAGCTCGTGGTGCTCTTCAAAGCGAGAGCGCAACCCTTTAAGAATCTTGATCGTATCGTCAACCGAGGGCGCGAGTACGTCGACTTTCTGGAAGCGACGCGCCAATGCACGATCTTTTTCAAAAATACCGCGAAATTCCTGGAACGTCGTGGAGCCAATACAGCGCAGCTCGCCCGAGGAGAGCAGCGGTTTCAGCAGGTTAGAGGCATCCATTACGCCACCAGAGGCAGCACCCGCACCGATAATCGTATGAATCTCATCGATAAACAGTACGGCATTGGGCTGCTTGCGTAGCTCGCTCAGCAGGCTTTTTAGACGTTTTTCAAAATCGCCACGGTATTTGGTTCCGGCAAGCAGCGCGCCCATATCCAGCGAATAAACTACGGCGTCTGCAATAACGTCCGGAACGTCTTCTTCAACGATACGCTTGGCAAGGCCTTCGGCCACAGCGGTCTTGCCTACGCCAGCCTCGCCGACTAGCAGCGGGTTGTTTTTACGCCGACGCGCCAGAATCTGCACAACGCGCTCAAGTTCGTGGTCACGGCCAATCAACGGGTCAATTTTGCCCAAGCGGGCCTGCTCGTTCAGGTTAGTGGCATACCCGGTCAACGGATGTGCGCCACCTTCACTTGCGCCCTCTTCGATCTCCTCACCCTCTTGCGATGATGACGGCGCCTCGCCATGGCCTGCTACTTTGGAAATACCGTGGGCGATGTAGTTAACCGCATCGACACGAGCAACGCTTTGCTGCTTGAGGAAATAGACCGCTTGGCTTTCCTGCTCAGAAAAAATGGCCACCAATACATTGGCGCCGGTAACTTCGCTTTTGCCTGACGACTGAACATGGAAAACCGCCCGCTGTAGCACACGCTGAAAACCAAGCGTTGGCTGCGTTTCACGGTCCCCATGGCCTTCGGGAATAAGCGGTGTGGTTGAATTAATAAAATCCTGCAGATCGGACCGCAGCTTGTCGAGGTTTGCCCCACACGCTTTTAAGACATCAACTGCTGAGGCATTGTCCAGCAACGCTAACAGTAGGTGCTCAACGGTCATGAACTCGTGGCGCTTTGAACGGGCCACGGTAAAAGCCGTGTTCAGGGTCAGTTCAAGTTCTTTGCTCAGCATGGCAGTCCCCTTTTCGCTACTACCTAGGGCATTTCGCCACCTAGGACTTGCGTCGGATCAATTTAGTCGACCGGCACTTTCAACATCGGGTACAAATGGCAGGGTTGCAAGCCTCACCGACAAATTTTTATCAACCCTTTCAATTTGCGGCTTCAATATCACTCATTAACGGGTGTTCGCATTCACGTGCATACTCATTAACCTGATGGCATTTGGTCTCGGCAATGTCTCGTGTAAAAACACCACAGGTCGCTTTTCCTTGGGTATGCACCGCCAGCATTGTTTGCACCGCTTTTTCGCTATCCATACTGAAAAATTCTTGCAGCACTTCAATAACAAAATCCATGGGCGTGTAGTCGTCGTTATGCAGCACGACTTTGTATAGAGGCGGTTGTGCTAAAGCGGGCTCAGCAGACTGAGTCGCTACATCCCCATCATCAGGCATTTCAGGCCGCGTCATGCCGGCCATCGCATATGACATTGCGGTTACATCAACCGTCGTCATACCGAACATTGTCATATCAAACATTGGAATAGACATAGATCGCACTGTTAGTTCTCTCAAGACGCATAAAACGACCTAGTCGAAACGACTCCACCTTTGCAGCCGCAAGGGTAACCCGTCAAAGACTATGACGCTTAAGTTCTACAAGGGTTCACGTGGCATCAAAAATATCATACTTCAAAAGTCAAAAACCCCCGTTCTTTATTGGAACGAGGGTTTCGCTTTCACGCCCCCATTAACGAGGGCATTTTGGCCTTAACCTTTTGCCACCACGGCTAACGCTTCGTTCAGCGTTTTGCTCGGGCGCATGGCCTGGCTTGCCAGCTCACCGTTCGGACGGAAATAGCCCTGAATATCAACGGCTTTTCCTTGAACATCGTTAAGTTCTGCAACGATGGTTTGCTCATTGGCTTCCAGCTTCTCGGCCAACTGAGCAAACAGTGCTTTCAGCTCAGCATCGTCATTCTGAGCGGCCAGCGCCTCTGCCCAATAAAGTGCCAGGTAGAAGTGGCTACCACGGTTATCAAGCTCACCGACCTTACGTGAAGGCGACTTGTTGCTATCCAGGAACTTGCCGTTGGCTTCATCAAGTGTCTTCGCCAGCACAGTGGCACGTGCGTTGCCGAAGGTGCTGCCCAGGTGCTCAAGCGATGCCGCCAGCGCGAGGAATTCGCCCAACGAGTCCCAACGCAGGTGGTTCTCTTCCAGGAACTGCTGAACGTGCTTGGGAGCACTACCGCCCGCGCCAGTTTCAAACAGACCACCGCCATTCATCAGCGGAACGATAGACAGCATCTTCGCGCTGGTGCCCAGCTCCATGATCGGGAACAGGTCGGTCAGGTAGTCGCGCAGTACGTTGCCGGTGACAGAAATGGTGTCTTCGCCTTTGCGGATACGCTCAAGCGATACCGCCATGGCATCAACCGGCGCCAGGATACGGATATCCAGGCCGTTGGTATCGTGATCGTTAAGGTACGCTTCTACCTTCTTGATCAGTTGCGCATCATGAGCGCGGTTAGCATCCAGCCAGAAAATAGCCGGAACGCCGCTTTCGCGCGCACGCGTAACAGCCAGCTTCACCCAATCCTGAATCGGCGCATCTTTGGTCTGGCACATACGCCAGATGTCGCCTGCTTCGACGTCATGACTAAACAGCGTGTTGCCGTTTTCGTCCGTCACCACCACGGTGCCATCGGCAGCGATCTGGAAGGTTTTATCGTGGGAGCCGTACTCTTCGGCTTTTTGCGCCATCAGGCCAACGTTAGGCACGCTACCCATGGTGGTTGGGTCAAACGCACCGTGCTTTTTGCAATCTTCGATCACCGCTTGATAGATAGTCGCGTAGCAACGATCCGGAATAACCGCTTTGGTGTCGTGCAATTGGTCATCGGCACCCCACATTTTACCGGAGTCACGAATCATCGCCGGCATGGAGGCATCGATGATCACATCAGAAGGCACGTGAAGATTGGTAATACCCTTGTGGGAATTCACCATCGCCATCGGCGGGCGCTCTTGGTAAAGCGCTTCGATATCACCTTTGATAGCGTCTTGCTGGTCGCTGGACAGCGACTCAATGGCACTGTAGAGATCGCCAATACCGCTATTAGGGTTAAAGCCAGCTGACTTCAGCGCATCGGCGTGCTTTTCAAGTGCGGCTTTGTAGAACTCTTCAACCACGATGCCGAACATGATCGGGTCGGAAACCTTCATCATGGTGGCTTTCAGGTGGAGCGAGAACAGTACGTTGCGCGCCTTGGCATCGCTGATTTCGCTGTCGATAAAGCTGCGCAGGCGACGGCTGCTCATGCAGGCAGCATCAATCACTTCGCCTTCAAGAACGGCCAGGCCTTCTTTTAGGACAGTTGTGGAGCCATCTTTTTGCTGCAGCTCAATCTTGAGCTTGCCGGCTTTTTCCATAACAGCGGATTGCTCGCTGCCGTAGAAGTCGCCTTCGCTCATGTGAGCCACGTGAGACTGAGAGTCGCTGCTCCACTCGCCCATGCGATGCGGGTACTTGCGCGCGTAGTTCTTGACCGACTTCGGCGCACGGCGGTCAGAGTTACCTTCACGCAGCACTGGGTTTACCGCACTACCCTTGGCCTTGTCGTAAGCCGCCTTGATAGCTTTTTCTGCGTCGTTTTTAGGCTCTTCCGGGTACTCGGGCAGCGGGTAGCCTTGGCCTTGAAGCTCTTTGATCGTGGCTTTCAGCTGCGGGCCAGAGGCGCTGATATTGGGCAGTTTAATAATATTGGCTTCGGGCGTAGTCGCTAACTTGCCAAGTTCTGCTAGGTCATCACTAACGCGCTGCTCGTCGTTAAGCAGGTCAGGGAACTGGGCCAGCACACGTGCCGCCAATGAAATGTCGCGTGTCTCGACTTCAATCCCGGCCGGGTCTGTAAAAGCATCGATAATCGGTAACAGGGAATATGTCGCGAGCGCAGGGGCTTCGTCGGTGAGCGTATAAATGATCTTCGGCGTTTGGGACATTTTTGCGTTAACCTCTTTTCTCTGTCGCTTTAGTTATAAAATACTAAGCTACGCGGCTCATTCGACGATAGACCGTGCCGCGAAGCGCGCTAAGCAGCTCAATCTGGCTGCCTTGATATCACTTCGGTGGTGTTGACGACGACTCCAGCGGTCACGCAGGAGTATACCAGCGCTGCACTTTAACCGCATGAGAGATTGTCGACAAATCCGGCGCAAGATGTAAGAGACGTTATGAGCAGCCTATATTTACTCCACAAACCCTACCGCATGCTCTCCCAATTTACCGATAACGAAGGGCGAGCTACCCTTGCCGATGTTATTAAGGTGCCCGGTGTTTATGCGGCTGGACGACTTGATTATGACTCTGAAGGTCTCCTGTTACTTAGTGATGACGGCGCGCTCATCCACCGAATTGCGCACCCTCGCCACAAGCAACCCAAAACCTATTGGGTACAGCTTGAAGGCCAGGTCGACGACACCGCGCTTAATGCGTTGCGGGCCGGGATTACCTTGAAGGACGGCCCTACCCGCCCTGCCAAAGCTCGACTAATAGCGCCACCGGCACTTGCTCCCCGCGAACCGGCCATCGACCCCAAGCGCCACCCCTCCACTAGCTGGCTGGAACTGACCATTAGCGAGGGCCGCAACCGCCAGGTACGCCGGATGACCGCCCACGTCGGGTTTCCCACGCTACGCTTGATTCGTGCCTCGATAGGCGCCTGGCAGTTGGGTGATTTACAGCCTGGTGAATGGCGCAAGGAAACCCTGCATGCCCCAAGGAAGGCGCCAGGTTCCCAGCGCTCGGGCAAATCGCCTGCCTCGCGCCAGCGAAAGCCCTCATGAGCGCTACTCGAAGCAGTGCCATTCACAGTACAGCCGCCTGTGTTATTCAACGTCACGACCGCTTTTTACTGGTTGAAGAAGCCAAGGGCGGCCCAACTACCGTTTTTAACCAACCGGCGGGGCATATAGAGTTGGGCGAAGGCCCCATGGCGGCAATCGTACGGGAAGTGCAAGAAGAGACGGCCTGGCAGGTGACGCTTACGGGCTATTTAGGTCTGTATGTTTTTCACGCAAAGAGTGGCCAAACCTTTCACAGCCACGGGTTTCTTGCCGAGCCGCTTAAGCAGCTAGACACCCCACTGGACCGTGACATTGTGGCGACCCACTGGCTAACGCTTGACGAAATTCGCGCCTTAAAAGACGCAAACCGCTTAAGAAGCCCCTTGGTACTCAAACGCATTGAGGACGCTATCTGCGAACGCTGCTATCCATTAAGCGTCATTCAAGAGTGAAGCACTCGAAGCACCAACCCCCCATCGTGTATAATCACCGCCCAATTGCATACCACTTCAACCGAGGATGCCAATGACATCCACCAATGGCTCGCCCATTACCGAGGCGCCCGCCGCAGGCAAAGTAATTGTCGGCATGTCGGGTGGCGTCGATTCGTCTGTCTCCGCTCTTATCCTGCAGCAGCAGGGTTACGAGGTGGAAGGCCTGTTCATGAAGAACTGGGACGAAGACGACGGCACTGAATACTGCACGGCAAAGGAAGACCTTGCCGACGCCGAAGCAGTATGTGCCAAGCTGGGCATCAAGCTGCATACGGCCAACTTTGCCGCCGAGTACTGGGATAACGTGTTTGAGCACTTCCTGGAAGAGTACAAGGCCGGGCGTACACCCAACCCCGACATCCTGTGCAACCGGGAAATCAAGTTCAAGGTGTTTCTTGAGTACGCCGAAATGCTGGGCGCCGAGAAGATCGCCACCGGCCACTATGTGCGTGAAGGACGCGTTCGCCAAGGCACCAGTGGTGTTCGCCCGCGCCTGCTTAAAGGGCTGGACGGTAACAAGGATCAGAGTTACTTCCTGCACGCGGTGCCCGAAGCGGCTATCGCCCGCACGCTGTTCCCGGTGGGTGAGCTGGAAAAACCCGCCGTTCGTGCGCTTGCCGAAGAACACGACCTGATCACCGCCAAAAAGAAAGATTCCACGGGTATCTGCTTTATCGGCGAACGGCGCTTCCGTGACTTTTTACAGCAGTATCTACCCGCGCAACCCGGCAAGATTGAGACACCTGAAGGCGATGTAATTGGCGACCACATGGGGCTGATGTACTACACCCTGGGGCAGCGCCAAGGGCTGGGGATTGGCGGGCTGGCCAACTACTCCGAAGACCCATGGTACGTAGCGACAAAAGATTTAGAGCGCAACGTACTGGTCGTGGTACAAGGCAAGCATCATCCGCTGCTTTTTTCGGATACGTTGGCCACCGAGGCCATGGACTGGGTCGCAGGCGAACCACCCGCAGCGTCAGGCCGGTTTACCGCCAAAACTCGCTACCGGCAGAGCGACTGCCCCTGCGAAATGCGCACGTTGCCCGATGGCGGCGTTGAAGTGACGTTCGATGACCCGCAGTGGGCGGTGACGCCCGGCCAATCGTTGGTACTTTACGATGGCGATATCTGTTTGGGCGGCGGCGTTATTCGCGCGACATGGAATGCCACGGAGACTGCCGCATGAGCACCCCCACTCCCATTCACCGGGCACCTGACTCACCTGCTATACGCCAGGCACTTGCCTTGGCCGGAGTGTTTCAAGCAGCCAGCCTGGTGGATGAGCTAGCGCGCACCGGCCAAGTGGATACCCGCTCCTGGGACACGCTGATTGAAGCGACCGTGGATACCAACCCGGAAAGCTTTGAAGCGATCTATGGCGGCCACCCCAACAACCTGCGCCGTGGCCTTGAAACGCTTGAGGCGCTGGTAGGCCGTAAGCAGGCCAACCCGGTAGTGCTGCGCTACGGTTTTACGATTTTACTGGTCATGAATAAGCTGCGCACCAACAACGACATGATGGATTCTCTGGGCCAGCACCTTACCCGTATTCAGGGTCAGGCCGAACACTTTAGCGCTACCCATGAAAACGTCATCTCAAGCCTCGGCGAAGCTTACAAGGAGACGGTTTCCACGTTTAAAACGCGCATTGTAGTGCAGGGTGACCCCTCGTTACTGCAAAGCCGTATGATGCCGGAACGCGTGCGTGCCTGCTTATTGTCAGGCATTCGGTTTGGGCTCTTATGGCATCAGCAGGGTGGACGCCGCTGGAAGTTGATTTTTCAGCGCAAAGCTCTGCGCCGTGCGCTGGATAGCCTCGGTTAACGCTTTTAAATGGCGGATATTGCGCCTCTTTACTTTTTCCCGACTCACCTGTTCTTGAACTACTTGGAAACGATGCCATGCAACTCTCCGCTTTGACTGCTCTCTCTCCTGTTGACGGTCGCTACAGCGCCAAAGCGTCCGCGCTGCGCGAACACTTCAGTGAATTTGGTCTGATACGCGCCCGTGTAATTGTGGAAGTACGCTGGTTGCAGCGCATGGCGGAGCACCATCAAATCATTGAAGTGCCGCCTCTCTCCGCCGAGGCGACCGCCTTTCTTGAGCAGTTAGTGGGTGAGTTTTCGATTGCTGATGCCGAACGTATCAAAGAGATTGAGCGGACGACCAATCATGACGTGAAAGCCGTCGAGTACTTCCTGAAAGAGAAAATTGCTGGCAACGCCGAATTGAACGCAGTGACCGAGTTCATTCACTTTGCGTGCACCTCGGAAGACATCAACAACCTTTCTTACGGTGTAATGCTGGCCGATGGCCTTAAAGCACTGTTGCCTACCATGCACGAAGTAGCCGATGAAGTGGCTAAGCTCGCGATTACCCACGCTGCTCAGCCAATGCTCTCGCGCACCCACGGCCAAACGGCAAGCCCCACCACGCTTGGCAAAGAAATGGCTAACGTGGCCTACCGCTTAAAGCGCCAGCTCAAGCAGGTCGAACGCGTTGAAATTTTGGGTAAAATCAACGGCGCCGTTGGCAACTACAATGCTCACTTGACCACCTACCCCGACATCGATTGGGAAGCCAATGCGCGCACCTTCGTCGAAGGGCTGGGACTAAGCTTCAACCCCTACACGACACAAATTGAGCCGCACGACTACATTGCCGAGCTGTTCGATGCGGTATGCCGTTTCAACACCATTTTGATCGACTTTGATCGTGACGTTTGGGGTTATATTTCGCTGGGTTACTTCAAGCAGCGCACGGTTGAAGGCGAAATCGGCTCGTCTACGATGCCGCACAAGGTTAACCCTATCGACTTTGAAAACTCGGAAGGCAACCTCGGCCTGGCGAACGCCGTGCTTGCTCACCTGGCGCAAAAACTGCCCATTTCCCGCTGGCAACGCGACTTGACCGACTCCACCGTGCTGCGCAATTTAGGTGTAGGTTTGGCGTATGGCCTGATTGGCTATCACGCCAGCTTAAAAGGCATCAGCAAACTGGAAGCCAACCCTGAGCGCCTGGCCGCCGACCTGGATAACAGCTGGGAAGTGCTGGCCGAGCCGATTCAAACCGTTATGCGCCGCTACGGTATTGAAAAACCCTACGAAAAACTTAAAGAGCTGACACGTGGCAAGCGTATTGATCAGGCAGGCTTTGCCGCCTTCATTGATACCCTTGAACTGCCAGACGACGTTAAAGCAGCGCTTAAAGAGCTCTCCCCGGCAAGCTATATTGGTAATGCACAAGCGCAAGCTGAAGCACTTACTCAACGCCTGGGCAGCTTGTCATAAGCGCTGCGGCCACTCAATTAGGATACCGCCATGAGCCAACACGATAAGCCACTTACCCTGCTGGGCGATTTAACGCCCGAGGACTTCCTGGCCCACTACTGGCAACAGAAACCGCTGCTGATTCGTGGCGCTATACCTGACTTTCTAAGCCCGATTGATCCTGATGAACTGGCGGGCCTTGCTTGTGAACCGGGTGTAGAAGCGCGCCTGGTAGAAGAGAAAGGCCCCGACAGGGCCTGGCAGGTTTCTCATGGCCCGCTTGATGAAGCTACGTTTGAGCGCCTGCCTGAAGGCCACTGGAGCCTGTTAGTGCAGGCGGTTGACCACTATGTACCGGCGGTTGCTGCGCTGATGGATGAATTCGACTTTCTGCCACGCTGGCGGTTAGACGATATTATGATCAGCTATGCACCGCCAGGTGGAAACGTCGGCCCGCATATCGACCAGTACGATGTCTTTTTACTACAAGCCAGCGGTCACCGCCGTTGGCAGCTGGGGGGTAAGCAGTCCGATGACGCCCCGATTATTCAGGGCATTGACCTGCGTATCCTGGAAACCTTTGAGGTTGAACCAGACTCAGACTGGACATTGGCACCAGGCGATATGCTGTATCTTCCGCCGGGTTGGGCACATCACGGCGTCAGCCAGACCGATGACTGCATGACGATTTCGGTAGGCTTTCGCGCACCCTCTGCCGATGAGTCCATTACCTCTTACGCGGATTACCTGGGCGAGCAGTTGCCCGCGTCAAAACGCTACAGCGATGCGGGCATGGCGCCCGCAAGCCAAGCCGGTGAGCTGGATGATGCGGCTATCGAGCGCATGCGCCAGTTTATGCTGTCAACGCTGGACAACCCTGAGCAAATGGCGCAGTGGTTTGGCCGTGTGATGACGCAACCCAAGTACATGGATCAGGTCGCTCCGCTGGAGTCGCCGTTGGATGAAGCAGCGCTGGTCGCGCACCTGCAAGCGGGTGAACCGCTTTTTGCAATGCCCGGGTCACGCTTTGCCTGGCGTAGCGATTCGCGCGGCACCACGCTGTTTGTCGATGGCGATGGTCATTCCTGCTCTGAAGCACTTGCCAAGCACCTGTCAGAATCGGCTCCCTTCTATGAAGACGTTCTTGAGCTTGATGGTGCGGCGGCGTTACTTACCCAGCTGGTTAACACTGGCAGCATGGGCTTTATGGATGAAGAAGAGGACGAAGAGTAGATCCAGCACCTACCCAACGTCTCTCAATATTGAGCACCAAACGCCATCTTCGGATGGCGTTTTTTATGGGCCGGTGACGCGCCTGACGAAAAACGACTACACAAACACGCCATTTTGTTAACCCTCTGTCGTCAAGTTACAACCCCGTCTGCCTCCAAGTGTCAATTGTTGAATCCCTCCTTGTCGTCAATAGTTATTGCACTGCAGCGCTACCAGGTATCTCTGCCTAGACAGAAACCACGCCTTACGGCCGGTAGACGCTGATAACGTTTTCGCAAGCGCAGCACAAACACAACCTTGCGAAGTGCTGTTTACCCTGGAGGAATTGCTCATGTCTGGACTACTCAACGATATTAAAGCCATCGCTCAATTACGTGAGGCCCAAAGCGGCAAGTGGGAGGCAATTAAGCCTGAACATGCAGCGCGGATGCGTGCTCAAAACCGTTTCCATACAGGGCTCGATATTGCGCGCTATACCGCCAAGATAATGCGCAATGACATGGCTGCCTACGATGCCGATACGGCACAGTACACGCAGTCGCTAGGCTGCTGGCACGGTTTTATTGGTCAGCAGAAGATGATCTCCATCAAAAAGCATTTCGGCACCACCAAGCGCCGCTACCTCTACCTTTCGGGTTGGATGGTCGCTGCCTTACGTTCCGAGTTTGGCCCCCTGCCCGACCAGTCCATGCATGAGAAAACCTCGGTCGCCAACCTGATTGAGGAGCTTTACACCTTCTTGAAGCAGGCCGATGCCTGGGAGCTTAATCACCTTTTCCGCGCGCTGGATGACGCAAAATCCAGCGGTGACAGCGCCAAAGAGCAGGAAGTCATTAGCAAAATCGACAATTATGATACTCATATCGTGCCTATTATTGCCGACATTGATGCCGGTTTTGGTAATGCGGAAGCCACCTATCTGCTAGCGAAGAAGTTTATTCAAGCCGGCGCATGCTGCATTCAGCTCGAAAACCAGGTGTCCGACGAGAAACAGTGCGGCCACCAGGATGGCAAGGTCACGGTTCCGCACGAGGATTTTCTAGCCAAAATTAACGCTGTCCGGTACGCGTTTCTTGAGCTCGGCGTGGAAGATGGCGTTATCGTTGCTCGTACGGACTCGTTGGGCGCTGGGCTGACCCAGAAGATTGCTGTAACCCATGAGCCAGGCGACCTCGGCGATCAGTACAACAGCTTTCTGGATGGTGACGCTATCGAGAATGCTGCCGATATCAATAATGGCGATGTGGTTATCAAGCAATACGGCAAGCTGGTCAAGCCCAAGCGTTTGGCATCAGGCCTTTATCAGTTTAAAGCTGGATCGGGTGAAGACCGCGTCATTCTTGACTGTATTACCAGCCTGCAAAATGGCGCCGACTTGCTGTGGATCGAAACGGAAAAGCCCCACGTTGGGCAAATTGCCAGCATGGTCAACCGTATCCGCGAAGTGGTGCCCGATGCCAAATTGGTTTACAACAACTCGCCCTCTTTCAACTGGACGCTCAATTTCCGCCAGCAGGTGTTCGATGCCTGGCAAGCCGAGGGTAAGGATGTGTCCGCCTATCAGCGTGACAAGCTAATGAGTGTCGAGTACGACACTACCGAGCTTGGCCAGTTGGCGGATGAATGGACGCGCAATTTCCAGCGTGACTCATCCCGTGAAGCGGGCATTTTTCACCATCTTATTACGCTGCCCACCTACCACACTGCGGCGCTTTCAACCGACAACTTGGCCAAGGGCTACTTTGGTGAAGAGGGTATGCTGGCCTACGTACAAGGTGTTCAGCGAGAAGAGATTCGCCAAGGAATTGCCACGGTAAAACATCAAGACATGGCAGGCTCTAATATTGGCGATGACCATAAGGAGTTCTTCCACGGCGACGCAGCGCTTAAAGCGGGCGGCAAAGATAATACAATGAACCAGTTTGGCTAATGTAGCCGTACCCGCACTCCACGACGAAGTATCTTTATCTTAGGAGGCTTTTTAGCCTCCTTTTTTTATTGTTAGATATGCACACTGTTTTCTTATTCTCTGTCTACACTGGGATTTACGGCCTTTTGATATTCTCTGGTCTTAATTAGTCAATTCAGTTACTTTTTATAAACATTGCACTACCCTTGAAGCACCTGACTACTACTTTTTTAAGCTGCATACCTTGGAGGTTTTAATGAAACGTTTACTAGCTGTTGCTGCGTTAAGCATCCTGACCCTGGCCGGGTGTGCCAACACTGCCCCCTACTCAGGTGATGTGTATCGCGGCAACCAAGCTAAAACCAGCCAAAGCGTTACCTATGGAACCATCGTCGCGGTAAGGCCCGTACAAATTCAGGCAGATAGCCGTGCGGGAGGCTTGCTGGGTAGTGGCGGCGGCGCCATTATTGGTGGCCTGTTGGGTAGCCAAGTGGGTGGCGGTTCAGGTCGTCAGTTGGCAACTGTTGCCGGCGCTCTGGGTGGCACGATTGCGGGCACCGCTGCTGAAGACCGCGCCAACCGCATCAGCGCACTGGAAATGGAAATCCGCCTTGATGATGGCAGCGACGTGGTGGTGGTACAAGGAGCTGATCACGCCTACCAGGCAGGCCAGCGTGTTCGCCTGATCGGTAGTGGCTCAAACGTAAGCGTCGCTCCGTATTAATAGCGCTTCGCCGATAGGCTCGGGTTGATAGGTCTCGGGCTTGTCGCCAGGTAAGATGAACATTTACCACGTTAAGTAAGCTATTCGTTTTAACGCAAAAAAATGCCCGGCTATCTTTAGCCGGGCATTTTTATGTTCATAGCGGCAATCACATTCGCCGCTTGATAGCTTAATTAGTGCGACATATTGCTCGCCCAACCGGCCAGTTTCACAATGGCCCAACCAACCAACGCCAGCAAAATAGTCACAAGCAAAATATCCACCGGACGAACCAGCGTTGTTGCGCCTAATACAGCCAGCGTCGTTACCCACAAGTAGCGGTTATCGCCGTGGCTTTTCATCACGCCAGGCAAAAGCCGGTCCAGGCCTTGGCTGAGGCCATTATTCCACTTCTGATTGGCAAAGTAGGCAATCAGGACAAATGCAATAAGCCAAATAAAGAAGATTGTCATGCAAGCTCCAGTGAATGTGATCTTAAAAAGGGAAAAGTTGTTGGCTTAGAGTATCCCCGGTGACTGCAAGGCGCAACACCACTATTAACGATCAGGCGTAAAAACCCGGTTTACCCCCTGACAAGCCACGCCTCACGCGTTACCATATTGGGACATGCACTCACCGAAAGGTTATCCAATGCAAATTGCGCAAAACTCGGTTGTCGCGTTCCACTATACCCTGACCAACGATGAAGGTGAGGTGCTCGACAGTTCCGAAGGCCGTGAGCCGCTCACGTATCTTCATGGCGCTGGCAACATCATCCCGGGCCTGGAGAAAGAGCTGGAAGGCCGCGCAGCGGGCGACAAGCTGAACGTTAAAGTATCCCCCGAAGAGGGCTACGGCGAAGTCCAAGAGCAGCTGGTACAAGAAGTACCGCGTGATGCTTTTCAGGGCGTTGAAAACATTGAGCCGGGCATGCAGTTCCAAGCCCAGACTCAAGGTGGCCCGCTGATGGTGACCGTTAAGAACATCGAAGGCGATACCGTCATCGTTGACGGTAATCACCCGCTGGCAGGCCAGCAACTTAACTTTGACGTTGAGATTGCAACCGTACGTGAAGCAAGCCAGGAAGAAACCGAGCACGGCCATGTGCACGGTGAAGGTGGCGTTGAGCACTAAGTGCCCACGTTTGCTAAAAAGGCAGCCTGCGGGCTGCCTTTTTTTATGCCTTCATTAAACAACGGCGCTCGAAACAGCGCATTCCTAGCGTGATGGTTAACGTAACCGTTAACAGAATCCACGAAGCCCAGGCCACACCAAGCCAGCCAGCTCCCTGCCAAAAAGGCTCCAGCCAGAAGCCACCGAGACTTGCGCCCACGTAATAAAACACCAGGTAAAGGGCTGACGCACTGCCACGCGCGCCTTGGGCATAACGCCCCACCCAACTGGACGCCAGTGAGTGCGTTAAGAAAAAACCAAACGCATTAATCGTTAGACCGACAATAATTAGCACCAGCGAATCATGCAGAGTAACGGCGGTACCTGTCATCAGAATTACCACGCCTGCCATCATGCAAGTAGCCGGAGACGTGCGCTCGGCCAGTCGGCCAGAAATAGCCGATGCAAAAGTGCCGCCCAAATAGGTCAGGAAAATCAGCCCCAGCCCGCTCGCTGCCAGCGCATAAGGTGTAGCGGCCAAGCGAAAGGTGATGTAGCTATATTGATTGATAAAGATAAGAAAATTGATGCCGCCCAGGCAGTAGGCTGCAAGCAGCACCGGGTTGCGCAAATGCCCAGCCAGGTCTACCAGCGCGCGGCGAAGCTGAAAACGCTTGGGCTCAAACGCATGGCTATTAGGCAATAAGCGCCAAAATACTGCGCAGCCAACCAGCGTCATCGTCCCAACCACAATAAAGGAAGCGGAGGGCCCACCTATCTCCGCGACGGCCCCCCCTACGACCCGACCGCTAATACCGCCTAGCGTATTGGCACCAATATAGAGCCCTACGGCGCTTAGCAGCGCAGACTTTTCAAAGGCATCGCCCATCCAGGCAATAGCAACGGCGGGTAGGCCGCCTAATACAAACCCCTGAACCAAGCGAAGCAGTAGCAGACTTTCAAAGTTCGGAGCAAATGCCAGCGCCAGCGAACAGCCCCCCGCCAGCAGTAGCGTGATGCGCATAATGCCTTCACGGCCTATCGCATCGGAAAGCGGTCCAAAGACCAACAGGGACAAGGCAAGCGACAGCGTAGCAACCGACATCAGCAGGCTGACACCTAAGGTAGACACCTCGTAGGCCGTTTTAAGCTCGGGCAGTAACGGTTGAGGAACATACAGATTAATAAATACCAGAAATGACCCTAAACACAGGGCCATTGTTGCTCGCCACCAAGCGCGTGTTTTGGCTGCAATCATACCATTCCCAGGAGTAGACAACTTGCGGGGCTGGAAGCGAAACGCCAACAGCCCTGCCCCTTCACGGCGTGAAGTTACTGCCTAAATAAGCAAGGTTGGTGGGTTCCAGCGCCCGACGTGACTGCCAGTAATAACGCTGCCAGTAGCTGTTATCCAAACTGGAAATGATGACGCCTTGTGAGGTAGAGGCATGTAAAAAGTAGCCATCTCCGACATAGATACCCACATGGTTATAACGCCCTGGCGGACGGAAGAAAACCAGATCGCCCGCCTGCAGCTCTTGGCGGTCGATCGAGCGTCCCTCATGTATCTGGCCCGAAGTGGAACGGGGTAGTTCTAAATTAAACGTATCGCGATAAACATTACGTACCAGCGCCGAACAGTCGATTCCTCGCTCTGACGTCCCGCCGATGCGGTAAGGCGTCCCCGACCATCGCTGGTGCTGTTCCAGTAGTGCCTGGCGCACCAGAGTCGGTGGTGGTGTCTGAAAACTACGTAGCTGGTCTAATGAATTACTGACGGGTGACATCTGAGGACTAACGCCTTTCGCCATTCCTGGCAGCGTCATCGAGAAATAGTCCTCGGGCGACTCGATAGATTGATGCGAAGAGCCTGCACAGCCAGTCAGAAAAGCAATGACAACACAAACACTTACAACACGGACAGCGGTCACAGCGGGGTGTGGCAACGCAACCATGCGATTAACCTCGTACTATTATGGTGAAGGTAGGGTAATTAACACGCGTTAAACTATAAGCTAGACAATGCATGGTTGGCGAGTCTCAATGTAATGTTCGTGAATCACCGGGTAAGGTGTCGATATGCAGCGGCGCAAAATGGCGCGGTTTATTACCCGGAAAATCGAGGCTTGCCCAAGGGCCCGCAAGGATCGGTGCACCGCACACCCAAGCCACCATGGCTTGACGAAACCCGGCTAAAAAGCTGTCACGTTCGGGTGTTTCACCCATAAAAAACGAGAATCCAGCATACATTCCTGCGGCATACTCTTGCCAGCCAGCATAGTGATTAGCCGCCAAATGGTACGCACGGTCCAGCACCTCGGCAAATGCCTGGCTTTCCAGCCAACCCAACTGCCGGGCAGCGATCGCCAAATCGACAAGCTGAGCAATATCCCATGCGGCCATGTCAACATCATTACAGCTATCTTCATTACCCTGCACACGCCGTAGGCGAAGCAGATGGTGGCGATCTTCTTCGGCACAGTCACCCGATTCCAGAATCGCGATTTCCGCCTCTAGACGCTCCGGGTTCAGCGTATAGGGGGCATAGTTGATCTGATACTCTTGGCGATCGCCAGCTTCCAACATAAAGGTTAGAAACTCTTGCATATCGGCGGCACTACTCAAGTGATAGTGACTCTCCACCCACTCTTTAATGTCCGCGCACTCGCGCGCACTTTCTGGCTGAGGCTCACTCCACACGGCACTATTAAGCGGCCCAACCAGTGACATGGCCGTAAAATGGGTAAGCGTTGGCCGCCCGCCTGGCTCGCACCAGGCATCGGGGCGCCAATCCAGCCAGTAAAAAAGGCTCCCTGGATCTTCCAGGTGCCAAGCTATCTCGTTAATTAGCGAGGTATGCTCAGGCTCCGGCAAGCAGCTTTCCCAGGCAAACCAGGCTTCCAGCAACCGTTTGGGGTTAGGGTAAAAACGGCACAAGCAGCTACGCAGTTCACGGGCATAAGCAAGCAGCGGCTCACGCTCGAATAAACCGCTATCCAGCGACATGTGCAAATAGAAGGCAAACTTTTCCGCCATATGGATAGTGGCCGCATGACGGCTGACACCCTTCACCGCATTACGCTGCTTCAACTCGTCTGACGCGGGCTGACCAAACAGCGTGTGTGATGGCGGCAACACGCCGTGCACCGCATCGGCCGCTAACTGATTAAGATGATGTGCCTGGGCAGGCAGCCAGTAACGGGCGAGAACAGCGGGGCCCTCATCCGCATGCAGGCCAAGCGACTCTTGAAGGTAAAGCGCGGCATCTGCTCGGCGCTGCTCGGCAATGGGTGCACCGGGGTTTAGCTGGCGCAGCATGACATCGGGTTCACGTACCCCCGCTAACGCCAGCAGCCAGTGATGGGACGTATTGCGCCACGCTTTGACACGCTGTTGTGATGCTTGGCGACTCGTCTCATTCAACAGCGTAGAGGGCGGGCAGGCCCATGGGCTATGCGCTGCGTTGAGCAGTAAGACGTGATGAGGGTTGGGCGTCATATCGCGTCGGTCGACACCCTCAAAAAGGCTCTGACCGCGCATATAGGCTTTTAGAATAGCGCGCCAATCGTGATAGCGATGATTCATTAGGTCCGCTGCGTGGCATGCAAGATCATCTGCTTCTGCCTGGCTTAACCAACCACAACAAGCACCGGCCCAGGCAATCTCCACCAGCCGTAGCCAGTCCCACGCGGCCCACTCAAGCGGCTCGCCTTGGCTTACAAACGCGTTGAGGACACCCGCGTAGGGCGAGTCTTCTATTTCATCCTGCTGCCAAGCAAGCCGTTGGGCGTTATCCATCCCCAGCAGCTCACGGGCTTCAATATCCCAGCGCTGGCGCTCTCCCTGAGCGCTCAGCCATAGCGCCACTTCGAGTAGCTGCTCGCGGTCATTGATCTGCCAAATGCGTTCAAGCCATTGGTCGGCTTCCGGCCAATCGGCTCGGTCTGCGGGGTAGCTAATAACGGGGCGAAACAGCGCACATAAACGCCACACCTGCGCTTCTGCCGCCTGGGGCCATAACGGCGCCGGTGCGGGCAACTGTGCCAGCGTATGTTCAAGCCTTTGCCAGGTAATCCCTTCGTCTTCGCTTTCCAGTGCTGAGAGTGCCTGGCAGGCGTCAATAAAACGATCATCCGCGCCGGTTTCCCAGCCCTTGGCGCCCAGCACCCGGCGCAGCTCTGAAAGCCAGCCGCGTAAATCGCTGTAGTCAGCGGTAATACGGCGGATAACATGGTGCGCCCAGGCATGAGCCTGATCGGCATTTAACCACCCTGCTGCCCCGGCCAACGCCGACCACTCAAGCGCGCCCAATAAGCGGTCCGCTTCTCCTGTCGAAGCGCCTAACGCATGAAAAAGCTGTTCGGCCAGCTCGTTACGGCTGGTAATACCCAGTTGCAGCAAACGCTGCTCAGCAGCTTGCGTATCCACCGAGAGCGGATGCGGGGTAAATGCCCAATCACACAGCACCAGCTGTTGGGCCCACCAAGCGTTTAACGCGTCGACCAAGAGACACCTCGAAACAAAAAATCTACCAGCAGTGCGCTAGAGCAAAGCGCCTTAGTGTAACGGAAAGTGGTGGCAAGACCGATAGCTAAACTGACCGATTGGTGCAAAACGACACTGCCCGACACAAGGCCGGGCAGCAAATGATATCGAACCAGTGCGCCGCTTAAGCACGGCGTCTTTATTTAACGCTACGCGCTTCGCACTTTACTAATAACCCACAGCAGTACGACAGCCCCTACCGTAGCGGTCACTAGCGAGCCAATAAAGCCGCCCGCCTGCAAGCCTAGCAAACTAAACAAAAAGCCACCTAACACGGCCCCAACGATACCCACACCGATATTGCCCAGGATGCCGAAACCGCCGCCGCGCATGATATTGCCAGCGATCCAGCCAGCCAAACCACCAATAATTAACCACGCAATAAAGCCCATAGTGCCTCCTTGATATCCACTTTTCAGGGTTTTACCTATGTCTCTTACCTGCCAACCTAGGCGTTTTACCTACTCATTATGCTTGTCCTACCATAGCACACAGCGCGACAATCCTGCCTGATTTGATACACACCCTTTTAAGGAACGCTCATGACCCCTGATTCACTCGTAACTCTTATGGCTAGCGTAGACGGCCAGCAAATAGCGACGTGGGAAGGACGCAATGTCGCTCTTTTCAATATGCCCTGGGGCGAACTTGCCATTAGCCTACAAGGCGCTCAAGTGCTTCACTTCAAACCTGCCAATGATACCGGCTGGCTTTGGGTAACACCGACACCGCCCGCAATGCCCGACGTTATACGCGGCGGCATCCCATTATGCTGGCCCTGGTTTGCAGACGAGCGCTACGCCGACGAAAGTCCTGAACGCGACGGCCCATTCCACGGTTTGGCTCGCCAAGCCAGTTGGCGACTGGACGCCGTTGATGAGCACGCAGAGGGAATTGAGGTGCACCTTTCTCCCGAGCACCCTCTGCACAACCAACTCACCGCACGCGTGGTGGTTCAGGCCAACGCGCAGCGCTTAAATGTTGAGCTTATCAGTGAAAATATCGGCGATACGCCGGTTAAAACCAGCGGTGCGCTGCACACCTATTTAGCCGTTGATGACGTGCATCAGTGCCGTGTGGAAGGTCTTGCGGGCGCCCGTTACCTGGACAAACTGCGTGATTTTGCGGAGTCCGAGCAACAAGGCACGCTGGCTATCCGTGGCGGCATCGACCGAATTTATCACAGCAATGAAGCCGTGCTTCTAGATGATGGCGTGCGCCGCTTGCGCGTTGCCAAGCAGTCAAGTGATTCAACCGTGGTGTGGCACCCCGGTGCGAACCCTCCCGGCGACACACCTGCTGACGCCGCGCGCCATTTTTTGTGCATTGAAGCCGCCAACACGCGCCTTGACCCGGTGTGGCTGGTACCAGGCGCCCAGCACCTGCTGGGGACAACGCTAAGTCGCGGTTAATGCACGGTTCATCAACCCTTGGCTATGCTATTCACTATGCTAGCAACCAAATTAGCCATTACGTTTGCAACGCCGCCAGCCACTAATGTTCGCTCACTACGTGAGCCGCTTACGGCCACGGCCCCATGACTTCTGAATTCAGGATTAACAAAAGGAACGCCAGGATGCGCCAGCCGTTAAGCCGCGAACTGAGTAACTTACTGGAACGAGGCCGAGACCGTCAGCTGCGCTTAGCGGTAACGGGGCTATCACAAGCGGGCAAAACGGCGTTTTTAACCTCGTTGGTGAACCAGCTACGTCATGCGGGCGTCGAGGCAAGGCTGGATTTACTGCCCGCCGCCCGAGATGGCCGCTTACTGGGCGCTCAGCGGCTTAATCAACCCGATCTTGGCGTTCCCCGTTTCCCCTACGACCCGGGCATGGCGGCGCTGCGCGATACGCCGCCGCGCTGGCCCGAACCGACACGGGGCATCAGCGAATTACGCCTGCAGTTGCGCTATCGGCCTGCGCAAAACGGCTGGCTGTCACCGGATATCGCCCATTTAACTCTGGACCTGTTTGATTACCCGGGCGAATGGCTGCTCGATTTACCGCTGCTGCAGCACGATTTTTACAGCTGGTGCCAGGCCCAGCCCTTGTTGGAAGGCGAGCAGCGGCGCGCACTCTTCAGCGAGTGGTTAGACGCGGTGAAAGCTTTAGACCCCGCCTCGGAAGCGGACGAAGCGCAACTGGCGCACTTGGCTGATGCCTATGCGCAAGGGCTTCGTCGTGCCAAGGCAGCGGGCTTTTCGGACCTTCAACCAGGGCGTTTTTTGCTTCCCGGTGAGCTGGCGGACGCCCCGGTACTGCAGTTTTTCCCCCTGCCCCATCTTGATGCTTCCAGGGAAATGCTCAATAACCTGCCCCAAAGCAGCCTTTACGCCACGCTTGCTGCCCGTTTTCGCTACTATCAGCAACAGGTGGTGAAGCCCTTCTATCGCGATCATTTCAGGCGTTTTGATCGTCAGATTGTACTGGTCGATGTACTGGGTGCACTGAACGCCGGGCCAGAACGGTTTGAGGACCTTTCCCGTGCGCTGCGTCAATTAATGCAAAGCTTCGACTACGGCAAACGCAGCCTGCTATCGCGGCTGTTCGCACCCAAAATTGACCGTTTGGCCATCGCCGCCACCAAAGCGGATCACGTAACGCCAGACCAGCACAGCCATGTTGTACAGTTACTGGAAGCGCTGCTAGCCGAACCGCTGAAGGATTTACGCTTTGCCAACGTGCCGGTAAAAGCGCTGTCGCTTGCGGCTATTCGGGCCACCGAGGCACGCGAAGTATTGCAAGATGGAAAACGCTCCTCGGCGCTACGCGGCACGACGCTTGAGGGCGAAGACGTGCTGGTTTACCCAGGCGATGTCCCGACCCGCCTGCCCAATGCCGACTTCTGGCAGCACCAGGGCTTTGACTTCCCCAGCTTTCGACCCATGCCATCGGCATCGGATGCACTGACACATATTCGAATGGACGCCGCCATTGATTGGCTGATTGGAGATAAACTCGCATGACCGACCCACAGCCACGGCGTAATTTTCGCCTGCACAATACGCCCGACACGGCTACCGAGCAGGAGACCCGCCTACGCCAGCAGCAGCGCTTTGAAGCAACCGACGATGACCAGCCCCTTATAACGGCGGCCGAGGAACAGGCGTTACCCGCTACCAGCCTGGGCGCCCCACGCAAACGCCGCTGGGGGTTAATGTTTGCCTTGGCAGGTGGAGCCACGCTGGGCATCATCGAACTGGCCACCGGCATTCCCGATGCGCTTTCCCAGTCAGCGTGGATGAATTTGGCGTGGCAGCTGTTTGGCATCAGTCTGATTGGCTTAGGGGGCATGTCACTGATCAGAGAACTCGGCCGATTAAGGCGTCTGAAACGCCATGATCGACTGCGTAGCGATTTAGCTGAACTGCCCCAACGCTCGCCCCATCAGGCAAAGAAAATGGCAGAAGCGCTTCGCCAGCAATTAAAGCTTTCAGCGGACGACCCTCACTGGCAAGCGTTTGAGCGCGCCTGTGAGCCGCATCATAACGGAGAGGAAGTTCAGGCGCTGCTGCGCCACCACCTGTTGGCACCCCGCGATCGTGAGGCGCAACGTCTGATAACCCGTATGTCTGGGGAAACCGCCATTATGGTGACGATCAGCCCCCTTACGCTGGTGGATATGGCGCTGGTAGCCTGGCGCAGTCTCGCCATGGTCGACAGGTTATGCCGGCTTTACGGCCTGGAACTTGGTTACGCCAGTCGCTTACGTCTGTTTAGAAACGTGTTGCGCAACATGGCGTTTGCAGGCGTAAGCGAACTCGCCGCCGATGCCAGTATGGATATGCTCTCGCTACACCTGGCTGGCCGAATTTCCACTCGCGCAAGCCAAGGCCTGGCCACCGGGCTGCTCAGCGCCCGTTTGGGGCTACGCGCCCAACGCCTCTGCCGCCCGGTAGCCTTTATACCCGAAGAGCAACCCAGAATGGCCGATCTGCGCCAGGACCTCTGGCGCCAGATCAAACGGCTGGATAAAGAGCCTGCCCCGGCCACACGGACCAGGGAGTAGCCACTGGCTAAGCGATTCGCTGCTCGCTCACCGCATCAAACAGAATGGCTTGTTCCATATCAATACGCAGCGCCAGGCGCGTTCCGGCGACAACCGGGCATTTAGGACCAACGCGGGCAGTAACTTCCTGCTCGCCCAGCGGCAACCGCAGCAGGATATCCGCGCCGGTCGGCTCTACCACGCTGATATGTGCGTTCAGCAGCGTGCCCTCAGCCTGCGCCGTTAGACGCACATCCTCTTCGCTAAAGTGTTCTGGGCGCAGGCCAAGAATGACCGGTTGATTAAGACGCTCGTCCATACCGGGCGTCGCACGGCTTTCAGGCCAGGGAAGCAGCAGATCCATCTCACCTGGCGTTGTAATTCGCAGTTGGTAGCGGCCGTTCTCTTTTTCCAGCATCGCGCGAATAAAGTTCATGGAGGGCGACCCCATAAAGCCCGCCACGAACATATCGACCGGATTGTTATACACCTCATCAGGGCTGCCAAGCTGGAGGATATTGCCATCACGCATGACGGCAATGCAGTCGGCCAGCGTCATTGCTTCTACCTGGTCATGAGTAACGTAAACAATCGTAGTGCCCAGCCGTTGGTGGAGCTTTTTGATTTCAGTGCGCATATCAACGCGCAGCTTGGCATCCAGGTTAGAAAGCGGCTCATCGAACAGATAGACCTTGGGCTCCCGCGCCAGCGCCCGCCCCATCGCCACCCGCTGGCGCTGCCCCCCGGAAAGCTGGGCAGGCTTGCGCTCCAGCAGGTGAGTGATTTGCAATAAGTCTGCCACGCGCTCTACCGAGGCTTCGCGTTCGGCTTTGGGCACTTTACGCATCTCTAACCCGAAGCTAATGTTCTGGCGCACGGTCATGCTGGGATAAAGCGCATAGGACTGAAACACCATGGCGATATCGCGCTCGGCAGGCGTGTTAAAGGTGACGTCTTCGCCATCAATCAAAATATGGCCGCTAGTCACCGGCTCAAGCCCGGCAATCGCGTTCATTAGCGTGGACTTGCCGCAGCCAGAAGGCCCGACCAGAATCAAAAAATCACCGGAATTAATCGAAATACTGACGTCTTTCAGCACTCGCTCGCTGCCAAACTCTTTACGAACGTTGCGAATTTCTAATGTCGACATAAAAAAACACCCTGTTTTGTTATCAGGCTCTTCTCAGAACTAGCCTTTGACGGAGCCGGCGGTTAACCCACGCACGAAGTATTTGCCTGCCAGTACGTACACCACCAGGGTGGGTAGCGCTGCGATCATCGCTGCTGCCATATCGACGTTATATTCACGTACGCCGGTAGAGGTGTTGACAAGATTATTAAGCGCTACGGTCACGGGCTGAGTGTTGTGGGCCGAAAATGCCACGCCAAACAAAAAGTCATTCCAGATTTGAGTGAACTGCCAAATCACCGAGACGACGATGATCGGTGCAGAAACCGGCAACAGGATTCGCCAGAAAATGCGGAAGAATCCGGCGCCGTCCAACTTCGCAGCCGACACAAGCTCGTTGGGAATACCCACATAAAAGTTACGGAAGAAGAGCGTGGTAAACGCAATACCAAACACCACATGCACCAGTATCAAGCCAGCACGTGAGCTGGAAATGCCCAGCCAACCCAGGGTTTGCGCCATGGGCAGCAACACCACCTGAAAGGGAATGAAGCAGCCGAACAGCATTAACGCAAACACCAATTCGGACCCCTTAAAGCGCCATTTGGTGAGCGCGTAGCCGTTAAGGGCGCCGATGGTGGTTGAGATCAATACCGCAGGAATAACGATTGCAAAGGAGTTCCAGAAATAACCGCCGACGCCATCGCAGCGCATGCCGGTACAGGCTTCTCCCCAGGCTTTTGTCCAGGGCGCGAGCGTCGGATTTTGTGGCCACGATAAAAGTGTTCCGGCGCTGATTTCACTAAGCGGCTTCACCGAGGTCATCAACATCACGATAAGCGGCAGGATATAAAACAGCGCAGCAAGAATCAGTACGCCGTACAGCACAACACGACCCAAGCGGGCCGCGAAGGTTTGGCGACGAATGACATTATCCATGCTTACGGCTCCTTAATTCGGAGTAGAGATAAGGAATCAAAATCGCCAACACGCCGCCAAGCATGAGCATGGCACTCGCAGACCCCAAGCCAATCTGGGCGCGATTAAACGCGTGGGCATACATAAAGGTGGCCGGTAAGTCGGTCGCGTACCCAGGCCCGCCGCCGGTCAGTGCAATCACCAGGTCAAAACTTTTGATCGCAATATGCGCCAAAATCATTACGGCACTAAACACCACCGGGCGCAGGCAGGGCATAACCACACGCCAGTAAATGCGCGGCAGGCTTGCACCATCTAACTGGGCCGCTTTGACAATGCTGTCGTCGATGCCGCGCAGCCCGGCCAGAAACAGCGCCATAACAAACCCGGATGCCTGCCATACGGCCGCAATGACCAGGGTGTAGATCGCCATATCCGGGTCAATAATCCAGTCAAAGCGAAAGGACTCAAAACCCCAGCTCTGCACCATCGCTTGAATACCCAGCTGCGGGTTAAGCAACCACTTCCACACGACGCCAGTGACGATAAATGACAGCGCCATGGGATAGAGATAAATGGTGCGTAGCGCGCCTTCCTGGCGAATTTTTTGATCCAGCAAAATGGCCAGAAACGCACCGATTACCAGACAAATGGCCACAAACAGCACGCCAAAAATCATCAGGTTGGTTGAGGCAACCCACCAGCGGTCGTTCGCCATTAAACGGGCATATTGCCCAAAGCCCACAAAATCGTAGCTGGGCAGCATGCGCGAGCTGGTCAACGAGAGCACGAAGGTCCACAACATAAAGCCGTAAACAAAGAACAGCGAAATCGCCACCGACGGCGCCAACACCAGGCGCGGAAGCCACGCCTGCAGACCACCAGAAGATGTTGACCGCTTGGCACCAGGCGCCAGGCCCAGCGCAGAGGTATTTTTCATGGGGAGGTAACTCTTATAAAAGAAGTGGCTTACCCGTAAACTCAAGCGCCGCCGTTGCGGCGGCGCCCTACAGCATTTCCTGGCGGTATTGCCTGCCCCCTACCTGAGTCAGGCTAAACCAAGCCAAGCGAAAAGCGCGTTAGAACGAGGCCGCTTGCGCTGCGCTCACCATACGTTCAGCGGCTTCTTCGGCGGTCATATCAGCACTATTGAAGTAGTTAGTTACGACGTCAAAAATAGCCCCTTGTACATCCGCGCGAACGGCCATGCCGTGCGCCATACTAGGCACTAAACCGCCCTCTTCAGCGGTGCGCTGAAAGTCGGCCAGCGACTGCTGGGCACAGCTGTCGAATTCATTCATATCCAGGTCAGGACGCGCTGGAATTGAGCCTTTCGCCAGGTTGAAGGCTTCCTGGAAAGTAGGTTCAAGTACCAAACGTGCCAATGCCTGTTGCGCCTCACGCTCGCCGTCATCCGTTACCCGGAACATGGCCAGACTATCAATGTTGAAGGTAAATGCGTCTTCCGTGCCGGGTGCCGCTGCACACAGATACTCTTCTCCGGCTGTCAGTCCCGCCGCGGTAAACTCACCTTTGGCCCAGTCACCCATCAACTGCATGCCTGCCACGCCTTCAATCACCATCGCAGTGGCAATGTTCCAGTCACGCCCAGGCATACCTTCGTCCATTAGCTCACGCAGACGCTTGAAGTCTTCCAGCGACTCGATCATTTGATCGCCACCCAGCGCTTCCGGATCTAAATCCACCAACGCCGCTTGGTAAAACTCACTGCCTTGACCACCTAATAACACGCTTTCAAATACCGTAGCGTCTTGCCAGGCTTGGCCACCGTGCGCCAGCGGCACAAAGCCCGCTTCGCGAATGGCTTCTCCCGCGACAAACAGCTCATCCAGGGTCGTTGGCATTTCAACCCCAGCGGCGTCCAGTACTTCAGGGTTGGCCCATAGCCAGTTCACCCGGTGGACGTTAGCAGGTACCGCCACATACTGACCGTCATAGCGCATGATATTGGCGACAACCTCAGGCAGCAGTTCATTCCAGCCTTCGGCGTCTGCGACATCATCAAGATTACCTAACAGACCCAGCTCGCCCCACTCCTGGATTTCAGGCCCCTTGATTTGAGCCGCTGAAGGAGGATTGCCAGACATGGCACGCGACTTGAGCACGGTCATCGCCGTTTCACCACCGCCCCCGGCGACAGCAAAGTCCTGCCAGCCGTAACCTTCCGCTTCCATCAGCTCTTTAAGCACGTTGGCAGCGCGGGCTTCACCGCCGGAGGTCCACCAGTGAAGTACTTCGACGTCATCAGCGTGAGCTGTCGCGGCAAGTGTCGCCCCGGCTAAGGCGAGTGCGAGGGTGGTTTTCTTAAACATCGGCATTGCGTCGCTCCTGATATTGTTATTGTCCTCTCGGACGTTCGGCCTTTAGAAGGTTACTCCAGGAAAAGCAGCAACGTGAGTTACCGAGTGCTGCATAGTGTTGGAGGTTTATTACAAACCCGTAATAGTTTCTTGGCGCGGTAGCGTAAGGGTCACGATTAGGCCTTGTTCGGCATGGTTGGCAAGCTGAATATTGCCACCGTGTGCCCGGGCGATATGCTTGGCAATGCCTAACCCCAGGCCGCTACCGCCGGTATGGCGGCTGCGAGAAGGTTCCAGCCTTACAAAGGGCGAAAACACGCGTTCTAACTGCTTTTCAGGAATGCCCGGTCCGTAATCGCGTATCTGCAAGGTGACGCTTTCCTCCTCATCAACCAGATAGATATCCGCCTGCTTACCATAAAAAATCGCGTTCTCAAGCAAATTGGCCAGGCAACGCTTTAGCGCTAGAGGCTTGGCAACAATCGGCGCGATGTTGACGGCACTCTGGCGCTCAATCTTGACATCCCCCCCTTGCAAGCTAAGCGCCTCGGCCAGTTCTTCAAGCAGTTGCTCTAGGGACATAGTCACCGGTTCTTCATGCAGATCCAGCCCTTTTACCGATGCCAGCGCGCCTTTTACCAAACTATCCAATTCGTCCAGAGAGGCACAAAAACGCTCGCGCTGGAGCGTGTCATCCAGCATCTCGGCACGCAGGCGCATACGGGTAATCGGTGTTTTTAGGTCATGAGAAATAGCGGAGAACAGCCGCTCGCGCTCCTCAATCTGCTCGCGTATGCGTCGCTGCATTCGATTAAACGCAATGGCAGTGGCCGCCACCTCTTTGGGGCCGCTCTCCTTTAAGGGGGGAATATCAAGGTCATCTCCCAACTGCCTGGCCGCGCGTGAAAGCCGTGCCAGCGGCCGGGTCACGCTGGTAATGCCCAGTAACGAAAGCGCCAACACGCTCAGCAGTACCAAAAGCCCTACCAGCAAACGCTCTTCAGAAAGCCAGCGATAGCCGCTAAAAATATCGGGCACGCCCAGGAGCGTGGCAACGTAAAGCCAGGTGCCGGGTGAAAGCTCTAACTGTACAACTAAAATGGGCGGCGATAGCGGCTCCATCATCAGGCTGTGCTGCCCCCAACGGGGCGGCAGGTCATAAAGAAGCACCTCGTTATTGAGTACGCGCAGATTTTCCGGACGCGAAAATTCGACGACGACATCGTCAATATTAAGCTCTCGAGTGAGCACCGAACGTACGTTGTTAACGACAACTTCTTTTTCCAGCCCCGAGCCAATATCGTTGACCATGAGTCGGCGCTCGTTAACGCTCACAAAAAACCGCGTTCCGCCCATATTGCGTAACTGATCCAGCACAATATGGCGGTATTCAACGGGTAGCGAGCGGAAGAACCGCATGGTGGAGGCGATGCTAAAGGCCATGTTGGTGGACAGCTCATCAAGCTGAGCCAAATGGCTGGATCGTACTTGAGAACTCCAAAGCGCATAGCTGGCGCCTTGAGCCACCAGCCCCCCAGCGATCATGATAATGACAAAACGCCCACGCAGAGAAGCAGGCAGCCAGCGGGCCAGCCTACGTCTAATGCCTCTCCATCCTGTCGCTTTCACGTTAATGCATCTACCTGGGCGGTTAACACATAGCCCGCCCCGCGCACCGTGCGGATCAGTTGCGAATGCTGAGCATCTTCGCCCAACCGTTGGCGAAGCCGACAAACGTGAACATCAATGGAGCGATCAAACGGCGGCGCGTCTCTCCCCCGGGTCAGCGCATAGAGATCATCCCGCGAGAGCACCGTGGCAGGGTGTTCCAGAAACACTTGAAGTAGCTGAAAATCGGCACCTGAGAGCGAGGTACGCTCACCCTTCTCGTCAATCAGCTCTCGCGTCATGCGATCCAGCTGCCACTGACCAAACCCCACCCAACGCGCTTGCCCTGTGGGAATAGGCGCCGCATCACTGCGCGTACGCCGCAATACTGCTTTAATGCGCGCTAACAGCTCGCGGGGGTTAAATGGCTTGCTCAGGTAGTCATCAGCACCTAACTCCAGGCCGAGAATTCGATCTGTCTCATCAGCACTGGCCGTGAGCATAATAATCGGCACATCGCTATGTTTTCTCACATCACGGCAGATGGTAAACCCGTCTTCGCCGGGCAACATTAAATCGACAATCAGCAAGTCGGGAGAACACTCCAAGCGCAGAGCATGCAGCGCTTCGGCACCATCGGCGGTGAAAACACGATAACCGTGGCGACCCAGATAATCAGCAAGCAGCTCACGAATTTCCGGATCGTCATCGACCACAATCAAGGTAGCAGCGGGTGTCGTCATTGCAGCGGCTTTGGCCCTACGTTGTTGTCGTTCTGGGGCCATGATGATGGTCGAGGGGACCGGGTATCTCAAGCCCCCTTCGACTAATGATGGGACTGACGCTAACGAATCTTCTTTTTAATGTCGCTTTCAGAGTGCAAATCGCTCGCGTAACAGCACAGCGACGGCCGCCTCGCCGTGGTGGCCTATCTGCCGCGCGGCGTTTAGCCTGCCGGCCATTTCTGGGTGTGAGTTAATCATGAAGTGCGGCTCGCCCACCAGGCTTAGCATCTCAACGTCGTTGAGGTTGTCGCCAAAAGCAAGGCAGTCTTCAGGTGCAACCGAGAGGCGCTTGAGCAGCGCCGACAAAGCTACTCCCTTATTGACGCCTCCCGCCATAATCTCTAACGAATCGCTGGTTGAATAGGTCACGTGAAGCGAGCCATCATTAATTTCGCGGATGGCGGTTTCGACCTTTAACAGCGCATCGGGGCGCCCGCCGTAAAGCACCTTACCTATCCCCTCGGTAGGCATCTTCTCCGGTGGCACCACCTGGTAGACAAAGCCCGTGGCTGCATGCATTTCCAAATGGCTGGGCGACTCAGCATCTATGTACCAGGCATCGTCCAGGTAAAGGCTTAACCGTACACCGTCCGGGCGCGGCAATTTAATCAACGCGGCAGCCTGAGGGGACCCGACATGGTAGGCCGCCAGCAATTGATCGTTAGGGTCGTGTGTATAGGCACCGTTACTGCTGATTAAATGGATGGGAACATTGAGCTGATCTCTAAAAACACGCATATCGGCGTAGTGGCGTCCTGATGCAAGCACCAAAAGATGCCCCTGGTTGACCAACGTTCTTAAGACCTCAATGGTATCTTCGTGCAAGCGATGGTCGCGCCCCAATAGGGTGCCATCAAGATCAGAAACAATCAGCCGTGGTGTCATAACGTGCGCTCTCCATTAATGAAACATCAGCTTAACCGATCCTCCTCGGGCTATGTAACACCTTGATACTATCTAAGATACTATCTAACTAACATCAACTTCCACGGCGGATAATTGGCGCAGCCCCTGGGAATCCGTATAGTGGCAAGCTACTCTCGCCAACTGATTGATCTCATGCTTCAGAATAATTCTATGCTTGCTCAGCTCAAGCAACAAATTCGTGATACCACCCCGCGCGCTGAAGGGGTGATTAAAGCCACCGAGAAAGGCTTTGGCTTTCTCGAAACCGATAACGGTGAATCCTACTTCGTGCCGCCTCCCGCGATGAAGCAGGTGATTCACGGTGACCGCGTAGAAGCGGTGATTCACGAAAACGGTGACAAGAAATCGGTTGAGCCTGAAAAGCTGATTGAAGCCGGTCTTGACCGCTTTGTGGCGCGTGTTCAAAAGCGCGAAGATCGTTTGGCCGTCGTCCCTGATCACCCCTCTATTCGTAATGTGATCAAGTCACGTATCAAAAACAGCCTGGATGAAGCCAGCATTGCCGATGGTGACTGGGTGGTTGCCCGCCTGGTTCGCCATCCGCTTAAAGAGAATGACCGCGGCTTTTTTGCCCAAATTGATGAGTTGGTCGCCAAGTCGGACGACCCTGCGGTGCCATGGCGCGTCACACTTGCCCGTCACGCGCTGGAACAGGACTGCCCCGATGCGGGCACCGAATGGCCATTACACGAAGAAGGCCTGACCCGCGAAGACCTTACCGAGCAGCCCTTCTTCACTATCGACGGTGAAAAAACCCGCGATATGGATGATGCGCTACACGTAAGCAAACGCGCAGAGGGCGGCTGGCAGCTAAGCGTCGCGATTGCGGACCCCACTGCCTATGTAGAAGAGGGGCATGCCGCTGACCTGGAAGCACGTACCCGCGCCTTCACCGTGTACCTGCCGGGCCAAAACGTGACCATGCTGCCGGAACAGTTGGCCGATGACCTGTGCTCGCTACGGGAAGGCCAAGAGCGCCCGACACTCGCTTGCACGTTGGTTATCAATGCCGACGGCAGCCTGGGTGACTACCGCTTCTTCGCGGCGAACGTTAAATCGCATGCCAGGCTCGTGTATGACCGCGTTTCTGACTGGATTGACGGTCAAGGCGATTGGGCACCCGAAGATAACATCGCCGAGCAGCTTACTGCGCTGCAAGAACTCACCGAAGCACGTACCGCCTGGCGCAACGAGCACGCACTGGTCTTTAAAGATCGTCCCGATTACGTTTTTGAGCTTGACGCGGCAGGCAATGTGCTGGCGATCAATACCGAAGACCGGCGTATCGCCAACCGCATGATTGAAGAGTCGATGATTGCGGCCAACGCCTGCTGCGCGGACTTCCTGGCAAGCCACATCGGCCACGGTATCTTTAACGTGCATCGTGCCTTTGAGCCCGAAAAAGCCGAGGCGGCGCAAGAGTTCCTGGCAAGCCAGGAGATTACCGTTGAGCGTGAAGCGTTAACGGAACTGGATCACTACAAAGAGCTTAAGCGCGCGCTTGAGAGCCGCGATGACGCTTGGCTGGATGCCCGTCTGCGTCGTTTCCAGGGCTTTACCAGCATGTCTGCTCAGCCCGGCCCGCACTTTGGCCTTGGCTTGGCTGCTTACGCGACCTGGACATCGCCGATTCGTAAGTATGGCGATATGGTCAATCACCGTTTGATCAAACGCGTACTGAAAAGCGAACAGGCCCCGGCAGAAGCAAGCCAAGCGTTAACCGAGCAGCTCACCGAGCGCCGCCGCCTAAACCGGATGGCCGAGCGTGATGTGAAAGACTGGCTCTACGTGCGCTTCTTAACGCCTGCGGCGCAGAACCAGGACACGTTTGAAGCCGACATTATGGCGATTAACCGTGGCGGTATGCGCGTACGCCTGATTGAGAATGGCGCTACCGCGTTTGTTCCAGCTCCCTTGATGCATAGCGACCGCGACAAAGTGGCTATCGATGATAAAGAGGGACGCATTCAGATCGAGGGTGAAGAGCGCTATAAACTGGGCGATAGCCTGCGTGTTGCGCTGGTAGAAGCGCGTGAAGAGACCCGTTCGCTGGTGGCACGCCCCGCCTAAAGTGCCTGCCCGCCCATATGGGCGGGCTTATGACCTCGGCAATGTGACAGGCAATAGTCTGTTGCCGCTTGCCTCAGCGGTCATCAAAATGACACATTATACAGGGGGCGCCTGCGGCCCCCTGCGTTTGCAATCATAAGTCGCCCGCTCAACTATCAGTGGTTCGAGGAGGTATCGGCGTAGTGCATATTGCCGACATGACCATGTTTTATGCGCCCTCCAGTGGCGGCGTACGTACCTATCTTGATGCCAAGCGTCATCGCTTGAACGCCTTGGCCGATGCTCGCCATACCCTGCTGGTGCCTGGCGAGCGCCATGTGTATATAGCCCAAGATCACCGTGTTGATGTGCCCGCAACCCCACTGCCTTTCAGCAATGGCTATCGCTTCCCATTGACAAGGCGTCCCTGGCGGCGAGCGCTTAATGAGGTGCGTCCGGACCTGATCGAAGCCGGCGACCCGTATACCGTCGGCTGGGCGGCCATCGCAAGCGCCCGTGAGCTCGATATCCCGCTGATAGCTTTTTACCACTCCGACCTGCCCACCATGATCAGCAATCGGCTAGGGGACTGGTCACGTTCGCTGATCAACGGCTACATCTCGCGGCTTTATGATCATTATGATCGCGTCCTCGCTCCGAGCCGTGTGATGGCAGAGCGACTCGAAGGGCTGGGTATTAAGGAGGTTCGCGTTCAGCCGCTGGGCGTAGATCTCACCACCTTTCGTCCTGAACTTCGCGATGAGCAGGTCAGGGTCGAGCTGGGGCTTGATGACGACACACGCCTGCTGGTTTTTGCCGGGCGTGGCTCGCAGGAAAAAAACCTGTCGATCCTGCTGGAGACCATGCGCCGCCTGAAGAGCGGCACATCCACACAGCGCTATCATTTACTGATGATCGGCTCCTCAATGCCGACTCAGGTTCCCGACAACGTAACAGTCATCAATCATTTTTGCCCGACCGCCGAGATTGCACGTTATTTCGCCAGTAGCGATGCGTTGTTGCATGCGGGCACCCAGGAAACCTTCGGGCTGATTGTGCTGGAAGCCATGGCTTGTGGCATTCCGGTAGTGGCAGCCCGCGCCGGTGCGCTGACCGAAAACGTTCCCGAAGAGTGCGGAATGCTGTGTCGACCACTGGACAGTGAAGATATGGCGCGCAGCATTCAGGCGCTTTTTGAAAACGATGCAAAAGCCATGGGCCGTCGCGCGCGCGCACATGTAGAACGCCACCATGACTGGGATATCGTCGTGCAGGGGGTTATGCAGCACTATCGCGAACTTCTCGGCATTAGTCATACGGCAACGGTGAGCGCACAGCATGGCTAACAGGGAATTTGCACTGGTACTCCATGACATTGCCCCCATCACCTGGCCGGACTATCGCGCCTTTGTCGAGGAGGTCGATAGCATGGGAAAAATCCCCATGACCTGGCTTGTCGTGCCCGACTTTCATCATCGCAGTAACACCTTTAAAGACACCGACATGCTGCGGCTTCTGCATCAGCGCAGGGAGCGCGGAGACGAACTGGCGTTACATGGTTTCTATCACTGCGATGATGCGCCCGCCCCCCGCACGCCGCGCGATTACTTCATGCGACGGCTTTATACCTATGAAGGTGAGTTTTACCCGCTCAGCTACGCTGATGCGCTTGAACGTTTACAGCGTGGCGTCGAACTTTTTCGTGCTCAAGACTGGCCACTGGAGGGATTCGTTGCGCCCGCCTGGCTTTTAGGCGAAGGCGCCCGGCAGGCACTGAAAACCCAAGGGTTTACCTATACCAGCGACCCCGGCCAGCTGTACTTTCTGCCAGACTACACACCGATTAAGGCGCCCTCGCTAGTGTGGAGCGCACGCAGCCGCTGGCGGCGCGGTATGTCCTGGGTCGTTAATGAGCGGGCCAGGCGTCGTCATCGCCAAGCGCCACTGATTCGCCTGGGGTTACACCCCGTGGATATGCGCCATGCTATTTCAAGGCGCTACTGGCTGACGACGATTCGGCGCCTGTTAGAAGAAGGCTATCGGCCCACCACCAAGATCAGTTGGTTACAGCGCCATTGCAGTCAGCACAATCAGACTGGCACCTTATCATCACGTATGGGTACCCGCCTTGAAAACGCTCGCCCAGCGCCAAACCCACCCCTGAATAATTAAACGCATGCAAAGAACACTCTGGCTGCTGACCGCAGGTCTCATCGCTGTTATGGCCATCCCCCTATTACTGGGTGGCACTGACCTTATTCATTTACTTGCCGGGTTTCCACCAAGTCTGTTTGCGCTGATGCTGTGCATGATATTGGTCTGCTGGCTGCTTAACGGTGCCAAGCTGCGTGTTCTACTGGCGGGACGCGCCGGCAACATGGGCCTGATGCGTGCTACCGGTACGGTAATGGCTACTGAATTCGCCATTTGCGCCACGCCAGGGGGAAGCGGTGGGCCATTGACACTGATCGCCCTTCTCACGCGACGTGGCGTACGACCCGCGCAGACCACTGCCATTTTTGCTGTAGACCAAATCATTGACCTGCTGTTTTTTCTCTGTTCAATGATCGCGATGATGATTTATGTCATCACGCGCTCCATTGATGCCCGGCTAGGATGGATGTTGGTGGTACCCATGGCACTCTTGTGCCTGGCACTGCTCGGCGTCGTTCTCATAAGCCGCTATCATCGCCGCGTACTAATTGTGACCGGCCGCCTACTGTCTCGAATGCGTGTCAGTGCACGGTTTCAGCATGCCATGGTGCGCCGCATCCTGCTCTTCAAGCAGGCCTTTACCGAAACCCTTCAGTTGCCGCGCTCCGCGCTGGCCTTGGCCTTCGGATTCGGGATCGTGCACTGGATCGTGCGCTACAGCATTCTCTACGTCACGCTGTACGGCCTTGGGCAACATCTGGACTGGGCATGGACCTTCCTGGTGCAGATGCTCTCCATGGCGGCAGGCCAACTGACCCTGCTGCCCGGCGGTGCCGGGGGTGCAGAGCTCTCCTCGTCGGCCCTGCTGGCCCCTATAGTGGGTCAAAGCAGTGCGGCAGCCGCCATCTTGATCTGGCGTGCCGTCACCTACTATTTTTATCTAATCGCTGGGGCACCGGTATTTATGCTGATGGCAGGACGCCCGCTACTCAGAAAAATTCTTGAAGGGCGCAAGCGTGAGGTCGAGGGTTAAAATGACGGCAGTGCAGTCAACTTGAAGACACAAAAAAGGGGTGCCAAACGGCACCCCTTTTTGATCCGCTTGCCAGCTTACCAGCCCGTCACTTCTTTCAGTGCGTCGCCGATTTCTGCCAAAGAACGAACGGTTTTAACACCGGCGTCTTCCAGAGCAGCAAACTTCTCGTCAGCCGTGCCTTTACCACCAGAAATGATGGCGCCAGCGTGGCCCATACGCTTGCCAGGAGGTGCAGTAACACCGGCAATGTAAGAAACCACTGGCTTGGAAACGTGATCCTTGATGTAGGCGGCTGCTTCTTCTTCAGCCGTACCACCGATTTCGCCGATCATGACGATCGCTTCGGTTTTCGGATCCTTCTCGAACATTTCCAAAATGTCGATGAAGTTGGAACCCGGAATCGGGTCGCCACCGATACCGACACAGGTAGACTGACCGAAACCGTGGTCAGTGGTCTGCTTAACGGCTTCGTAAGTCAGCGTACCAGAGCGGGAAACGATACCCACACGGCCCGGCTGGTGGATGTGACCCGGCATGATACCGATTTTGCACTCACCCGGCGTGATAACACCCGGGCAGTTCGGGCCAATCAGACGCACGCCCAACTCGTCGCATTTTACTTTTGCGTCGAGCATATCAAGCGTAGCGATACCTTCGGTGATGCAAACGATCAGCTTGATGCCAGCGTTAGCAGCTTCAAGGATTGAGTCTTTGCAGAACGGAGCCGGTACGTAGATAACGCTGGCTTCCGCGCCTGTTTTCTCGACCGCTTCTTTAACGGTGTTGAAAACTGGCAGGCCCAAATGCTCCTGGCCGCCTTTGCCCGGCGTAACACCACCGACCATTTGCGTGCCATAGGCAATCGCCTGCTCGGAGTGGAACGTGCCCTGGCCACCGGTGAAACCCTGGCAGATGACCTTGGTGTTCTTATCGATCAGGATACTCATTACTTGCCCTCCGCCGCTTTAACAACCTGCTGAGCCGCATCGGTCAGACTGGTAGCAGCGATGATGTTCAGACCGCTGGACGCCAGTTTCTCAGCACCCAACTCGGCATTGTTACCTTCCAGGCGAACCACGACCGGCACGTTGACACCCACTTGCTCAACGGCACCGATAATGCCTTCAGCAATCATGTCGCAACGTACGATACCGCCGAAGATGTTAACCAGAACGGCTTTCACGTTGTCGTCAGACAGGATGATCTTGAACGCTTCTGCTACGCGCTCTTTGGTCGCGCCGCCGCCAACGTCCAGGAAGTTAGCCGGCTTGCCGCCACTCAGGTTAACGATGTCCATGGTGCCCATGGCCAGGCCTGCGCCGTTTACCATGCAACCAATGTTACCGTCGAGTGCGACGTAGTTCAGTTCCCACTTCGCTGCATCGGCTTCACGCTGATCTTCCTGGGAAGGATCGCGCATGGCCTGCAGGTCCGGGTGACGGTACAACGCATTGCTGTCGAGGCCCAGTTTGGCGTCGAGGCAGTGCAGGTTGCCTTCGTCAGTGATAACCAACGGGTTGATCTCTAAAAGCGCCAGATCCTTGTCGTGGAACAACTTGGATAGGCCCAGGAAGATCTTGGTGAACTGTTTGACCTGGTCGCCTTTCAGGCCCAGAGCAAAGGCCAACTCACGCGCCTGGTACGGCTGTGCGCCAACCAGCGGATCAATTTCGGCTTTAAGAATCTTTTCCGGCGTCTCTTCAGCAACCGTCTCGATTTCAACACCACCTTCAGTCGAGGCCATGAAGACCACGCGACGGGTAGTACGATCGACAACGGCACCGAGGTAAAGCTCATCGGCGATATCAGTGCAGGTCTCTACCAGAATCTTGGCAACCGGCTGACCTTGCTCGTCAGTCTGAAAGGTTACCAGGTTTTTGCCCAGCCACTGCTCGGCAAACGCCTTCGCTTCAGCCGGATCTTTGATCAACTTAACGCCACCCGCTTTACCACGGCCACCTGCGTGCACCTGGGCTTTAACTACCCACATGTCGCCGCCGATCTTTTTGCAGGCTTCTACTGCTTCTTCGGGAGTGTCCACGGCAAAGCCTTTAGACACTGGTAGACCATAATCAGCAAACAGCTGTTTGCCTTGATACTCGTGAAGGTTCATCGATTCATGCCATTGGTTGCATGTGACTCGAACGACAACCCGTTTTAAAAACGGGCTGTCCCCGTACTTTCGCGCGCTATTTTACAACATGCCCGAAAGTGATGCGCCACCTAATGGTGGCGCCTGGTAGTTACCGCTGAACTTATTTGCGCTTTTTACGATTAGCCATGTGGATTGCATGGCCTTCCACCGCGAGAGCCGCTTCATGAATAGCTTCAGAAGTGCTCGGGTGGGCATAGCAGGTCAACGCTAGATCTTCAGCGCTGGAACCAAATTCCATCGCGATAACGCCTTGGGCAATCAGCTCACCCGCGTGCTGACTGACGATGTGCATACCCAGAATGCGGTCTGTTTCGGCATCGGCAATAATCTTGGCCATACCTTCAGGCGCATTGTTGGCAAGCGCACGACCGTTGGCAGAGAACGGGAAAGAGCCGGTTTTGACTTCGATGCCTTTCGCTTTGGCATCTTGCTCGGTTATACCTACCCACGCGACTTCAGGCGAGGTGTAGATAACGCTGGGGATGGCGTCGTAATTCATTTCAGCTTTATGGCCAGCGATAATGTCAGCGACCATAACGCCTTCTTCAGACGCTTTATGAGCAAGCATTGGACCACGTACACAGTCACCGATTGCATAAACGCTCGGGACATTGGTACGGCACTGGTCATCAACGAAGATAAAGCCACGCTCGTCAAGCTCAACGCCTACGCCGTCGGCAATCACGCCTTGCGTATAAGGACGACGACCCACACAAACAATCAGTTTGTCGAAGGTCATTTCCTGTTCGCCGTCACCGTCGGTGTACTTAACGACGACTTCGTTGTCCTTGACTTCAGAACCGGTCACGCGTGCGCCCAGTTTGATGTCCAGACCCTGTTTCTTGAGCAGCTTCTGGGTCTCTTTGGCAATCGCGCCGTCAACCATCGGCAAAAAGCTGTCCATGGCTTCAAGAACGGTCACGTCAGAACCTAAACGCTTCCAAACGCTGCCCAGCTCCAAGCCGATAACACCAGCACCGATCACACCCAGACGCTTGGGTACTTCGGTAAACTCAAGTGCGCCTGTAGACGTCACAATCAGGTCGTCGGTCAGCGGCGTCGGCGGAATTTCAACCGGCACGGAGCCTGCGGCGATAACGATGTTGTCAGTCGTGTAGGTCGTGGCATTGCCATCGTGGTCGGTTACTTCAACTTCTGTAGACGAAGTAACTTTACCTTTACCTTCCAGCGAAGTAACACCGTTGGCCTTGAACAGTGCGCTGATGCCGCCCACGTTTTTGTTAATGACCGAGTTTTTGAACTCGAGCATTTTGGCAATGTTAGCCTTCGGCGCGTCAATCTCGATGCCAACTTCAGCAAAGTGATCACGTGCTTCAACAAACTTATGTGAGGTTTCCAGCAGCGCTTTGGAAGGAATACAACCGACGTTCAGGCAGGTACCGCCGTGAACAGTCTTGCCTTCCTTGTTAACCCATTTTTCAACACAGGCTGTTTTCAGGCCCATTTGCGCTGCGCGGATAGCAGCTACGTAACCGCCAGGGCCGGCGCCGATAACGATCACATCAAACTTGTCAGCCATGTTGGCTCCTTTAGCTCGGTGCTCTTCTCTCGTCTTTACATTGCCGAGAGAAGAGCGGTGTGCGACTGCATAAGAAGGGTGGCGCGTATCGAAATATCAATACGCAAGGATACGTGGTCTACGTACCTTAGACGTCCAGCAGCAAACGTGCCGGGTCTTCCAGCAATTCTTTAAGCGTAACCAGGAAACGTACGGCGTCTTTGCCATCAATCATACGGTGATCATATGACAGTGCCAGGTACATCATGGGGCGAATTTCAACCTTGCCATTAACAGCCATCGGACGATCCTGGATTTTGTGCATACCCAGAATAGCCGTTTGCGGCGGGTTGATAATCGGCGTCGACATCAGAGAACCGAACGTACCACCATTGGTGATAGTAAAGGTGCCGCCGATCATGTCGTCCATGCCCAGCTTACCGTCACGACCACGCTTACCGAAATCAACAATCGTTCTTTCGACATCAGCAATTTTCATGCTGTCGGTGTCGCGCAGTACAGGGACCACCAGACCACGGTCGGTGGATACCGCAACACCGATATCCTGGTAACCGTGATACACGATGTCGGTGCCGTCGATAGAGGCATTAACATCCGGGAAGCGTTTGAGAGCTTCAGTTGCCGCTTTTACAAAGAAGCCCATAAAGCCCAGCTTGATATCGTGAGCTTTTAGGAAGGTGTCTTTGTACTGCGCACGCAGGGCCATGATCTCAGTCATGTCCACTTCGTTATACGTAGTCAGCATGGCCGCGGTTTGCTGAGCTTGTACCAGACGCTTGGCAATGGTTTGACGCAGGCGGGTCATCGGCACGCGTTTTTCAACACGCTCGCCTTCAACAGCCGCTGGGGCCGCTGCGGCGTTGCTCGGCGCAGAAGACTTGGCAGCACCTTTCTTGGCGGAGCCATCTTTAACGGCTTTTTGCACGTCTTCTTTCAGGACGCGACCGCCTTTGCCCGTACCTTCAATTTTGGCAACGTCAAGGTCGTGCTCGGCAACCAGCTTGCGCGCCGCCGGTGCGACGATCTTGTCGCCCATTTTCTCATCGCTGGCGCCATCGTCAGCAGAGGCGGCTGGCTCTTTATCAGCCGCTGTTGCTACGTCGCTACCGCCACCTTCGGTGAAGACCGCAAGAATTGCTTCGGACTCTACCTGGCTGCCCTCTTCGGCTTTAATTTCTGCCAGCGCACCGTCAGCAGGCGCAACCACTTCCAGTACGACTTTATCGGTTTCGATATCAGCCAGTACTTCATCGCGCTTAACCGCTTCACCGACCTTTTTGTGCCAAGTCGCCACGGTGCCTTCCTGGATAGACTCAGGGAAGCTCGGCGCTTTTACATCATGCTGCTTGCCGCCGCTGGCTTTCTTCTCTTCTGTTTTCTCTTCTTTCTTTTCGTCTTGCTGATCAGCTTTCTCGGCTTTCGGCTCATCAGAAGATGGCTCTTCTTTTTTACCGCTGTCGCCTGAAGCGCTGCCTTCACCGATTTTGCCAAGCACCTGCTCAGACGCGACGCTTTCGCCCTCTTCGGCCATTACGTCAGTCAGGGTGCCCGCTTCAGGTGCCACCACTTCCAGCACCACTTTGTCGGTTTCGATTTCAACAATCAGTTCGTCACGCTCGACGCTGTCACCCGGCTTTTTATGCCACGTAGCCACAGTACCTTCGGCAACGGATTCCGGAAAGGTTGGCGCTTTGATCTCGGTAGCCATGTCGTTTCCCTTATGGTGTTCTCTAAACCCGGTGGGCGCTTTACAGATTGAAAGCGTCTTCCACCAGCTGGCGCTGCTGTTCAGTATGGACGGACATATAGCCCGCTGCCGGCGCGGCAGAGGCAGGACGTCCTGCAAATTTCAACTCGCGTCCGAGGCCATCTTTAAGCATATCGGCCACTGTACGCATGTGGTGCTGACTGGAGTACCAAGCGCCCTGGTTCAACGGCTCTTCCTGACACCAGACAATATCTTCCACATTGCCATACGCCTGGAGCACTTCCAGAAGCTCTTCTTTCGGGAAGGGATACAGCTGCTCAAGACGAATGATCGCCGTATCGTTACGCTCGTTTTCTGCACGCCAGGCGGCCAGGTCATAGTAGACCTTGCCTGAGCACAGAATCGTACGCGTTACGTTTTCAGCGGCCAGATCCGCTTGATCCGGCAACACCATTTGGAATTTGCCGTGAGCAAGATCTTCAAGGCTCGATACCGCTTCCTTGTGACGCAGCAACGACTTGGGCGACATAACAATCAACGGCTTGCGCAGCGGACGAATCACCTGACGACGCAGCAAGTGATAAATCTGCGCAGGTGTCGTCGGTACACAGACCTGCATGTTGTGCTCAGCACACATTTGCAGGAAACGTTCCAGTCGCGCAGACGAGTGCTCTGGACCCTGGCCTTCATAGCCATGGGGTAGCAGCATCGTTAGGCCACATAAACGGCCCCACTTGCTCTCACCAGAAGAGATGAACTGATCAACGACCACCTGTGCACCGTTGAAGAAGTCACCAAACTGGGCTTCCCAGATAACCAGGTCATTCGGCGCAGTGGTGGAGTAACCGTACTCAAACGCCAACACAGCTTCTTCCGATAGGAAGGAGTCGTGAATGGTGAAAACCGGCTGACCATCGGCCATGTTTTGCAGTGGCACGTAGGTAGAGCCATTTTTCTGGTTATGAACCACAGCGTGACGGTGCGAGAACGTGCCACGACCCACATCCTGACCGGTAATCCGGATCGGGTGCCCTTGGTCAAGTAACGTGGCGTAGGCCAGCGTTTCAGCAAAGCCCCAGTTCATGGCCATGCCACCGGCCTGCATCTTGCGGCGGTCTTCGTAAATCTTGGCGACCTGGCGCTGCACTTCGACCCCATCCGGAATCTCGCACATTTTCGCAGCCAGCTGCTGAAGACGCTTCATGTCAAAAGACGTGTCCGCATCGCCTGTCCACTCATGCCCCAGATACGGCGCCCAGTTCACAAACAGGGATTGATTGGGCTCCTGAACCAGTGCATTGGCAACGTGGTTACCCGCGACCAGATCATCGCGATACGTTTCCATCATCGCTTTGGCGTCATCTTCAGATAGAACGCCCTGGTCAACCAAGCGCTTAACGTAAACCGTACGCGTCGACGCATGATCCTTGATTTTGGCGTACATCAATGGCTGCGTACCGGACGGCTCATCGGCTTCGTTATGCCCACGGCGACGGTAGCAGACCAGATCAATAACGACGTCTTTTTTGAACTGTTGACGGTAATCCAGCGCCACTTGGGTCGCATGGATAACGGCGTCAGGATCATCACCATTCACATGGAAGATGGGCGCCTGGACCATCTTGGCAATGTCGGTACAGTACTCGGTCGAACGAGCATCCATGGGGTTGGACGTCGTAAAGCCCACCTGGTTATTGATGACGATGTGAATCGTGCCGCCGGTCTTATAGGCCCGGGTCTGAGACATCTGGAATGTCTCCATGACGACGCCCTGACCCGCGAAGGCAGCATCACCATGAATATTGATGGGTAACACCTTGTCCCCGACAGGATCCTTGCGGCGGTCTTGGCGCGCGCGTACGGAACCTTCAACAACCGGTGCGACAATTTCCAGGTGCGAGGGGTTGAACGACATGGCCAGGTGGACTTCGCCGCCCGGTGACATGACGTTGGAGCTAAAGCCCTGGTGATACTTCACATCGCCAGAACCACGCTCAATCACCTTCTTACCATCAAACTCATCAATCAAGTCAGCCGGGTTTTTGCCCAGAATATTGACCAACAGGTTGAGGCGACCACGGTGCGCCATACCGATAACGACTTCCTTCGTACCATAACCGCCAGCACGCTGGATAAGCTCGTCCATCATAGGTACAAAGACTTCACCACCTTCAAGACCAAAGCGTTTGGTACCCGGATATTTGGATGCCAGGTAAGTTTCCAAACCTTCAGCAGCCGTCAGACGCTCGAGCACATGCTTGCGAACATCGTCACTAAACTTGGGAGCACTGCGCACTGATTCGAAGCGCCGTTGTAGCCAGCGTTTCTCTTCTGTGTCCACGATATGCATGAACTCACAGCCGATGGAGCGACAGTACGTCTTCTCCAACGCGTCCACGATCTCACGCAGTGGTGCCTTATCAATACCCAGGAAGAACGAACCGGTCTGGAACTCGGTATCAAGATCAGCCTTGGTCAACTGATGGAATGATAAATCGAGGTCAGGGACGGGGGTAGGATTACGCAGTCCAAGCGGATCGATATCAGCCTTTTGATGACCACGGAAGCGATACGCATTGATCAACTGCAGGACTTTCACCTGCTTTTTGTTCTCACCGCTATCGGCAGCGGCAACTACCCGGCCCGGGCGGCTTTCACGACCTAGCTGGTAGAATTGATCACGAGTCGGGCTTAGTGGAACATCGTGGGAGGCACTGCCCTCGGAACTCGGTAGCTGGTCAAAATAGCTACGCCATTCGTCAGAAACAGCATCTGGATCGGCGAGGTACTGCTCGTAAAGCGCTTCCACGTAGTGGACATTGCCACCACTAACGTGAGAGGAACGCCACATTAACTCCATTATGCCTTGTTGCATCTCTCGGTCACCCTACACTGATGGGGTGGTATCGGCATCGCTGCAAAACACAACGACATCGCTATTGCCCTGCCGGCGGGGCGGAACATGTACCGGCGGCACCGACCAACGGTCGGAAGCCCTACATAATTACTATTTCTTAATTACTATTTCTTAACTGCTATTCTTGCTCAGCTCATGCTCAAAAGCCGGTACTCGCAGCACCGGCTTTTAAACTTGACTGCTCATAAAGTGCGGCGACGCGCCGCACCTTATGACAAGCCCTATGATAACAAGCGAAGCGCCACGATTTAAGTAGTAAAACGAGACTTGTTGCGTGGCAAACGCTTTTTATTGACTCACAAGGCGTTTATGTTGCATCTGCGAGCAGCATTTCGCGAATTTTACCGATGGCCCGCGTCGGATTTAAGCCTTTCGGGCAAACCGCTACGCAGTTCATGATGCCGCGGCAGCGGAACACCGAGAACGGATCTTCCAGGCTGGTCAAACGCTCGCGGGTTGCGGTATCGCGCGAATCCGCCAGGAAGCGGTAAGACTGCAGCAAGCCAGCAGGTCCTACGAACTTGTCCGGGTTCCACCAGAACGACGGGCAAGACGTAGAGCAGCAAGCACACAAGATGCACTCGTACAGGCCATCCAACTTTTCACGGTCTTCGGGCGACTGCAGGCGCTCAATGGCGGGCGCTGGCGTTTCATTTTGCAGGTACGGCTGAATACGCTCGTACTGCTTATAGAAAATCCCCATATCCACAACCATATCGCGGATAACCGGCAGACCAGGCAGCGGGCGCAGGATCAGCTTGTTGTTTTTCACAACATCTGACAGCGGTGTAATACACGCCAGGCCGTTTTTGCCGTTCATGTTCATACCATCAGAGCCGCAAACGCCTTCGCGGCAGCTACGACGGAATGCCAGACCACTGTCCTGTTCTTTCATCATATGAAGAACATCCAGCACCATGACATCGCGCCCTTTGGTATCAACCTGGAACTCCTGCATATAGGGCGCGGAGTCGGTTTCCGGATTGTAACGGTATACGGATACCTGAAGATTGGACATTATAACTCCCTCTCGTCAATGCGGAGTTTAGTAGGTACGAACCTTGGGTTCGAACGTATCAACAGTTTTCGGCTTGAAGTTGACGTCGCGCTGCTTCAGCTCTTTGGTGAGCGGGAAGTAGAGCGAGTGTTTCAGCCAGTTGACGTCATCACGGTCTGGGTAATCGTAACGTGAATGGGCACCGCGGCTCTCTTTACGCTCAAGGGCGGCAATTGCCGTCGCTTCGGCCACTTCCATCAGGTTATCAAGTTCCAGCGCTTCTACACGGGCCGTGTTGAAAGCATTGGACTTATCAGGCAGGTGAGCATTGGCAATACGGCTGCGCAGGTTGGCAAGCTTCTCAACGCCTTCCAGCATGTTTTTCTCTTCACGGAATACACCGAAAGAGTTCTGCATGATGTCCTGAAGCTCTGCTTTCAGCGCAGGAATGCTCTCACCGCCTTCTGACTCGTTCCAACGAGTAATGCGCTTCATCGCTGATTCAATATCAGACTCGGAGGCATCCAGGTACTCAATACCTTCGTTCAGCGCGCCTTCAATAAACATACCGGCGGCACGGCCAAACACCACCAGGTCCAGCAAGGAGTTTCCGCCCAGACGGTTAGCACCGTGAACAGATACGCACGCTGCTTCACCACAGGCGAACAGACCGTTGATGATCTGGTCGTTGCCGCTTTCGTCCTGCAGAATCGCCTGACCATGAATATTGGTCGGAATACCGCCCATCATATAGTGGCAGGTCGGCACGACCGGGATCGGGTCTTTCGCTGGATCGACATGGGCGAAGGTCTTTGAAAGCTCAACGATACCCGGCAGACGCTTGCTCAGCACTTCTTCACCCAGGTGATCAAGCTTCAGGAAGACGTGATCACCCTTCTCGCCACAACCGCGGCCTTCCAGAATTTCCATGACCATGGAACGCGCAACAACGTCACGACCCGCCAGGTCTTTCGCGTTGGGCGCGTAACGCTCCATAAAGCGCTCGCCGTCTTTATTGATCAGGTAGCCACCTTCCCCGCGGCACCCTTCGGTCACCAGCGTGCCCGCACCGTAAATACCGGTCGGGTGGAACTGCCACATTTCCATATCCTGCATCGGGAAGCCCGCACGCAACGCCATACCGATACCGTCACCCGTATTGATCAAGGCATTGGTGGTAGAGGCGTAAATTCGGCCAGCACCGCCAGTCGCCAATACAGTGGCTTTGGATTTAACGTGAACAACTTCGCCAGTTTCAATGCACATGGCGATACAACCCACCACGTCACCGTTGCCATTCTTCACCAGATCAACCGCGTACCACTCATTCAAGAACGTTGTATTGTTCTTAAGGTTGTTCTGGTAAAGCGTGTGCAGCAGTGCGTGACCGGTACGGTCTGCCGCCGCGCAAGTACGCGCCGCCTGGCCGCCTTCACCGAAATTCTTGGACTGGCCACCGAACGGACGCTGATAGATGCGGCCGTTATCAAAGCGCGAAAACGGCAGGCCCATGTGCTCAAGTTCAAATACAGCTTTCGGGCCTTCAGAGCACATATACTCCGACGCGTCCTGGTCAGCGATATAGTCGCCGCCTTTAACAGTGTCGTACATGTGCCAGCGCCAATCGTCATTAGGATCAGAAGACGCGATAGCGCAGGTAATACCGCCCTGGGCAGAGACAGTGTGAGAGCGTGTCGGGAAGACTTTGGAAAGGACGGCTGTTTGTTTACCGGACTTCGCCAGTTCTAAAGCAGCGCGCAGGCCAGCGCCACCGCCACCGATAATAATGGCGTCAAACGTCAGGCTACGAAGGTTAGACATTTATCAAGCTCCCCACAGAATTTGAATGCCCCAAACCAGGTACACGAAGATAGCCAGAATAATCAGCGTCTGGGCACCTACGCGCAGGCCAGTGGACTTAAGGTAATCAGTGGTTACGGTCCACAAGCCAATCCAGGCATGTGCTGCAATGGATATAAAAGCCAGCAATGAGAAGATCCGCATCCACGTTTGGTTAAACAGGCCGCTCCAGGTGTAGTAGTCAAGGTCTGGATTAAACAACAGATAGGCCACCATAAAGACCGTGTAAACGGCCAGCACCACCGCAGACACACGCTGCATCAGCCAATCAGACAATCCGCTTCGGCCAAAACTTGTGACGTTGGTTACCATACCCAAACTCCTGCCAGAATAATTAGAACGGCACTCACCACAACGGTGATCTGTGCTTTTTGCACACCACCTTCTAGTGTCACACCAATATCGGCATCCATTAACAGGTGTTTAATCCCTGCTACAAAATGGAACGCCAGCGCAGAAAGCAGTCCCCAAGCAATGAACTTGGCCAATAAATTATTGGCAAGTGCGCTGCTAACGGCATCAAAGCCTGCTGGAGATGAAAGTGACTTACCCAACGCCCAAAAAGCGAACACCAGGCCAACGAACAGAATAACCCCCGTAATACGGTGGGCAATCGACGTCAGTGCCGGAAGTGGGAAGTGTATCGTTGTTAGATCTAAATTTACGGGTCGTTTGCTATTCACGGCTTATACACACTCTCTTGGCCCGCTCTGCGACAGGTCGGGCATAGCCCGAGCGGGCAGTGGTTGCTGGAAGGGGCTCGGCCGTTTGCCAAGTCGGGCACGACCACCTACCTGCCGGTCGCGCGCCGTGGATTATAAGAACCTTCGCCCCTGCTGACAAACCGAACTCGGACCTAACTCAATTATGTTGCAAAAAAAGCAGCCCGGCCGAGTCGATTTTGCAATGCAGCATCGATATAGTGACAGAGTCACGATAATTTGATAAGCCTGTTAAGGATTCGTCAAATCTCTGGCACCTGGTTACTATAGCTATCATTTGCCATATACAAAAATTGTCTAAGATAATAATTTTGCATAACCATACACGCACCACCCATGCCTAGCGCTTTGCATAATTGACAAAATGTCGCGCGCTCTTATAGTGGGCAAACCTTTTCGCCGGCGCGGCATGCGAAACAATGACTTTACGTCCCAACCCGAATCCGAAAGGAGGCCAACATGGCTGACAGGAAAGCAACATTGACGGTAGACGGTCTTGATAAAACGATCGAACTACCCATGTACTCCGGCACCCTTGGCCCAGACGTTATTGATGTCCGCGGCTTAGGTGCGGAAGGCCTGTTCACCTACGACCCTGGCTTTATGGCCACCTCTTCTTGCCAATCTGCCATCACCTATATTGACGGCGGCAAAGGCGTACTGCTGCATCGCGGCTACCCTATTGACCAACTGGCTAAAGAGTCCAACTTTGTTGAACTGAGCTATACCCTGCTTTTTGGTGAACTGCCCAACGACGAGCAGTACACGGACTTCGCTGCACGCATTCGCAATCACACGATGGTGCACGACCAAATCAACAACTTCTTTAAAGGGTTTCGCCGCGACGCGCACCCCATGTCAATTATGTGCGGCGTCGTAGGCGGTCTTGCGGCGTTCTACCATGACCACATGGATATCACTAAAGAAGAAGACCGCACTATTAGTGCTATTCGCCTGATCGCCAAAATGCCGACTCTGGCGGCCATGTCGCACAAGTATAATGTTGGCCAGCCGTTTAATTACCCGCGCAACGACCTGAGCTATGCAGAGAATTTCCTCTACATGATGTTCAGCAACCCGTGCGAAGAGTACAAGATCAACCCGGTTTACGCGAAAGCGATGGACCGCATTTTCATGCTGCATGCCGACCATGAGCAGAATGCCTCCACCTCTACCGTACGCTTGGCAGGCTCGACCGGCGCCAACCCCTTTGCCTGCATTAGCGCTGGCATTGCGGCACTATGGGGCCCGGCACACGGCGGCGCGAACGAAGCCGTACTGGCGATGCTTGATGAGATTGGCGACGACTCTGAAGAGAACATCCAACGCTTCATTGACAAGGCAAAAGACAAGGAAGACCCGTTCAAGCTGATGGGCTTTGGTCACCGCGTGTATCGCAACTTTGACCCCCGCGCCAAGGTAATGAAAGAGACCTGCGACGAAGTACTCGCCGAACTGGGCATGGCGAACGACCCGCAGCTTAAAATTGCCAAACGCCTAGAGCAAATTGCACTGGAAGACGAATACTTCATCGAGCGCAAGCTTTACCCGAACGTCGACTTCTACTCTGGCATCATTTTGAAAGCGATGGGCATCCCCACCAATATGTTCACGGTAATCTTTGCCGTATCACGCACGATTGGCTGGATCTCCCACTGGAACGAAATGTTGAGCGAAAGCTATAAAATTGGTCGTCCGCGTCAGCTTTACACTGGCCATGACCAACGCGATTACCCGTCGAAATAATTTTCGACGGTTGAATCTTCAAGAAGGCCACCCTCGGGTGGCCTTCCTTGTTTAAGCGTCTCTGCTTGTATATGACCACCCTCCAAGCCTAACAACTCCCGCAAGCCACTCCCTTCTAAACACGTTCGAATACGTGCGCTAGACGCGTACTCTGACCTCATTAGCACGACATCCAACAACGCCTCTCCAAACGCGCACGCCTCACCTCATCAATAGACGAAAACGCCAGCCAAAAAGCGAGCAAAAGGCCGCAATAGCGCTTGACTTTTTTAAGAGCCAGGCTGGAAAATGTTTTCCACACTATCTGTGGATAACCTTGTTCATAACCTCTCACAAATGCCCCTGAATCGCCATGAACAGTGACCTCCCCTTAAATTGGTCATTTTTTGACCGCATGTAAGCCATTGTTTTTAAACAAGATAAGTTAATTCGAATATTTTTCGCGGGTGCAGCACAGGGCTGTGCACAACCTTTAGCAAAGACCACCAAAAGTGGACAAGTCAAGCGAAAATACCACAAATAAAGTGAGGATTTAGCGGCTCAGCTAGATAACAGGCAGGAAAAAACGCAGCAAATGAAAGAGTTCATTACTACATCAATATGGGGATAGAAGAGTATAAAAGAGATGGCGTCCCATAGGGGGTTCGAACCCCTGTTACCGCCGTGAAAGGGCGGTGTCCTGGACCACTAGACGAATGGGACGTTACGACAAACAAACTAAATGGTGGAGCCTAGCGGGATCGAACCGCTGACCTCAACACTGCCAGTGTTGCGCTCTCCCAGCTGAGCTAAGGCCCCACATATCCTGAAGACGGAGCGTATAATACTGATTACGCTCGTCTTCGTCAAGGCTATTAATACCCCAGAAAAACGCCAGACGCCTAACGTCAATGGAGAATGGCGTTTCCTGCAGCCATTAGCTGAGCGACTTACAGATCGCGGTACTCTTTTTCAAAACGTTTCGCTTGTTTCTTGGAAACGCCACCCAGCACATCAATAGCGTTGCGCAGACGCGCACGAGTGATATCGGAACCCAGAATCGCCATGGCATCCATAACAGACGTGCTTGAGCTACTGCCTGTAATCGCAATAAAAATCGGCGCCAGAAATGCTTTCATTTTAAGCTCGAAATACGCTGACAAGCTCTTTACTTCGGCCAGCAGCGCTTCTTTATCCCAGGCAGGTAGCACCTCGAAGCGCCAGACCAGGAACTGCAGCAATTTCACTAACTCGTCTTTCTCCAGCTTAATACTGGCGAAGTCATCTTCTGTAAGCGTAGGCAAGCCTGAGAAGAAGTGCCCGGCTAGCGGCATGATTTGTGAAAGTGTTTCTACGCGTGGACGTACCTGGGGCAAAATTTGCCTTACATAGGCATCATTAAACGCCCATTCGCGCAGCGCAGTAAGCAGCGCATCATCATCCAGGTCCTCGCGGATATAAACACCGTTGAGCCAGGTAAGCTTCTCAAGATCAAACACCGGGCCGCCCAGCGATACACGCTGAATATCAAACTCGGCCATCATATCGGGTAAACTAAATTTCTCGCGCTCATCCGGCATGGACCAGCCCATACGGCCGAGGTAATTGGTAACCGCTTGAGGCAAAAAGCCCATCCGGCGATAGAAATTAATCGACGTGGGATTTTTACGTTTGGAAAGCTTGGATTTGTCGGGGTTACGCAAAAGCGGCATATGGCATAGCTCAGGCATTTCCCAACCAAAGTATTCATATAACAGCTGGTGTTTGGGTGCAGAGTTAATCCATTCTTCGCCACGCAGCACATGCGTGATTTCCATTAAATGGTCATCTACCACATTCGCCAAATGGTAAGTAGGCATGCCGTCCGACTTGAGCAGTATCTGCGCGTCAACTTGTGCCCACTCCACTTCAATCGTACCGCGCAGCATATCGTTTACTACACAGACACCTTCGCTGGGCACGTTCATACGCACGACATAAGGCCAGCCTTCCTGCTGCCGGCGTGCAGCTTCTGCGTCATCCAAAGCCAGGTCACCCGGCTTGAGCGCCAGATGCAAGCCTGCTGCCTTACGCGACTCACGCAGCTCATCCAGCTCTTCTGCAGTGCGGTAGCATTTAAACGCATGGCCAGCGTCCAGCAACTGTTGAGCATGCTGCGCATAAATATCGCCACGTTCGCTTTGGCGGTACGGACCGTGTGGGCCGCCAACGTCAGGCCCCTCATCCCACTCCAACCCAAGCCAGCGCAAGGAGTCCAGAATCATCTGCTCTGACTCAGGCGTTGAGCGTACGCGGTCCGTATCTTCAATGCGCAAAATAAACTGCCCGCCATGCTGACGCGCAAAGCATAAATTGAACAGCGCAATATACGCCGTGCCAACGTGGGGATCCCCCGTCGGGGAAGGTGCAATGCGAGTACGAACGGTCATCAAGACATCCTTATAGCGAGAAAGCGTAGCGATATTATACCTACCCTACGCATAACCAACAGCGCTGTAGATGGAACGACTTTCATATTAAAGCGTCTTACAAAAAGTAATACGGTTATAAGATTACAAGATGCGCGACACTGAACAATCGCTTAGTATGGCGCGGCATCGATGATCGGCGATCATGCTTATAAAAAGTGCTTAAACGCACTAAGCGTGCTCACATCGCTGCAACTGTGGTTGAAGTAAACTTAACGAGCTTACACAGCTCAATTATAGGAAATCGAAATGGAATCGCTAGGCTCACGTATTAAGCAATTGCGTCTTAGGGCCAAGCTCAACAAAGCTGCCCTAGCACGTAACGTTGGCGTGTCGGATGTTACTATTTCCTACTGGGAATCAGGTGCAATTAAACAAATTGGTCACGAGCGTTTGGTCGCTCTAGCCGAGGCGTTGGATTGTTCACTTGCTACCTTGCTGGAAGGCGACACCGCCCCTCAACTGTTGACGTTGAAACACACTGGCCCCCTCCCCTGGGAACAGGTGCAAGCAACGACAATTACCGTTCCACACCATTTAGCGTTAAATATCGACTGGAAAGCACCCTGTGTTATGGCAACGCCAGATTCAGGCACTGACTTTTCACCCGTCGCAGCCAATGATTTACTGCTGCTGGGCCCGACGCACGTATTTCATAAAGCCGGGCATTATCTTGTCAGTCGCGATGAGCGTTTTGTACTTGAGCACTTTGCAAAAGCGCCTTCTGACGTAGAAATACATGCGGTACTGCTAGCCCATTGGCGTTCTGTCTAAAGCATCTACATCCCCGTAAATGTTAATGCACTTCCACCTGGTCACGTGTTCGTCTTGGCTCCTCCCCCACCAAGAAACGGCGTGAGTAGGTGGCCACTTGACCCAACCCATGGCGGGATTGGCTAACCAGCTCTCCCGCCAAATTCTCCCCGCGATTACCGATCACGGCTTGTACGGTTTGAGGCTGCACACTGGCCTCGGAAAGCTGCACCTGTACGATATAGCCACCATCCGGCAAACCGCTCCCTGAACCAAATGGACCAGCAATAAAGCCTCCGTCACTAACCCGCGCACGCGCCCTCCAGCGCACACGACTCACTTCGCGCTCGACAATAACCTGCACCTGCGTCTGATCAGGTAGATTGGTTTCTCCCTCCACCATCAGGCGCCGATCAGGGCGCAAGGCAACCGATGTCGAAATAGCGACTTCCAAGGGCACGATGGTCGCAGGCTCTTCCGCTACAGAAGCGTCAGCCGGTTGCGTGCTGGTAGCTCTCTGTTCAGATACATTACTCGGGGGTTCATCTTCGGAACCGCTGCATCCCGCAGCCGACATCGTCACCACCATTAATAGGCCAAAGCCCGTTTGTCGCGTATACCCTGTTCGTAACTTACACATAGTGCTTCCTCAAAAACGGCGGCTTCCAGATTATCACTGCCACCTGCTGGTAGCAGTGAATTTGATCACTCATGAAGCATCAGGAAGAGGAGCGATGGCAGTCATAAGCAAGGTGCCGTTTGGGCTACTCCATTTCAAAGCCACGCTGAATCAAGAAGTCGCGCATATGGGGTCGTAGTTTGTTATCAAACAGCGGCTTCAGGTTTTGTGACCAATCGGTGTCTTTATTGCCACTGCTACGCGACTGATAATACGCCTGCATGGTGTCATCAAACGCTTGCACCTGCGCACTGTCGTCGCTGTAGTAGTCTTCTTTTAAGATCGCTTCAACCGGCAGGCGGGGCTTTACCTCCGGCTCATGAGACGGATAGCCAAGGCACATACCAAATACAGGGTAAACATGCTTAGGCAGCTTTAACAGATCGCTAACCGCTTGGGGGTTATTGCGAATACCGCCAATATAACAGATGCCCAGCCCTTCTGATTCAGCAGCTGTCGCAACATTCTGCGCCATTAAAGCAGTGTCTACCGTGGCTACCAACAGCTGTTCTGTCATCCCTCGAACAACGTTGGAACCCGCCCTCTCAGATGCCTCGGTTGGGCGCTTCATATCGGCACAGAAGACCAGAAAGTCCGCACAGCTGGCAATATAAGGCTGGCCACCCGCTAACTCAGCAATCTGCTCGCGATTAGCCGGATTTGTAACATGAATAACCGTATAGGCTTGAACATGACTGGACGTTGCCGCGCCTTGACCCGCCTGGATAAGTTCGATCAGCAGCTCTCGTGCAATCGGCTGATCCTTGAATTTTCGAACTGAACGGTGGGATTTCAAGAGTTTAATAACGTCGTTCATGGTACCTCGCCTTTATAAATCAGTATCGCTTATCAACACTAGAGTCGCACAGCCGCACGCTAATAGCCTACTGCTAAACGCTTTTATCCAATAAGCGCAAACATGGGCTTGCTTAGCGAAGCTGGCTGTCTTTACTACCTCGGCGATTATAGCTGCTAGCATTCGACTGTTTTTTGTCGTGCTCATTCTGGCAAACAACGCACAAGCGAACCCCGGGGACTGCAAGGCGGCGCGCCTCAGGAATCACCTCATCGCACTCTTCACAATACTTACGGCTTTTGCCCTGCGGCAGCCGACTGCGGGCAAGCTCGACAGCATCATCCAGTGTTCTTTCGATTTGCTCTTGTTCGGCACCCTCTTTTGCCCATCCGCCTGCCATTATTGAATTCCCTACTCGCTGGTTTATCTATCAAGGTAGCAGCTATCGGCAGGTCACGAATATTCCACTAATGGAATCGCTTAGCGTTAAGAAATTTTCTTTACATACAAGGATGTTGTAGCGCTTCAGGCTATACTCTTTGATAATCCCCTGATGAAACATATCGATGCCAGGAAGCGGCCACGACACGACGCTTGAATACCAAGCTGAAGGCTTCAATAGGAGGCTCGATAGGCTCCAGCAAACCAATAAAAAATGTGTACCGTCGTATTTAAGCGCCTTTAGGCGATGAGTTTACGGTTGAACAGCTGGCTCAGCGAGCCAGTATGAGCGTTTCGACGTTCCATCACTATTTCAAGCAGATTACTCGCGCCTCGCCTGCCCAGTACCTAAAGCGGCTGCGGTTGATAAAAGCCCAGCAGCTTCTGTCGCAGCAGGACCATAATGTCAACCAGGCGGCATTGGCGGTCGGCTATCGCAGCGTGCCGCAATTCAGCCGTGACTATAAACGCTACTTTGGCGAATCTCCCCTGCAACATCGCCGCCAAGAGCAGATGCTGCAGGGGTAGTTATCGCTTACTTGGCTAGCTCATTTGGCAAACTTACTTGGCGAATATTTGGCTCTTGTCCTTAAATGCCTTGAACTCTAGCGCGTTGCCACAGGGGTCGAGCAGGAACATGGTGGCTTGCTCGCCCACTTCACCTTTAAAGCGTACGTAAGGCTCAATCACAAAAACGGTGTTGCGTGACGTCAAGCGCTCGGCAAGTGTTTCCCACTCATCCCACTCTAAAATTACGCCGAAATGCGGCACCGGTACGTTGTGGCCATCTACCGGGTTGGTATGGGCATTCTCTTGGCTGGGCGTTTTAGGGTGGCCGTGAATTACCAGCTGGTGACCAAAAAAGTTGAAGTCGACCCAGTTGTCACTGGAGCGCCCTTCTTCCAGACAAAAAACGTCGTTGTAAAAAGCCCGGGCTAGCGCTACATCGTAAACCGGGATGGCCAAATGAAAGGGGGAAAGGCTCATAGTGGTCTCCTGCTCGCTATCGTTATGTAATGAGTGACACGAAGTGCCAACCCGCGATGGTCATCCTAGGCCGAGCCTTATAAAAATAAAATCAATATCTTTTTCGCCAATTCACAAATATTATTTATCAATGATACGAGAGCTTAAAACCCTAACAGCCGTCGCTCAAGAAGGTACCTTTGCCTCGGCAGGCCAGAAAATTGGCTTAACGCAAGCGGCTGTTAGCGCACAGATGAAGCGGCTGGAAGCACAGCTGGGCGTTACCCTGTTTGCCCGAAAAGGGCGTGCGGCGGTATTAACGGCGCAAGGCCAGGACGTTCTTCAACAGGCGCATACCCTACTCGCCCTTTATCGGACACTTGGCGAAGCCAATACCGACAAGCCTGCCAGCACGCCGGTGAACATAGGCGCTATTGCCTCCATTCAGCGCTCGCTACTGCCCAGTGCCTTGGCTCGTTTTCACCGAGCCTATCCCGACTGCCGGAGCCGCGTGTTGCCGGGGCTCTCCATGGCGCTGGTCAATCAGGTGGATGCAGGCGAGCTTGATATGGCGGCCATTATTCGCCCGCCTTTCTCACTGCACAGCGATTTACGCTGGACACCACTGGCCCATGAACCTTACCGCCTAATCGTCCCGGCTTTAACGGAAGGCGATGATTGGCGCAAGCTGCTCAGCCGCGAGCCTTTTGTGCGTTACGACCGCACCTCGTTTGGCGGCCGCCAAGTCGACCGCTTTTTACGCGCCCAGCACTGTCATGTGCATGAGCTGTGTGAGGTGGACGAGCTGGATACCATTATCCAATTGGTGGCCAACGGCGTGGGCATTGCCCTGGTGCCAGAGGTAGCCGCCCTGCAGCCCTGGCCACCAGCGGTGCGCGCCATCCCGCTGAGTGAACATACGTTTCATCGGGATGTAGGATTGATTCATCGCGCAAACAGCCAGTTAAGTGCCCCAGCCCACGCGCTTGCCCAGCTGATTTGTGAAGCTGCCAATCCTCACTATTGAATCCAAAAAAAACACTAGCCCCTTAAAAAGGGGCTAGCGTTATCGACCGCACCTGACATGGCACGCTAGTGCATTCAGGTTTGAGTAAGCAAAATCTTACAGAGCAACTTCTTCTGTTTCAGCGTCCTGCTCTTCGCTTTGTGCATCAGCGTTTTCGTCAACGCTGCTCTCATCACCGGCATCAGAGGCTTCTGATTCAGGCTGCGCGCTTTCAACTTCCGCTTGAACGTCTGTGTCTGTTTCAGCAACATTCATCGGCTCGTTCAGCTTAAGCGCTTCTGCTGTGTATACCCGCATTTCACGCAGCAGCTCCGGATTTTCAGAAAGACGCTGGCCGTAAGACGGTACGATTTCGGTCAGCTTTTCCTGCCACGCATCGCTTTGCACTTGCTCAGCAAACACGTTTTCCAGCAAATGCAGCATAATGGGCGGCGCGGTTGAGGCACCGGGTGAAGCCCCCAGAAGTGCAGCGATTGAGCCGTCTTCAGCACTTACCACTTCGGTACCAAACTGCAGCAGGCCGCCATGTTCAGGGTCGTTCTTGATGATTTGAACCCGCTGACCGGCGGTCCAAAGCTTCCAGTCATCGCTGTTCGCTTCAGGGAAAAAGTCCTGCAGCGCTTCAAAGCGGTCGTCATCGGACATCATTACCTGACCCACCAGGTAGCTCACCAGATTGAAGTTATGCAACCCCACCTGGGTTGTCGGCCAGATATTGTTAAATGTTATGGAGCCAAACAGGTCGGTCCAGGAGCCTTCTTTCAAGAACTTGCTTGAGAACGTGGCAAATGGGCCAAAAAATAGCGCAGGCTCGCCATCCAGGTTGCGGAAGTCCAGGTGCGGAACCGACATCGGCGGAGAACCTTCACCGGCTTTGCCATACACCTTGATCTGGTGCTGGGCGACAACCTCAGGGTTAGTGGTGTAAAGGAACTGGCCACCCACCGGGAAACCGGCGTAAGCGTCCGCTTCCGGAATACCGGATTCCTGAAGCAGCGGCAGCGCAGCACCGCCCGCACCAATGAACACAAACCGGGAATCGATGGTGGTTTCATCACCGCTTTCCAGGTTTTTGATCGTCACGTGCCAGGTATCGTCGTCATTACGCTCAAGACCGCGCACTTCACTGTTAAGCGAAAGCGTGAAGTTATCACTATCGCCCAGGCCTTCAACCATCTGGCGAGTCTGCGCGCCGTAGTTCACTTCCGTACCCATCTGCATACGAGTCGCGGCAACCGGCGTGTTCTCATCACGGCCAGCCATCACCAGCGGCATCCACTCAGCGATTTCCTGGCGATCTTCCGAGTATTCCATGCCTTCATAAAGCGGGTTTTCGGTCATGCGTGCGTAGCGTTCGCGCAGGAAAGCGACATCGTCTTCCCCCCACACCAGCGCATGATGCGGCACCGAATTAATAAAGGCTTTCGGGTCGCTCAGGATGCCCTGATCGACCTGGTGGGCCCAGAACTGGCGGGAAATTTCAAACTGCTCGGTAACGTTAACCGCACGCTCAATTTCAACGTGGTCGCCATCACCCGGCGTATAGTTCATTTCCATGAAGGCAGAGTGACCGCTGCCTGCGTTGTTCCAGGCATTGGAACTCTCTTCAGCGACCTGGCCCAAGCGCTCGTAAAGATGGATATCCCAGTCGGGTTCTAATTCTTGAAGATAGGTACCTAGTGTGGCGCTCATGATGCCGCCACCAATTAATACAACATCAACAGGCTCATCCGCCGCAACGGGCATCGCTGCAAACGCTAAAAGCGGTGTGCAGAGTAAAAAACGTAAATGTTTATGCATGTCATATCCTGACGATACAGAAATAACTTGCCGAAGCTATAATTGCCCGGCATCGAGGGGGGGTATTGACTTCGACCAAAGTCTAGCAAAATTAGATCTTTTCGGAAACCAATGCGATAGACACGCACAAAGGAAAGTAAGACATGAGACCTGAAGACCTTGAAAAACTGGTAACTCGCACCATGCCGTTTGGCAAACACCAGGGCTGGCTCATTGCCGACTTGCCGGGACCCTACCTTAACTGGTTTGCGCGGGAAGGTTTTCCATCGGGAGAGATTGGCCAACTGCTGCAACTAATGCAGGAAATTGACCATAATGGGTTAAGCGACTTGCTGGAGCCGTTACGCAAGCCGTCCAAGTAAGGTTACGCGTTTGAGCGCGACGCCAATACCTGCTGATATTCATGACGATACGCCTTGGCATGTTGCGTGGCGTCATCGGGGAAGCGCCCCAGCGCTACGGCCAGCTCAAAAAAACCAGCGGCGGGCATATTATCGCCCCGGCGGCTTACCACCAGCGCGGCGATAAACGGCTGATGGGCAGCAGCATCATCGCGCATAAGCTGCTCTAGCGCCTGAGCCACCCGCTGAATAGTACGTGGAGGTGTCAGACCCAACGCCGCAGCCACTTGCTGATAGGTGATCGGTAATGTTTTTTCGGGTGCCGTGGTGAGTAATTGGCGCACGGCAGTCGCAACATCTGTCATAAAAACCCTGTTAATGTCTGTCTCACGTACTGTCTCACGTACTGGCTTTATCGCTACTCACTATCACGCTGAGACGGTCAGTGATTAGTGAACCTGGCGGCGCCTAGAGCGGCCTTCACGCACGAGGATCTCCTCAGCATCCAGCGTCGCAATCGGTATCTCATGCTGAGTGGGAATATCTCCCGTTAGTTGAAGCGCCTGATAGCGTAGCGCACACACGCGTAAAAACGAGGTAAAGTTGCCCAAGTCGTGTCCGGCATCGATAGATTCATGATACAGGCGAGTAATCAGTTGAGCCGTATTCATACCATCACGCGTGGCGATCTCTTCCAAAATGAGCCAGAAGTAGTGCTCCATTCGCACGCTCGTCACCATGCCATCAATACGCAGTGAATGCGTCGCACTGGACCATAATTCAGGATTGGCGTGAATAAAGAGTTTGCACATGGGTGTGATCTCTAAACATTCAGGTAAGCCGTTAGCATAGCGGGAAAATACACTACGCGCCTAATGTCTGCTAGGTGCATGTCTGTTAGGTAGGCGCGTAAGCTTTGCTTTGTATGATGATGCTAACGGCCCAGCGCTCACTGGTTTAGCAGTGCCATAAATTGAGCAAGCCAAGCTGGGTGGGCAGGCCAAGCGGGCGCCGTCACCAGATTGCCATCGGTTACCGCCTCACTTACCTCAATGCTGGCGAAATGCCCGCCTGCCAACTCAACTTCTGGCTGGCAAGCCGGGTATGCCGAACACTGCCTGCCTTTGAGCACGTTTGCAGCGGCTAGTAATTGCGCGCCGTGGCAAATCGCAGCAACAGGCTTGTTGGCTTCAAAAAAGTGCCGAACCATCGCCAACACATCCTGATTCAAGCGCAGGTATTCCGGAGCACGCCCGCCGGGCACCACCAGCGCATCATAATCAGCGGGATCAATACGCTCAAAATCGGCATTGAGCGCAAAGCGGTGGCCAGGTTTTTCAGAATAGGTTTGATCACCTTCGAAATCATGAATCGCCGTCGCCACGGTGTCGCCCGATGCCTTGCCAGGGCAAACGGCATCAACCTGATGACCAACAGCCATCAATGCCTGGAAAGGCACCATAGTCTCGTAATCTTCAGTAAAGTCACCGGTAATCATCAGAATGCGCTTGCTGGTCATCTCCGTACTCCTTCTTGTTTTGTCGTTGTGCACACGTTGCATGTGCCCAACAAGCCTAGCAAGCGCGTTTTCGATAGCGGTAGTACGCCATTACTACACTGATTTTTTTATAGCGAAAATACGCGGTCAAACCGGTAAATGCATAATGGCACGCTTCATGTGGCGCTCTTCAAGCCATAATTTGCCAAGGGTAAGGGGAAGCTTAGATCGTTACTATGTGATGCTCAGGCTCAACGCACCAAGTCACTAATACGCTCCTTACCGTTCAAGAGCGTGAACTCCTTGTCTTTCAACGTAGGTGTTTTCACAACGTGCAGCAAGGCATGGGCAACATCTGCCCGGGTAATGGATTGTTCAGGAGATGCCTCCATTGTCCCGGCAAACCCGTGCGTTGCCTTCTCGTTAGTCAAGGGGCCTGGTTTAAGGATGACATGGGGAACCTTGGCAAAACGTAGATGGCTATCCGCTGCAAACTTGGCGGCCATGTAAGGGCGCATCTTTTCGGGTGCTTCAAGCGGATGTTCTGCGCGAATAGCACTCACCATAATATAGCGATCAAGCCCTTTTTCACTGGCGATATCAGCGGCTCTGATAGCACCATAAAGGTCAATTATGAGCGTTTTATCCGGTCCAGTATGCGGGCCTGAGCCAGCAGTAAAAATCACCTGATCGCAATCCTCGAAGGCGTGTTCAAACTCACCCTCAAGATCAGCCACAATGATAGGGATCTGACGCTCGCTGAACCACTCTGCCTGGCTTTCATCCCGGATCATTGCCTTAATCGGCTCCCCAGCCTGTTGGGCGAGTTCACAAAACTGTTTACCAATCTGCCCATTGGCACCTATTACTAATGTGGTCATGTTGCCTCTCTGGTTTACGTATATTCACGGGCTATTCATTAGTTAGTGCAGCCACAGCTTGGAGAAATCAAGCCTTGAGCGTAAAGCAGCGAACGTGCTTAGAGCACGCTCGCTGAAAGAAAACACTGCAGCAGCATTAAGCTAAACGTGTAGGTGTCTTGTGTTGTGGCAACGACAGTGCAGGTCTCATGCACACTCATAAGGTGCTGGGCTCGGACCAAACCTGGTAGGCCAAGGCAAAAGCAGTTCCCTAAGCCGGGCGCTCAATAGCAAAGCGATCAGTGGCGCGAGCGTAGTCGCTGCCCGCTAGTCGGCCAATCGGCTTGAGTAAATCGATATCCACGTGACGGCCATCCCATAAGGTGTCGTCAATATGAATAGAGACTATCTGCGCCAGCACGAGCGTACCTGCCAAAGGCTGGTCACCAAAGCGAATCAGATCATAAAGCTTGCAACCAAAGGCAACTGGGGAGGCAGCAATGCGTGGCACTGTGACGCCTGGCATTAGAGTTTTTTTCAAGCCCTGCAAGCGTAAACTCATCTTCCTCTCTGGGCAGGCTGGCACTGGTTGTATTCAATGCTTCAATCAGCGCTTCACTGCCAATATGCACTACGCACTCCGGCAACTCCTCTAGATTGCGCAGGGTATCTTTAGGCTGCCCACTGCCATCCAGAAGTGGCGAAAAGGCCAAAACAGGCGGGGTTACACTTGCCACATTGAAAAACGAAAAGGGGGCAAGGTTGTCTTTCCCGCTGACATCCTGTGTGGCCACCCATGCAATCGGGCGAGGGCAGATACTTCCCGAGAGTAGACGGTAAATCATGCCAGCACTTAACGGGGAATCCTCTAATAAATAGTCGCTCATTCGTTGATCCTTGATTGCCTAGCGCGAGAGTAGTATCACCTTATAACAGCACGCTATCGGCGCTGCTTTTTTCGATGATCTTACACTGACCAAGGACCTGCCAATGAATATCGTGATACCTGATGATTACCAGGACTGTGTACGCCATCTGGATGCCTATGCAATGCTCAACGGGCACAACGTAACTATTTATCACGATACGCTGACCGATTTTGAGGCGTTGGTGGCACGGTTTTATCGCGCGGATGCGCTTGTGTTAATTCGTGAACGTACCCCTATCACTGCAGCGCTGCTTGAACGCTTACCCAATTTAAAAGTGATTAGCCAAACCGGGGGCGGTGCGGCCCATGTCGACCTAAAAGCGTGTCAGCGCCACGGCGTTACCGTTATGACAGGTAAAGGCTCGCCGCACGCGGCGGCCGAATTAACCTGGGGATTGGTACTTTGCGGCATGCGCCACCTGCCTGAAGAAGTAGAAAACCTTAAAGCTGGCCGCTGGCAACAAACCCTAGGCACCGGGCTAAAAGGCCGCACAATGGGGATTTTTGGCTTGGGCAAAATTGGTAGCCTGGTGGCCCGTTACGCACAGGCATTTGAAATGAACGTGCTGGTATGGGGGCGCGAAGGCACCAGAGCACGAGCCATGGACGCCGGGTTAACGGTTGCCGAGAGCCAGCAGGATCTCTTTAAACGTGCCGATGTGCTTAGCCTACATCTGCGCCTAAACGATGAAACGCGGGGTATTGTGACCGCTGACCATTTGGCCTGCATGAAACCCACAGCGCTTCTGGTAAACACCAGTCGCGCACCGTTAATTGCATCAGGTGCATTAGTTAGCGCCCTCGAAGTAGGCAGACCTGGACGCGCGGCGGTTGATGTTTTTGATAGCGAGCCGACCTGCGACGATCCTCTGCTCACCCTGCCCAACTGCGTGGCGACGCCTCACTTGGGTTATGTCGAAAAAGATAGCTACGAGCTCTACTTTGGTGACGCGTTTGCGAATGTCGTCGCATTTAGCAACGGTGAGCCGGTCACTAATCTCGCCTCTTAAACTCCGTCGCTGCGACCACCTCTGTGTCAAGTGTGCTAGCCTTATTACTCACCTGTGACACAGAGGACTTGATGCTCACTATTTCCAACCATGTTGCCTTGGCCGACTGGGAAATTGATATTAGCCAAATTCGCGCTCAGGGTGCAGGCGGTCAGAACGTCAACAAAGTGGCGTCAGCGGTACATTTGCGCTTTGATATTTCACGCTCTACCCTGCCGCCGTTTTATAAAGAACGTTTGATAGCACTCAATGATCAACGCATCAGTAAAGAGGGTGTGGTGATTATCAAGGCGCAGAGTTATCGCACGCTAGAGCTTAATAAAGAAGATGCCCTTGCTCGCCTGAAAGAATTGATCATCAGCGCGACTCGGCAGCAAAAGGTACGCCGCCCGACAAAACCCACCAAAGGCTCCCAGCGACGTCGCGTTGACCACAAGACCCGCAAAGGAAAAATAAAATCGCTACGTGGTAAAGTTTCCTCTGCGTAAGCGCTATTGAGTCAAGTGAATTGCGCATGACCACCGTTTCCCGACCGCTCTCTCCTTGCATCCAGCACTGCCAGCTAGACACGACAAATACGTGCCAAGGCTGTGGCCGTACGCTGAATGAAATTGCCTATTGGGGCCAAATGACCGAGGCCGAAAAAGCCCCGGTCTGGGAGCGCCTGGAAGCGCAGGGCTATATCGCGTTAGCCGAGATTAGCCACCCGACGTAACAGAGTAGTGATTAACAGAGCAGTGATTAACAGGGTATTGATTAACAGATTAGTGGTTAACAGAGTGGCGGTCGCTCAAAATATGGTGCAGCTCACCGCAAGCAACCAGAGGGTCATCACAGTTGATCACGATATCCGACTGAGCCAGCACATAGCTGCGCCCGGTAATCGTATTTTCAACCACCTGGTAGGCGCCTTCCTGATGAGTCCCTGTGAACGTGCCAATAAACCCGGTTTCACGTAGCGAGACCGTTTCCAGTTTATCCCCTATGTTGAGTCGACCTTCGTAGTTCATTAACGCGAGCCTGGCGGAGGTGCCGGTGCCGGTAGTACTGCGACAAATCACACCTGGATGAACGTAGGTTGTTGAACGAGAGCGTACATACCCTTCACCCACTTGCTCTTCGGGGCCCATAAAATGCAGGAAAGGCAGCGGACCTACATCACCCAGCGTGTAGTGGGAAAAGCCGCGTTGAGCTTGCAAGGCCTCAACAATTTTATGCGCACAGGCCGAAAGTGCCTGCTCTTCTTCACGAATAAGCTTAAAACCAAGCTCGGCAGCATCCACTAACGCGTAAAAGCCGCCGCTATAGGCGACAGAGTACGTCACGGTGCCGATACCAGGCACCTGGATGGTATCGCGGTAGGTATCAATATAGCTGGGCAAACCCTCACAGGTAACCGACTCGACCACGCCGTTATGCACACGCGCTTCAATATGTACCAGGCCTGCCGGGGCCTCCAACGAAAACTGCTGAATGCCTTCCTGCTTAGGCACAATCCCACACTCAAGCACCGCGGTTGCCGTACACAAGGTATTGGAGCCTGAATAGATCGGGTAGCCCATCACTTCCATAATGATATAACCTGCGGCGGCCTCAGGGTGCGTCGCTGGCACCAGTAAGTCCACCGACATCTCCGGAATACCGTAGGGCTCTTCCAGCAGCAAGCGACGCAAGCCATCGGCATCATCGCGCAGGTACTCCATTTGCTCCCGCACCGTGGCGCCCGGCAGAGCATCAATCCCGCCCGTTACGATTCGGCTGACATCGCCACCCGCATGAGTATCCATTAATTGAAGCGTATGGATCTTTTTCAAAGGCGTTGCTCCTGAGCGTTTGTTAGTGCAAAAGGTGCGCCGTGGGTATCCCACTGCGCATCCGGAACAATGACAATTTTGCCGAGATAATTGCTGCCCCGATTAACAAAATAGCGCTCGGCGTCATGCAGTTCAGAAAGCTTGAACGCCGCATGGAGAACAGGCTTGAGTTCACCACTACGAATCCAGGCGATTAGCTGCTCGGCTTCTTCACGAGTACCGTGAGAAACGCCAAATATCTGCACCTGGTAAAGGTAAATACGCGTCCACATGATCTCACTGAGATTACCGCCGCTGGCCCCTGCTATGGAAAGGCGCGGATAGGATTGGCGGTGCTGCATATCAACAATCATGGTGTCGATAAACAGATCGGTCATCTCGCCGCCGACCAAGTCCATCACCGCATCAATTGGCTTTCCGCCAGTGGCTTCTAAGACGCGGTTAACAAAGGTCGGCAGGTCGCCACGGTCAATGACGGCTTCGGCGCCTAACGCTTGCAGCGCAGCGGCTTTATCAGGCTGGCTGACCGCATAAGGAACAGCACCGACAATACGGCACAGTTGAATGAGCGCGGTACCTACGCCACCGCTGGCACCGCTTACCAACACGCGCTCGCCAGCCTTGATGTGTGCCGAGGTCATCATATGGTACGCCGTTTGATAGGAGCACATGCCCATCGCGGCTAGCTCAGCATCGCGGAGTTCGGGATTATCAATGGAGTGGAACTGGTCTGCGGGTACCGCAATATACTCAGCGTAGCCGCCATCGGCCCCATGGCCGTAGTAGTCGGGAGTGAGATTGATATCCCGGCGCTCATCCGCATAAATATTGAAATCAAGCAGGCCACGCTGGCCAATCCGCTCGGCATCCACGCCTTCGCCTACCGCTACGATACGCCCGGCTACATCTGCCCCCTGAATACGCGGAAACGTTAAGGTGGGCGTGCCACCCATGGCAAAGGACGTCACGTCGCCTTTCTCTTTGGTGGGATACAGGCCTTCACGCGCTTTACGGTCAGTATTGTTTTTCGCGGTCGCCGTCACCTGGACCAGAACATCACCTGGGCCGGGCAACGGCGTTTTGACGTCTTCACGATAATGCAGTTGTTCGACGCCACCATGCCCGACCAAGAGCATGGCAGCCATCGTAGAAGAAACGGCGGTAGATTCAGGCATTGTCAGGCTCCTTGATACAAAGGAATAAGACTAGCCGACCATAGCAAACTCTTGCTACCCCTTAAAAGCCTGCTGAATTAGAACCAGCCCTTTCGCCTGAACACCCAAATCAGCACGCCACCGATTCCTGCCATCATGCCTAAAATGAAGAAGTAGCCATAGCGATAGTGCAGCTCCGGCATGTAGTCAAAGTTCATCCCGTAGATACCGGCAACAAACGTTAACGGAACAAAAATCGCCGTAATGACCGTTAGAACGCGCATTGTAATGTTCAGTTGGTGCGACGAGATTGATATGTAACCGTCTACTAGGTCACCGCAAATGTCGTAATACATCTGAGTAAGCGTATAAAGCCGCTCAAAACGTTCGGCAACATCGTTAATGGCATGCAGCGTTTCACTTTCCTCACGCGGGACGTGCTCATAGTCGTAGACAGTTAACTCTTGGGTAATCCCTTTATGATAATTAAACACGCGCCGCATCTTAACCAGCCGGGAGCGGTACATGGTAATTTTGCGCATTAATACATCGTTGCCATTTTCATGTAATTCATCTTCTAAATCGCTTAATTCCGCTTCAAATTCAAGCAGGCTATCAATGTAATACCCAGCAGAGATATACATCACCTTGAGCGCCACCTGCTCCGGTGATTTCGCTAATAACGTCTTACCATGCTCCTTAAAGAGCCGCTCAATGCTCATGGCAACGCCTGGATGTAGCGTCACTAGAAAGCACTCACCAATAAAAAAGCAGACCTGCTGAGGAACAAAGTTTAGCTGGGCATCAAAAGATGAAATACCGCGGTAAATAATCAGTGCGTGGTTATCAAACTCTTCTATTTTGGGTGGTAAGCGCTCTTTATGGGCATCCTGAATAGCCATGGGGTGACACTCAAATTTACCCAGTAGCCGCTCAGCAGATTCTGCTGATTCCCCCTGCATATCGATCCATATATGACTGCCGGGGGTATTCTGCCATGTGACAAAAAGCTCTTCGCTCCCTTCATGGGTTTCGCCATCAGGGGTCGTCAAAATACTGCGAATCATAACTGTCCTTGGTTCCAAGGGGTTCTTAAATACGCTAATAACACGCTTACCACCGTGGAAGCTAACAAAGCACCTAGAAACGGCGCTAGTGTGGGTACACTGTTCGGAAAGCTTGCCGCCATTATCCCTTCGCTTATGCTGGCGTGACTCATCCACCCAGGCAAGATCGCACCCAATAGACCCGCCATGCCGCCACCGATAGCCGCAAGAGGCGTCATGCGCCGCCACAAGCCCAGCAGCACGGGCACCACGGTTGCAGCGCAGACTAAATCAGCGATTAAAAAAAGACGTAAAACAGACACACCCTGAAGTGCGACAACCACGACAGGCACCATAAGTAAAACGGTCATCCAGCGTGTGAGCGCGATAGAAACGCTTGGCTGTTCACTGCGCGACACGATCAGTGAGGCAATACCGCTTTGTAGCGTATCTACGCTGGACGCCACCAATGTAACGGCAAGCACTAGTGCCGTTATAGCTAGCCAGGGTGGCGCGTTATTGAGCAGTGCAAAAAAAGGCATGGGCGGTTCGCCCAGCGGAACACCGTTCATGGCAGCAAGCATACCCAAACCGCCAATCACCATAACGATCATGACCGTGGCGCCCCCTCCTACCCAAGCCCCGCGGGCCAAACTGTGGTCATCACGTGCCGCCCATACCCGCTGCCAGTAGCCCTGGTGAAACAAGTTCGCTGCGGTAACCGCGATGACAAGCGTTAGTGCCACACTAAGCGCATCAGAAGTGGCGATAGAGGGCCATGCCGCACTGCTCGGCATGGCAGGCAAGTGCCAAAGGGTGACGCTGGAAACCACCACTAACAGTGCAAGCAGCAACCATGCCTGCCAACGGTCAGTGGCCAGGCTTGCGCGCAGCCCACCGCTTACCGTGTAAAGCAACGTAGTGAGCGTTACTCCAATAATCACCCAGCTCGACGGAACATCAGAAAGCAGCGAGGTGATCGCTCCAATAGCGGTTAATTCAGCGGCTAAAAAGCAGGCCATATACACCACGGAAACCAGCGTTACCCAGTGGCGCACTCCGCGCCCATAGCACGCCTCAGCAAACTCAGCGATGCTCCGCCCCTCAGGGAGAGCCCGGCGTATAGACGGACCATAAAAGCCAAGGACGATAAAAGGCAGTGAGGAGCCAAGGGCATAGCCTGCCAAGGCCAATGGGCCAATAAAAGCGCCAATTTCTGGCGGCGCAAACAAAATCCAGGCCCCCATACCAGATGCAACAAAAGAGAGCCCTAGCGTGGTGCTGGTTTGTGAATTACGAGCGGTTACAAAGTCATCCAATGAGCCTTTACGCCCACGGGCTTTAAGGCCTAAAAATGCAAAGCAACAGAGCGCCGCGCCTAGCACGGCTGACGTTAGGTATGGCATGTCGCACTTCCTCCGCCGGTACTAACCGGTTCAGGTTCCAGGGTCTGCGTCATAGCATTCTCAGCCACGCAACGTGGCTCCCCTGGCGACAGTGAATTGAGAGCGTATCCTGATGTAAAGCGAGCTAACCGTCAAAATGAGCAGCTACTCGCGCCGTATCCTAGCCGCTAAATAGCTAACAGGAAAACGGTTTACTTCTGCTATTCATTCGCTACAACGTTGTCTAGACTAACAAAAGCTGCTGTAAACTGAGTCAAAGCATTACAAAATAAAAGTAGCTTACTGCCATTAGTGTTATAAAACATTAATGTTACAAGCGTCGCACAGGAGAATAAGCGACGCGCTTACAGGAAACCACTATGTCATACACCGAAGTCAAGGAGCATACGCAAGGGCGGCTCAATGCTCTGCTGCGAGCCCAGCGATCTACAGCATGCTGACTACGTTTTAAATACGCCAGATGATGTAAAGCGCGCGGTAAAAGACTTCGACCAGGCCATGAAGCAAAACGCTCCGCTACCCTCTGAAGGCCCTGCCATTTTGGCGATGCCTTTAGCAAATATGATCGCCATGCCAAAGCCGAAGGGCAAGAGGTCACCGACGAAAGAGGCGCCGTCTCTACTCGTATTGCATGAAAGCCAACTTAAGCCGATTGAAAAGCTACTGGAAGAAAGCTTGAGCCTGCTGAATGATTTTTAAGCCTTGAATACAACAACGTCACTGGCCCCCACAAGAACCAGTGACTGCTTAGTAAGTAAGCGTTAGCTTAATGCAATAGTACTATTGATACCGCTTGAAACGTTTTCAGGCTCAAACCAGCGTGCCGTTACCGTTTTGGTTTGCGTCCAGAAGGCGATCGCCTGTTTTCCATTTGGCCCTAAATCGCCGAGCTTTGAAGCACGTGAGCCAGTGAAGCTAAAATAGGCAACCGGCACCGGGATTGGCACGTTGATACCCACCTGCCCCACGTCTATATCAGTTTCAAAGCGCCGCGCCACCCAGCCAGAATTCGTGAAGATAGACGTGCCGTTGCCGTTAGGATTAGCATTAATAAACGCAATCGCTTCGTCGAGTGTTTCCACGTTGACAACGCAGAGTACCGGCCCAAATATCTCTTCACGGTAAATGGTCATCTCCGCAGTCACATCGGTAAATAACGTCGGCCCCACAAAATTGCCCTTCGGATAATCGCGTACCTGGCAGTTACGCCCGTCAAGCAATAGCGTTGCGCCCTCCTTTTCACCGGTCTCGATAAGACCTAACACCCGCTCCTTGGCGGCAGGCGATACCAGCGGCCCTAAATCGGCATCCTGTTGAGTGCCAGGCCCCACTTTCATCTGGCCTGCAGCATCCACAATATCATCAATCCATTGTCGCGCCTCACCGACCAGCACCACGACCGAATTAGCCATACAGCGCTGGCCTGCGGCGCCAAATGCTGAGCCCAGCAGATTGTTGATGGCTTGGCTGCGATTTGCGTCGGGCATAACCACACAGTGGTTCTTCGCCCCCATCATCGCCTGCATACGCTTACCCGCATCTGCCGCCCGCTTGTAAAGCAATGAGCCGACGTGGGTTGAGCCAATAAACGATAGCGCTTTAATCGTTGGGTGATCGACAATCTGGTTGGCAACCTCAGGACCGCCGTGCACCACGTTCAACACCCCAGCTGGCACACCGGCTTCATGGGCAAGCTCCACCAAGCGCATGGTCGAGCTGGGATCCTGCTCAGAAGGCTTCAACACAAAGGTGTTGCCTGTCGCGATGGCCAGTGGAAACATGAAACAGGGCAGCATGATAGGGAAGTTAAAGGCCGTAATACCGGCCCCTACGCCTAGCGGCTGATGTAGTGTATAAACATCGACGTCGCTTGCCGCGTTCTCGGCCACCTCTCCTAGCTGGAGCGAGGTAATCGAGCAGGCGTGTTCGACCACCTCCAGACCTCGCCCTACTTCACCTTTGGCGTCTGGCAACGTTTTGCCATGCTCTTCGGTGATTAAGGCGGCTAGTTCATCGGCGTTGTCACGAATCAGTGCCTGCAACGCCAGCATAATACGCATGCGCTTTCCAAGCGGTACCTTGCGCCACTCTCTAAACGCATGATGGGCACTTGCAATCGCATGCTCTACTTCTTCTGCCGTGCAAAAAGGCACCCGGGCAACCACCTTTTGGGTCGCCGGATTAACCACATCACGCCACTCCTGGCTTTGAGACAGGACGGCTTGACCATCAATGATCATGGGAATTTCGCGAACGGCCATTACGCTTGCTCCTGATTATGATTGTGTTTGTAACAGAGGCAGTCTCTATAGCTGCCCCAAGGCCAAGAATAGGGTATATCAGCAAGTTAACGTAAACGTCAACTAGCGGTTAGTGACAATCCCGATTAGCGATGACAAGACGCCAAAGACAGTGCAAACGCATGTTTAACCGCTTGACCTCCCCTCCCAATAAGGGATGATAATACGGCGCACCCAGGAGATGTCTCTTTGCCTCAGCAATACATGCCCACCGCTATGACGTCTCTCCGGCTCGGCCAAGTGGGCCTCTGGAGCTTGGCGCTATTGCTGTGGTGCGCCGCTCCTCACGAGGCGATGCCGCGGGCTGCTGAGCCAGTTCATCACTCAACCCTGGAAGACCACGCCAAGCCGCTGAACGTGCTGGCTAACCCACTTAATCGCCTTAGTCTGGGCCATGACAAGCGACGCCAAAACCCGGTAGTAATTCAAAATGATACCGGGGTGGCTCTGCCCGCCCATGAAAGATGGCCTGGTATTGCGCCTGCCGTTTATCACTGCGTATTGAATACCCTTGGCTCATCGACCCCAGGCTTACCAGGTGGCCTTCCTCCCTGCAGAGCACCACCCTACGCTTAACAAATAACGACGGTTAACAGAGGCGCGTAACGCCTCTTTGCCACGGACATGACACCAGGCATTTATTATTAAAAGGTCTGGCCATATCAAGTTATTTCAGGAATCGTGCGTATGTTTCTGGTGGACCAACTTATTTTACTAGCAGCCATCCTGCTACTGGTCGGCATTATTTCAAGCAAGCTGTCAGCTCGCTTGGGTATGCCGGTACTCGTACTGTTTTTAGGAACCGGTATGCTTGCGGGGGAAGCAGGCATTGGCGGTATCGACTTTAATAACCCTGGTTTGGCACACGCGCTAGGCACGTTGGCACTGGCAATGATTCTGTTCGATGGCGGCTTACAAACGCCCCTCGCCTCAATCCGCCTGGTGTGGAAGCCAGCCTCGCTATTGGCCACGCTCGGCGTTTTGATCACCTCAATGATTACCGGGGTTGCTGCTGCTTATATTCTAAAGCTCCCCTTGTTGGATGGTTTATTACTCGGCGCCATCGTCGGCTCCACCGACGCCGCTGCGGTTTTCTCATTACTGCGTAATGCTGGCATCCATATTAATCAACGACTCAAGTCTACGCTTGAAATTGAAAGCGCATCCAACGACCCGATGGCGATTTTCTTAACCATTGGATTACTTGAAGTACTGGTTAACGATATGCCCCTTGGAGTGGGCCTGTTAAAACTCTTTATCCTGCAAATCGGGGTAGGTGGCGCCGTCGGCTTGCTGGTCGGCTGGGCAGCCGTTCAACTTATTAACCGTATTCATCTGGTCACATCGGGCCTTTATCCCGTTCTGGTTGCGGCATGTGGGCTCTTCGCCTTTGGCGTTGCTGCGAACCTTGGAGGCAGTGGTTTCCTGGCGATTTTTATTGCAGGCGTCATGATCGGCAATCGCCCGATTGCCTTTCAGCGCAGCACATTTTTGTTTCATGACGGATTAGCGTGGATGAGTCAGATCGTCATGTTCGTGGTGCTTGGGCTGCTGATTAATCCTGTTTCCCTACTGGATGTATGGCTGGAAGGCCTGATGATCGCGGCTATATTAACCTTGGTGGCTCGCCCACTCGCCGTCACTCCCATTCTTAAAATGTTCGGTTTTACGAACCGCGAAACCGGGCTGGTTGCTTGGGTAGGCCTGCGTGGATCAGTGCCCATTATTTTGGCTATTTTCCCACTGATTTTCGGCCTGGAAGGCGCTGAACTTATCTTCAACGTGGTGTTCTTCGTGGTATTAATTTCTGCCACGATTCAAGGCACTACGCTGCCTTACTTGGCGCGTAAACTGAAACTTACCGAACCACCGCCTGTTGTGCCTGCCGCCAGCCTGGAGATTACTTCATTGGAGGATGTTGACGCCGACATTGTGGAGTATCGGCTAGGCGATTTTACTCGTGCAGCCAACCGCCGTTTATCGCAACTCGCACTGCCTGACGGCACAGTGGTGGCCATGATCACCCGTGGCAAAGACGTTATCCCACCGCGCGGGTCCACTCAATTACAGCCAGGCGATCACTTGTTTGTCGTGCTGCGTTCACAGGTTCTGCCGTTTGTTGACTGTATTTTTGCGGAGGGAGCCACGGTCGACAACTACCAACTCCCCAATCAAATATTGCATCTGAAAGGCAACACCAACGTTGACGAAGTATTTAACTCCTATGGCATTACGCTAGACCGTGATATGCACTGCACATTAGACGCGCTTCTGCGTGAGCGATTGACGGACGAACCGCGCATAGGTGACTCAATAACGTTGGAAAACGTGACCCTCTCCGTTCAAGGCGTACTTGATGGGCGCATTACCACGGTAGGTTTGGCCATCAGTCAGCCAGAACTCACTGTAGAGCAACACCCCGCCTGACACCCATACGTAAAGGCCACCCGCTATTAACGGGTGGCCTTTAGAAATACCTCAACGTGCTGCAAAAATGTCCTGCAAGAATCGCATTTCAGAACCAGTTCTTGCTGGACTAGCCCTGCAGAAACAACTCAGGCAGCTTCGTAGGCGGCTTTAAGCCGGTAAAACTCATCAACAATGGCGGCCATTTCAGCGGCGTCATAATGACAAAGGCCACTGACCACCAGCTTTTTAGAGCCGACACCGATTGCAGCGCCCTTCGATTCAATGGAAAACTCAAGCAATGCGTCTGCTCGCTTCCCCTGCACATCCAGCGATGAGCGCGTTAAGGCGAGGCCTGGTGTAAACCCATCCAAACGCTCTAATGAAAAACCCATGCTATCGTAGATAACCAAAGGGCGTTTAGGGTTAAACATTACCCCATGCTTTTCCATTAGCGGCTTTAAATAATGCGGGAAATTTTTGCCTGAGAACGCCACATAGCAGCGAGCAAAGGCTTCAATAGCAGCGCTATCGTGGGTCGTCTCGCCATCACGAACCACCTGTAAATAACATTTTCCACTCTCATCACTTACGTGAAGCTCGCCATTTTCTGCTTCACTAAAGAGCAGTGGCGTATCAGCACTTACCATATTGGTGAAGCGAAATTCCATTTGCCGCGACAGCCCGAACTTTACCAGTATTAGCGTAAACAACAGGTCACCAGGCACGCAGAAACGTCGCGCACCCGGATTATGGATCGGGTTGTAATCACCTGCCACGCCTTTAGCGAAACGGCTGGCCTGCTCGGCGGAGACCACTACATACTCTCCGTGTTGCGCGTAAAAATCCTTGAACATGGCGTTTGCTGCCTGCCTAGCGTTGAAATCGAAAACCCATAACTATCCAGCGTCGCGCATAATGCCATAAAACGCGCGCCAACAGGAGTCACCTGCCAGGAAGCGAGTATGTCAAACACGAACATTACTAAAAAGCGCTTATCCCGCGTTGTATTGGCTACCTTGATCAGTAGCCTGTTTATCATAACGGTTTGGCTGGTGGGCAGCTACTGGTTGCTGAATAGTCAGTGGTTACCGGAAAGAATTTCTCAGTTTGAAGGTATTGAGGTTCGCTGGAGCCAAGGAACTAGCCGCCACCCTGGACGCTGGGAAGTAGACAACCTTTATCTTGCCCGTGAAGACGATGCGCTACCGATGGCAATTGAGGCCGAGCATGCCACGCTCACACTCTCGTTATGGTCGCTACTGCGTGGCGAGTTACATATCAAGGCATTAGAGGCCGAAGGAATTCGCCGCTTAACGGTGGGTGATATCGCCCTTGAAGCGCAGGGCACGCTAGAAGTGGCTGATACAACCCTTAGCCGTGAAAACCTGGCCATACCCCATGTGAACCTGGCAATCACAGAAGGCCGCCTGATACGCCCAAGTGACCACGCCACACTGGTTAACGCCATAACCCTTGAAGCCACTGCAACGCTTGATGAGATCACGCCCACGGACCCGGCCACGGGTGCACTTAACCCTGAACTGCTAGCGGCACTTTCCGCAACACTTGATATTAAGGCGCAGGCAGATGCCTGGAATGTATTCATGCCCTACCTGGAGGCCATTCCGTGGCTTTTCCTGGACGGCCGCGGCGTACTGGAGGGCCATATTGAACTTGCCTCAGGCACACTTAAACCAGGTAGCCTGCTTACTTTGAAGGCACCTGAATTACGTTTAACGCTGGATGAGCGAACGCTTTTAGAGCACGATCAACCAACGACCTGGAGAGAGGCAGATGCACCACCCCCGCGCCACACAGCAACCGGTAGAGGAAGCGTCCAGCTACGCGTAGCCGATCACCACATTGATTTTGAGACTCGCCTGCAGGATGTCACGCTGGCAGATACACAGCCCTATGCGGTAAATACCGCCTTAAGCCTTAAAAGCGATATGGCCAACCAGCGCCTGGACCAACTAACTCCACCCACGGATGCTGAGCTGGCGCTTGAAGGCACCATTACCCGGCTGGACATGATGGACCGCTACCTCGCCAATACGCTGGAGGGTCAGGGCATTCGCTTATCCGGCAATGGCCGTTTAGAGGCTAGGGTTAGCGTTCGCGACACTCACGCCCATAGCGCCCATTTGCGGGTCGAGGCAGACGCAATCGCGGTCAACGCACTGGATATGACCGCTCAAGGGCAAGGCATACTTAACGCTGAGCTAAAGGACGCCTCGATGGTGGACGCGACACTTGGTTTCTCCCAGGCAACACTTTCCCACGCTGACCAAACACTGCTTAACGACGCGACACTTGACTTGGTAGCACAAAGTCCTATCGAACCCGTATTAGCCCGCAGCCACGCCACCGCGACACTTCACTGGCAGGACGCCCGCATGGCCAGTATTAGCGCCCTGCAACCGTATATTGCCACCTACCTGCCGGACCCGGCTCCGTTTAGCCTGGTCAGCGGCCAAGCGCAAAGTAATGGAACGCTCCATATTACCCCTGAACAGCTTAGCGGAGCGCTTACCTTAACCGGCGATTCGCTCACTACCCGCTGGCAGCGTGATGAGCAAAGCACCCTGCTCACTAGCGATATGCAGCTTTCACTGCAACTACGCGAGGCCGCTACCGATGGCACAAGCGTTGATATCAGTGGTAGCCGTTTACGCTGGCAGGTCGCTGATGACACACAGCCCGAAGAGCGCCTGGAAAGTATCTTGGTGATTCGCGAAGGCCGCTTTCAACGGCGTGGCGAGATTCCCAGTGGGCAGTTTCAGCTAGAGGGCAGCGTGCAGCGCTTGAGTTTTCTGAACGCCTTTTTACCCACAGATCACGGCGTTTCGTTGTCTGGCAATGGGCAACTGCTCGCCCAAGGCTCTTTTAGCGGTAAGCGCCTGTTGGCACCTACTCGGCTGCGTATCGATGCCAACCAGCTTGAAGTCACCTTTTTAGACTACCAGGCCAGCGGGCGCGGCGAGCTAACCGCGCAAATCGACAGCCCCGAACAGGCACAACTTTCGCTGGGTATTCCGCGCTTTTCGCTACAGCGTAACGGTGATGACCAACCTCATGTAGAGGGGCGTCACTTTGCCTTAACCACCCAGACAGACCAGCTCAGCAAAGTATTCATATCGCCAGAAGCAGAATACTTTGTTACCCGAATAGACTTGCCGATTACCGAAGTGCCGGACTTTACTCGCTATAACCGCTACTTGCCTGCAGATGCAGGCCTTCGCCTGCTTGGCGGTCAGGCAAGCCTGGGCAGCGAGTGGCTCTTGGAGGGGATGAGCGCCCAAGGCAACATGACCCTACGTGCGTTTGGCGCCGACCTCGCCCTTCTTGATCAGCGGCTACGTGGCGATATCGAACTCTACTTACAACTTACTGAAGGTGATTTACAGGCACGGCGTTTTACGGCTAATGACTCATTTCTGCGCTTGGAAAATGTGTTCCGCATAAGCGAGCAAGGCGCTCAGGACGCAGGCTGGTGGGTGCAGCTCTCCATGGATGACGCACAGCTTACCTGGGATGACCCCATTCGCCTGTCCACACAGCTGCGTCTGGCCATGCGCGACACCGGCTTGGTCGCCAGGTTGTTTTTAGCCCGTGCCCGAGAAAGCGACTGGCTCGGCAGGCTACTCAACGTGCACAATGTTAATGGCACCGCTGAACTTGCGCTTAATGGCGAACGTATCCAACTGAGCAACCTGGTACTCACCGGCGGCCCTCTACTGCTGCTTTCCGATGTCACGCTTGAAGAGCAGAGCACCAATGGCGCGCTCTATGCCCGCCTTGGCGCACTTGGCATAGGCGTGGAGCTTGTTAACAGCGAACCCAGGTTACACGTACTGCAACCCAAGCGGTGGTTTGACCGCTGGCGGCAAGCGGTTCGTTACCCTCGTCCTGATTAGCGCTTTTTGCGCTGGCGCCGAATCATCCTGACCCGCTCTCTGGCTTTAGCCGGCGTCGAAAGCGGCGCTGCTGAACCCGTCTCTTTGGGCGGCAAAGTGACCCAAGCAAACACCGGCAATGCCAAGTGCCAGCGAATCGCGGCTAACCGCAGCCCCAGCGTAATCGCCAAGGCCATGGCGATACTAACGCTCAGCGGCGTATTCAAGGTGTTCAGCGCGACATATACAGTGCCGCCAGCCATGGCAGCGGTAGCGTAGATCTCTTCGCGCAGCACCATCGGTACGCGCTGAGCCAGCATGTCGCGGATCATTCCGCCGGCGACACCGGTCATCATGCCCATCAATACCGCCACTACACCGGAGGTTCCCAGCAACAGCGCTTTATGGGTGCCGATGACCGTAAACAAGGCAAGGCCAAAGGCATCCGCAATCGGCAAAAACCTTCGCGACAAGCGATGAATATAGTGGAACCCCACCAGCGAAATGCCCACCGTTGCCAGGATAACCCATAAGTAAGTGGGATCAGCGACCCAAAAGACAGGCCGCAAGCCCAGCACTAAATCACGCAGTGTACCGCCACCAATACCGGTCACAGCGGCCAACACCAGCATGCCAAACGGGTCCATTTTTGACCGACACGCAAGGATAACGCCCGATAGCGCAAAAACAATCACACCCATCATGTCCAACCAATACACCACACCCGTCACGTGATTCCCCTTTGTGCGCTATGTTTTTTAAAGCGGTTTCTTAAAGCAGGCAGAATACCACTAATGCGTTTTTCGCCTATCGCTTGCTCATTCGCTAATTAACCCGACTTAACGCCGTGGCTTAGGGTACGCTTGTGAGAACTTTTTAAAAGGAGGTGCTATGGATTGGAACCCTGCTTATACATGGTTAGTACTGGCGCTACTTCTCAGTTTAGGGGAGTTAACCTCTGGTGCAATGGTACTACTGGCACTGGGTATTGCTGCCGCGCTTACCGCGGCGGTCACTGCCCTTGGGCTCTCTCTACCTTGGCAATTGCTGAGCATGGGCATTTTTTCTGGCCTATTAGTTCCCTTGGGTGTGATGGTGATTCGTCCGCGCTTTTCTCCTCGCGGCGTTGCCTACGGCACCACCGGCACTGGGGTCGAAAAAGGCAATCATTACCATACGTTGCGCCGCGATTATGACGATGCGACCGGTATCAAAATTAACGGCGACTTTTACCGCTTGCGCGTTATGGACACAGGTGCCACAGAACTTCCACCCGATACGTCCGTTATCTTTCAGCGCTTTGAAGGCACCACAGCGCTGGTTGCCCTCCCCTCGTCAGCCCCTAACCCTTTGCAAGACGATACCACCCTACGCAAGGAGCCTTAATAATGGATTTACCTATTAGCCCCGGTTTATTAATAAGCCTGATTATTGTCGTTATCGGCATTGTGATTATTTCCAAAGGGCTGGTGATTGTACGTCAGTCGGAAGTAATGGTAGTTGAGCGCCTCGGCTCATTTAATCGTGTGCTCGAAAGTGGCATCAATATCATCGTTCCCTTTATTGAGCAGCCCCGCGCGATCACCATGCTGCGCTATCGCAAAATGGGCGAAGAGTACCAGGCAATTACCACGGATGAGATTCGCATTGACCGCCGTGAAACGGTGATGGATTTCCCCGGCCAGCCGGTCGTGACCACCGATAACGTAACGGTTCGTATCAATGGCGCGCTTTATTATCAAATTATTGATCCTAAGCGCGCGGTTTACGAAGTCGTCAACATGAGCCAGGCCGTCGAGGTTCTGGCGAAAACCACGCTACGCTCGGTGGTCGGTAAAATGGAGCTGGATAAACTATTTGAATCCCGCGCGGAAGTGAACAATGAGATTCAGGCTGCCATGGAAGAGCCTGCATCCAAATGGGGGGTCAAAATATCTCGCGTCGAGGTACAGGACATTGCCATGCCTGAAGAAGTAGAAACGGCCATGCGCCTACAAATGGCTGCCGAGCGTAAACGCCGCGCCACCGTTACCGAAGCCGAAGGTGAAAAATCGGCCGCTATCGCCATGGCTCAGGGCCAGCGTGAATCGTCCATTCTTAACGCCCAAGGCGATAAGGAATCGGCCATTCTGCGCGCCCAGGGCGAGCAGGAGTCCATCAAACTGGTATTGAATGCCATTGGCGACAGCGAGGAAAACAAACGCACCGTGGTGGGTTATTTACTCGGCCAGAGCTATATCAAGGGTTTGCCCAACATGGCAAAAGACGGCGAGCGCGTTTTTGTGCCTTATGAATCTTCTGCTCTGCTGGGTTCCATGGGCATGTTCCGCGAACTGGCAGGCTCACCTGAGGATGCGGTAGGAGAACATCTACAACACCGCACCGGCAGTACTAACCCATCCAACAGCTTTCGCAGCGGCGTGGTAGGCGGAGGTATTAGCGGAAGCTGACACGCTCGCTCAAGAAAACCGGGTAACGCTATTACCCGGTTTTCCAACTGTTACAAACACTTATGATAAATCGGCCCTAACGACTCACGCTCCCAAGACGGGTTAAACCACGCGGCGCCGCAATGCGAAAAAAACGCTCCACGACATCCGCTTGTGTGGCCGGAGTCACTAACGACACCCCCACAAATATCGGCAAGTTGATGATTAGCCCCCAGAACCCCGCGTGGATGCCCAACGGGTGTGGCCATAGCGTAGTAAACGCCACGGTAACCAAAAATCCTGCCACAATACCCGCCATAACGCCCAAACGTGACGCGCGCGGCCAGAAGAACATGCCAACAAAAGCAGGCAACACTTGCGAGGCAAATCCCAGCCCTACCAGCAAAATCATCACCAGACTGCCCGGTTCAGCAATCGCGAGCGGTGCAATCACCAAGGCCATGATGGGTAAGATCATAAGCCTGGCAAGTCGGCCAGTAGTAGCATTTGAAAGCTTTAACAGCGGTTGCAGTACATCCTTACTTAATGACAGCGACACCGAATGAATAAACGGCTCACTTGATGACATGGAAGCCGCCAGGGTACCCGCCCCCAGTAGCCCGACCAGCACAACGGGCAAATGCTGCATGGCATATTCAAGGGCCACCGTGTCTGCTCGGGCCAGGTCAGGTAGCGAGTAAATACCGATAAAGCCCACAATCACCATGGGTAAAATCACCACATAGTACGTTGGCAGCCAGGTAGCGCTGCGCCGGATAGTGCGTGCGGAAGACGCACTCATCCACTGGGTCCATACCGGGGGCATAAACGAGAACATCGAGACAATAATCGAGGTGGTCCAGAAGCTAAAACTCATATCCCCGCCAGCCCCTGGTAGGGTTAAAAACGCTACATGCTCAGCCTGAATACGCTCAAATACCGCTGCAAAACTTAAACCGCCGGTGGCGCTATGCACTGCCCACAAGCCTACAGCCCAGGCAACGACCAACATTAATACGCCCTGAAAGGCGTTGGTACGCCCAATCGCCCGCTGACCACTGGCGTACAAATAGACAGCAATAGAGGCAAGTACCAACACAACGCCTAACCAGACAGGAATGATCCCGCCGCTCATCACAAACAGAATATAGGCCGAACCAACCGTTTGAAGCACCGCATAAGCAATTGAGCCAACCGCCATTACCAGCGATGCCAGCGCCCCCAAGGTAGGGCTTTGATAACGGTCAGCAATCGCGCTTGCCTGAGTAACGTGGCCAAACTCAGCGCCAAACTGCCATACTTTGGGGCCAAAGTACCAGGCGATCAGGGCCAGATATGCCAAATAGATAGCGACGTAAAAGACCGCTACCCCTTTCGAATAAGCCCAGCCCGGTGCGCCCATAAAGGTATAAGCACTGACGCTCCCTGCGGCAATCAGCAGATACAGCGTGACCGGCCCCATGCTACGCCCAGCAACCCCCCACTCTTCCAGGCTGTTCATATTGGCACGGGTGGCCTGCCCACCGCGGGCGCGTAAGCCAATCATCATGGCAATGGCCACATAGATAAGCGTAATCAGCAGAGGCCAGAGGCTATTCATGGTTATCTCGCTCTACGATACGGTTGCCTATCAGCATGACCACCACGCAAGAAAAAATAACCAGATAGCTCCATACCACCATCAGGGGCAGGCCTAGCACTAACGTTGCCCGGTTTACCCAACCAATCATCGGCCACGTTCCCATAGCGATGAGTGTTAAAAACGCAATTAATAAACCCCAACCCGCACGCGAGGTGGGCAGTACCAGTAAACGCCGCATGGTGATTCCCTAAAATTTTGTTAGCCGTCGTACCACTGGCCTACCTATTTTCATGTTGTGTGATCGGCAAATCGTCGGCCGATCAACGGCTTGTCGCTAGGTATTCCAAAGCGGCAGCGTGCGACGGTACCGAAGTAGTACACTCCGCGTCCACTGCGTCATCAACGTCTTTACTCCGTTAAGAGGCGTCGCATGAGCGTCACGGTTTCGCCTCGGTATTCAAGCGTTTCTATCGCTTGCCAACCTAGCCGCTGATAAAGCGACTGCTGGTCAGGGGTATAGAGATAACATTGGTGAATACCGCTATTGCGCACTTCTGCCTCCACGCGTTGCACCAGCGCGGAAGCAACACCCTGCCCGCGCCACTCAGGCGCTACGAAAACAGAGGCCAGCCACGGCGTTAATTCGCGCCGAATGCTCATATCATCGTCAATTAAGCAGGCAGTGCCGACAGGTACGTCGTCTTGCAAAGCAATAAATACGGAGGGTACACCTGAGATACCGCACTCAGACATCGTGTCATCAATGGCTTCTTCTAGCGTTAGCCCTGGGTATAAATTCCCCCACGCTGCAAACGTCCAGCGCACTACGATGGGAAGATGAGGACTATCTGCGCTAAGTCGCTGGATAGTGGTGTCCCGCATCACTATTTACCTTATTTTGCTGAAATTAACACCGTCACGGCAACCCTGTAGCCCGCCTCGCACCATCATGCAAAAGCGCGCACCTGCGGCGATTAGCGTGACGAATCGCGCAGCAGCGCATCAAGAGGACCATTCTCAAGCGGTTGCCCCCAACTATCGCCGTGTACCAACTCACTTAACGGTAGCCTGGAGCGCCAGCCTTTGGCTTCAAGCTCCGGCTGATCCAGAAACTCGCTGACATAGCCAAGGCATAGATAGGCCACGGGATATACGTGATCAGGCAGGTTCAAGGTGTCACTTAACTGAGCCTGATCAATAATACTTACCCAGCCAACGCCAACCCCTTCGGCCCGCGCGGCCAACCACAGGTTTTGTACCGCCAGGCACGTGCTGAACAAGTCAGTTTCGACAATGCTGTTGCGGCCTAGCACGTGTGGTCCACCTCGGCTGCGGTCGCAGGTGATGCATAGATTCAGCGGGCTTTCGACAATCCCTTGAAGCTTTAGGCTACGGTAAAGATCATTACGCTCCCCCTCAAAACGCTCAGCGGCTTTCTGGTTTTCCTGCTCAAATAACGCAAGGATAGACGCCCTGACCTCGTCACCTTCAATGACCATAAAATCCCAGGGCTGCATGAACCCTACCGAAGGCGCATGGTGGGCAGCCTGCAATAGTCGCGCCAGCACGTCAGCGGGAATCGGGTCAGGAAGAAACAGCGAGCGCACATCACGACGCTCATAAATGGCACGATAAAGCCCGTGGCGTTCACTCTCTGAAAAGCAGGCATCTGAAGCGGTCACGGGATTAAACTCCTGTTCCATGATCGTTTATGCGTGGGAGGCGGGTTTGACCATATCAATATGCGGTATGCCATCTTCATCGTAAGGCTCACTGATTCGCTTGAACCCAAACGACTCATAGAAAACGTTCAAATAGACTTGTGCGCCGATCTTAATGCCCAGACCAGGATAGGTTTGCTCGGTAAAACGAATCGCCTCGCTCATAAGCGCCCGGCCATATTGATGGCCCCGGAAAGCCTTGAGTGTCATCACTCGGCCAATGGAGGGCTCGGCGAATTTATCACCCGGCCCCACTACTCGGATATACGCCGCGAGCTGACCATCAACCGTGGCGGAAAGATGCCAGGCAAGCGGGTCCAGCTCATCAATTTCCTGATAGGCACACCGCTGTTCCACCACAAACACCGCTTCACGTGCCTTTACGATGTTATAAAAATCGTGCGTGCTTAATTCGTCCAGTCTCGACCAGCTAAAACGTAAAGACATCGCGGTGCAATCTCCATCGGGCATTAAGACTTCAAACAGTATAAAACGCCGATTATACATGGTCCGACATACGGCCATCTCGCCAAATAGTCACTAAACCTCTGCAGCCAACACAGCCTGCGACAAAGATATCTCACAGAATGCCCACGTTCACGCCTCACTGCTTCTCAACACTGTTCAAAAACTGCTTAAGTAGCGCATCAAGCTGCGCCCTCTGCTCGTCGCTCAAACCACTAACCAGCTCTGCTTGGGTCTCTACGTGGGCAACAATGGCCTCATCGATTAGCACAAACCCTTTCTCAGATAGCGAAATCAGAAAGCCTCGTCCGTCGGCGGGGTTTTTGACACGCTCAATCAATCCCGCTTTTTCCAGCTGCTGAAGGCGGTGCGTCATAGTGCCGGACGTCACCATGGTGGAGGCCATTAAGTCGCTGGGAGAAAGCGCGTAAGGCGGGCCTTCACGGCGCAGCGTGGCCAGTACATCAAAGCTTGAGTCGTTAAGGCCATACACCGCCCACGTCTGCTCCATGCGCCGCATCAAGCTCTGATTCAGTCGTTTGAGTCGGCCCAGCGTGCCCATTGGGGCCACGTTCAGGTCGGGGCGCTGTTGCTGCCACTGTGTGAGTATTTTATCGACATGATCCATGGCGTTCATGCTTACCGCCTTTTAGCTTGACGTCAAGATAAAAAACCATATATCTTGATATCAAGATATTTTGAGAATCATTTTACAGAGCAACCACAAGAGCCACTCTATGCAACCATCCAAGGCAAGATCAGGGGCACTTCCCAAACAGAAGCGACTTGCCGCATTTATCTATCTTGTGGCAGGTGGCGCGCTGCTAGGACTTTCGACCAATGTGGCCAAACTGGCCGGTGATGTGCAGCTGTCGCCACTCGCCTTTCTATTTTGGTCGATTACTGGCGCGGCCTTGATTCTGTTGGTGGTGGCAGCGCTGCGCAGCAATTTGCCACCTGTCACGGGCCGCACACTTGAGTACTACCTTGTTTCGGCCCTTGTGGGCGTTGCGGGTTCTAACCTGATTTTCTTCTCGGCTATTCCACATATCGGCGCTGGCTTTGTCGCCTTGGTGATTACGTTGCCGCCGCTGCTCACCTATGTCGGCGCGCTGATAGTAAGGCTGGAACGCTTTCAGATGATGCGTGCGATGGGCGTTATGTCTGCGCTTGCTGGCGCCATCACCCTAGCGGCTCACAAGCTTTCCGCGCCTGATGCCGACTATGCCTGGATTTTTCTAGCGTTGGCGGGGCCGGTACTACTGGCTATCGGCAATCTTTATCGGACACTGCGCTGGCCAGCGGGTGTCTCAGGCGATGCCCTTGCTCCCGGAATGTTAATCGCCGCGGCGGCTCTTCTGTTCAGCGTCGGCCTGCTGCCTGGTTTTTCGCTTGGTATTCCAAGCGGGCAACGTCTACCACTTCTACTAATTGCCCTTCAATCAATGGTATTTGCAGGCCAGTTTTTACTGCTATTTCTGCTTCAAAAAACCGGCGGGCCAGTGCTTCTCAGCCTGTTGGGTTCCGTCGGTGCCGTGGTTGGCGTACCAGTGGCGATAGTGCTACAGGGCGAAGCCGCCCCCGAGGGCTTATTGCCCGGCGCCCTACTGATAGGCGCCGGTATCGCCCTACTTAATGTCGGCAAAGCCAAGCAAATTTCCTAAATAAACAAAGGCATATCTGGCAGGCATCACTTAAACAATACGCCGTTCCATGTAGTGAGTATTGCCTTCCGTTTTACGAATGTGAAAGCCTATGCGTTCGTAGAGCGCGACGGCAGGATTAATGCAGAACACCCGAAGGCGCAGCGTATCGATACTCGATTGCCGCGCCCTGTGTACCATATGATGGATGGCTGCCGTACCAAAACCCTGACACTGCCACTGCGGCGCGATTTGCAGCTCGCGAATATAGCAAGCCTCGGTAGCCTGGTTGATACACAGTAGGCCCACCGGGTGCGTGTTAATGACCAACTGATAGCTTTCCAGGGTGCGCCACTCACTTTCAAACAAAGCGCTGTCCCAGTGCATATCCAACTGCTCATAGTAGCCGGACATATTCTGGCGGATCAGTTGCTCTGCAAAATCCTTATCGTTAGTCGGCACAATCAGTGGCGTCATATTTACTCCTGGCGCTCCTATCGGCACCTATTGCGAATGTTGTTCCTGGAGAAGCTGACATCATAAATCATTACGTTGCCAGCGATTTACAATATGACTCCGCTGTTAAGATGAGAATCACCCCCTTAATCCGCTATACTAGGCAGTAGCGTAGATAAATAGCGAAGGAGGGAGTATGAACAACGTCTCTTTGGAAACAAAGCGCCGCTATTATGCACAGGTCAGGCGTTCAAATTACCAAGCGAGCATGGCACTGGAAGGGATCACCGTTGATTCTCAGGCGCCTAAAACCAATAAAGCCGATGTATTAGTGAAATATAAAAAATATAAAAATTGCTAATGGATAAGTACGGCGTCGGCCAAGACCCTTATTGCTATCCCGGTACTGATATCTTGCGTAATAAGCTGGAAATTTACGACACGGCAGAGCTTGAAGAAGCGGAGCGCGATCTATCGCTTGTTAACGCGGATAGCATTGAGCTTTTGCAGCCACCCTATAATTTTGCGTACCTGAAACACCTTCATCATCAGCTATTCCATGACCTCTATGACTGGGCAGGTAGTGTGCGCACTATTGATATAGCCAAAGGCGATACGCGATTTTGCCACGTCAATCGCATCATTCCCGAAGCGGAAAAGCTGTTTACCAAACTTGCAGAACACGATTATTTATTCAGCTTGAGAAAGCAGAACTCATACCGGCGTGCGCTGAATTGTATGGTGATTTAAATGTTGTTCATCCCTTTAGAGAAGGTAACGGTCGCGCACAGCGATTACTCTTTGAACACCTCATCATCAACTGTGGCTATCACCTTTCATGGCACCCACTCGAGCAGCGTGAATGGATAGCGGCCAATATCGCCAGCTACTATTGCGACTATCAACCGTTAGCATCCATTTTTGAGCGCTGCATCGGCTCACCTCTGACAGACTAACGTCAGGGCAATGCCTGACGCTCTACTTTATTTCTGCCTTACCCCCTACCCCAACTGAAACGGGTAAACCGACCCTATTTGCAGAAGCTGCGTTAGCTCATCCAGTGCGCTGAGCGACTCTTCTGCCAACTGCGGATCGGCGAGGTCGTCAGGTGCCAAGCGATCCCGGTAGTGGCGGTTGACCCAAGCAGTAAGGTCTTCGTAAAGATCATTAGTGAGCAATACGCGGCCGGTCAGTGCTGCGCGCTCGGCTTCTGAAAGAGCAACGCGCAGGCGCAGGCAGGCGGGGCCGCCGCCGTTGCGCATACTTTGCTTGACGTCTTTCACCACCACGTCACTGATGGGGTTATTGCCTGCCAGCAGGTAGTCTTGAACGGTGCGCCAGACGGCTTCACGCTCCTGACATTCGCTGGGCACGACCAGCGTCATGGTGCCATCAGGGTTGGAAAGCAGCTGCGAGTTAAACAGGTACGACGCCACTGCATCTTCCAGGCTCACTGCTTCAATGGGTACGCGGACAGGAATCAAGGGCGTCGTCATCTTGCGGCGCAACTCGTCGAGCGTGCCCTCTTCGTCCAGGAAAGCCATTTCGTGATACAGCAGCACGGGGCCATTGCCCACGGCGATGACGTCGTTATGAAATACGCCCGCATCAATAGCGTCCGGATGCTGCTGAGCAAATACCGTTTGCGACTCAACAAGCCCATGCTGGCGGGCTACCGCTTGGCTGGCTTCCAACGTTTGGCGGGCGGGATAGCGTGCTGGCTCGCGCTCGCCGCTACGCACGTCACCAAACGCTTGGCGGCCATACACAAACAGATGAATGCCCGGCTCACCGTACTCACCACACAGGCGAGTATGATTGGCAGCACCTTCATCGGAAAACGCCGGCGTGGCGGGCAGCACTGGGTGGTGGGCGAAGTGCTGTTCGCTGTGAAAAATGGCTTGCAGCACGCGGCCCGTGGTCTGCGGCTCAAGAAAGCGATGAAAGCTTGATTGCAGATTGGCCGGAGTGAAGTGCACCCGGCGGTCCGGCGCGTCGATGCTGGGGGTAACGGTGCCGGCGTTAGCCGTCCACATGCTCGAAGCGGAGCATACAGCCCGCAGCAACTGCGGTGCATCGGCGGCAGCACGGGCCAGCACTTCGTGGTTGCTGCCGCTAAAACCTAAATCGCGCAGCGCGCCGATATCCGGGCGCTGTTGAGGCGGCAGAACGCCTTGGGTGTAGCCTGCCTCCATCAAGGATTTCATTTTTAAAAGCCCTTGTAGCGCCCCCTCTTTAGGATTGGACTCAAGGCCGCCGTGGCTCATGGAAGCCACATTGCCTACGGCGAGCCCTGAGTAGTTATGCGTCGGGCCTACCAGGCCATCGAAATTGACTTCCCTAACGTTACTGATCGCAGAGGTGCTCACAGACTAACTCCCGGCGGCAGAGTATCGGGCATCTCCAACGCCTCGGCTTCCATGGAGGCCACCGGATAGGCGCAGTAGTCCGCCGCATAGTACGCGCTGGGGCGATGGTTGCCGCTGTCGCCGACGCCGCCGAACGGCGCATCACCCGAAGCCCCGGTAGTCTGGCGATTCCAGTTCACAATACCCGCACGGATGCGCAGCAGAAAATCGTCCCAGTCGGCCTTTTCACCGCCAATCAAACCCGCCGAGAGGCCATAGCGCGTGTTATTGGCAAGCGTTAACGCCTCGTCCCAATCGTGGTAACGGTGCACCTTCAATAACGGGCCAAAGTACTCCTCGTCAGGCACTTCCAAGCCCGTCACATCGATTAACGCAGGCGTGAGCAGACTGGTATTGTCTTTAACACGCTGCATACGGTTAATCACCGTGCCACCCAGTGTTTCCAGCTCATCCTGTGCTTTTAGCAGGCCATCAGCCGCCGCCACACTGACCAGGCCGCCGTAAAACGGTGTGGGCGACTCATCAAACTGCCCGGCCACATGAAGCCTGGCAATCGCTTCGGAAAGCGCGTCAATTAGCCGGTCGCCAACCTCGCCCTGGGGTACGATTAAACGGCGTGCACACGTGCAGCGCTGGCCGCCGGACAGAAAGGCGGATTGCAAAATGGCCAGCACGGCGGCGCGCTCATCATCCACGTCCTTAACCACCAGCGGATTGTTGCCCCCAAGCTCCAGCGCGAGGATTTTATCCAACTGCCCGGCAAACTGCTGTTGCAGCATGCCGCCAACCTTTGCACTGCCGGTAAACAGCAGGCCATCGATCCCAGGGTGTGCAGAGAGCGCCTGCCCCACCGGTACACCGCCTTGAACAAGACTGATGACGCCAGCAGGCAGCCCGGCTTCTTGCCAGCACTGCAGCGCCAAGTCCGCGGTTAGCGGTGTTTGATCGCTCGGTTTGAAGACCACCGTGTTGCCTGCCAGGAGAGCCGGCACCATATGACCGTTAGGCAAGTGGCCCGGGAAATTATAGGGGCCAAACACTGCCATCACGCCATGCGGACGGTGGCGCAGCACCGCTTTGGCACTGCCTACAGCTTTTTCGCGTTCGCCGGTGCGCTCCTTGTACGCCTTGAGTGAGAGCGCTATTTTCCCCACCATAGCGCCCGCTTCTGTACGCGCTTCCCAAAGCGGCTTGCCGGTTTCAGAGGCAATGGCGACAGCCAGCGCTTCACTGCGCGATTTAAGTACCTCAGCAAAACGTTCGACCAACGCCTGGCGTTCGCTAAAGGGCGTTTTTGCCCATTCGGGAAACGCCTTACGCGCAGCGGCTACCGCTTCTTCAACCTGCGTATCACTGGCTGATGCCCCTTGCCAGAGCAGCCCGCCTGAGACGGGGTCAAACTTACTAAACGATGCTGCAGCGCCATTCACCCAGGCGCCGTTGATAAGCTGCTGTTGTTGGGCGTGCATCATGCTCTCCTACCTGTTCAGGTTTCCAGAAGCCGCACGGCATCACCTGTGGTAACCCCTAGGCGCTCGGCTTCTGAGTGGCTTAAAACAATCGTATCGCGGGTGGGTGCACGGCCTATCCACGCGGCGGTAAAGGCCTGCATGGTGGTGGTCGCGGCCAACCAGCGGCTAACGCTCTCATCAGGCGCCTTGGTCGATACTTCAACGTGATATAGCTGCGAATTGCGCACAGCCCGCACATCGTCGATATAGGCTTCAACCGTCGGGCCACCGTCAAAAATATCGATATAGCCTTCCCAGCGCAGCCCCTCTTTTTTGAGCATTTCAAGGGCGGGCCGGGTATGGCGATGCACTTGGCCAATACACGCGCGCGCCTCCTCGGCCATAAACGTGGTGTAAATGGGAAAGCGCGGCATTAATTCACCGATAAAGCTTTTCTGCCCAAGACCGGTCAAGCGGTCGGCTTCGCTGAAGTCCATGGGAAAAAAGTGTTTTCCCAGGCTCTCCCAGAAGGGACTGCGGTTCTGCTCATCGAACACGCCGCGCATTTCAGCGAGCACTTTCTCAGGAAAACGATCACGAAACTGTGCAATAAACAGCCAGCGCGCCTTGGAGAGCAGCGCACCGTTACGCAGGTGCTTATTGGCCTCGCCGCGGTATTCCGGGCGCAAAAACAGTGAGCATACTTCGGCATCGCCGGTATGGTCAGAGCTTAAAAACAGCGTATCGATGGTGCGGTGTAAACCCAGCTGTACCGACGAGTGCGCCAGCGTGCCCAACCGATAGTTATAAAAAGGCACTTCGTGCCCTACCTGGCCTTCAATGGCACAGCAGCCAGCCAGCTCGCCATTGGCCTCATCTTCCAGCACAAAGAAGTAGAGCCGATTGTTAACCGGGGTACGCTCTTCAAACGCGCGGACAGACGTTTCAATTTTTTCTGCCAGAAATTCCCGGTTATTGGGCAGCGAGGTAAAGCCCACGCCCGCCTGCTGCGCAAGCGCCAGCAACCCATCAACATCTGCACGGGCGATAGGACGAATGCGCATCATATTTCTCCTTCATCAAAGGCATCCACCGCGCTGGGCAGAGTAAGTGGTGCGGCAAATACAGCTCGCCCCTCCTCTACTCCCAAGCGTTTGGCATCCACCTCTGAAAGCATCAGTTGCCCAGTGGCTGAAAGCGCGTAACGGGCGACAATGCAGCGAAAATCACCCAGCGCTTGGTTAGCGATCAAGGCAGGTTCGGCATCGGGAAGCGTTTCGTCCGGACGAAGGCGTACCGGATGCCAAGCGGCACGGTTGAATGTTGCCAAACACTCGCGTTCGGCTTTCACAAGCGGCCCGGCGTCAAAAATGTCCACATGGCGCGAGCGCACGAAGCCTTCGGCAAGCATCTCCTGCAAAGCTTCTTCATGCGCAGGATGCTCCCGGCCAATCGCCGCCCGAGCCGGTGGCGTCAACAGCGGCAAATAGAGCGGGAACTGAGGCATCACCTCAGCAATAAAGCTTTTAGAGCGCACACCTGCGATGTGGTTGATATCGTGAAAACTGCGCGCAAAAAAGTGATGGCCCACACTTTCCCAAAAGGGCGATTCGTTCTGCGCATCCAGGTAACCGGGAAACGCCACGGCCAATATGCGCGAAAAGCGCTCGGGGTACTGGGCAATAAACATCAGCCGAGCACGCCGCAACAGGCTTTCGGCGCTGGTCCCCTTGTAACGCGGATTTAGTGAATACGCGCACAGCAGCGTAGCGTCAGAAACTTCATGAGAGAGCGCCAGGGTTTGTACTTCGCGACGTACGTTGAGCTGTTGAGACGCATGAATCAACGTTTCCTGGCGGTAGGTGTAGTAGGCCTCATTGGCGCCCGCCTGGGCACGAATAGTGGCCGTTCCCAGTATTTCACCATGCCCCGCCTCATCCACCAGCGCGCTATTTTCAAGCACAAAGGTGTAGTGCTCGTTACCCGGAAACTCGATCTCATCATTAAACGCCGCCAGGGAGCGCTCAATGCGCTCCTCTAAACGTTCGCGGTTAGCGGGCAGGTTGGTAAGCTTGGGCGTCGCATGCTCTGCCAACACGACCAGCGCTTCGAGATCCGCCATTTTTACCGGACGAATGACCAGCATGCTTGACGCCCCCTCTCTCAATGTCGCCGTGGTCGAATTCATGCGTTGGCAACAAGGCGCTCAATCGCACGCTCCAAACGGGCCATACCTTCAGCAATGTCTGCCTCCGGCACTACCAGTGAAGGCGCCAAGCGAAGCACGTTAGGACCTGCAATCAGTGCCATTACGCCTTCTTCGATGGCCAGCGGCAGAATATCCTTGGCGCGGCCTTCATAGGCGTCCGACATCTGGGCACCTATCAACAGTCCCATGCCACGAATTTCTTTAAACACGCCATGTTTGCGATTAATGGTTTCCAACTGCTCACGGAACAGGTCGTGGCGCTTTTGAATGCCTTCCAGTACGTCTGGCGTATCGATAAATTCCAGCGCAGCCAACGCAATCGCGGAGCCCAAGGCATTACCGCCGTAGGTAGAACCATGGGTTCCAAACGCGAGGGATTTGGCGACGCTGTCGGTTGCCAGCATCGCGCCAACCGGGAAGCCGCCACCCAGCGACTTGGCACTGGTGAGAATATCGGGCGTTACGCCATAACGCTCATAGGCATACAACGTACCGCAACGGCCAACCCCGGTTTGCACTTCATCAAATACCAGCAGCGCATTGTGCTGATCGCACAGCTCGCGCAGGCCTTCTAGAAACTCGGGGGTGGCGGGCAAAATGCCACCTTCACCCTGCATGGGTTCGACCATCACCGCACACGTGTCATCGCCCATTAGAGCGCGCACACTGTCAAGATCATTAAACTCAGCGTGCAAAATACCGCCAGGCACTGGACCAAACCCCTGGGAGTACTTGGGCTGACCACCCACGCTCACAGTAAACAGCGTGCGACCATGAAAGGATTGGCTGAAGGAGATGATCTTGTCTTTCTTTTCGCCGTAATGGTCTACCGCGTAACGGCGCGCCAGCTTCAGTGCGGCCTCGTTGGCTTCACCGCCGGAAGAGCACAAGTACACCTTGTCAGCGAAGGTGCGTTCAACCAGCTTTTTAGCCAACTTAAGCGCGGGTTCATTGGTATAGATATTGGAGAGATGCCAAAGTTTTTCACCCTGCTCTTTTAAGGCATTCACCAACACGGGATGGCAATGACCCAGCGAGTTCACCGCGATACCGCCCGCAAAATCAATATATTCACGCCCCTGCTGATCCCACAAGCGGCTGCCTTCTCCGCGCACCGGAATAATCTGCTGCGGCGCATAGTTGGGAGTCATGTAGTGATCAAAATCCTGCCGGGTTGGGGTCGTGCTCATGGGTCAGTCCCTCTCGTTGAGTCAATCAGTTATATCAGTATACGGGGCGAGCAAGCTCACCCGCTTTCAGTAATGTGACGGTAAATTATGTAATGCTGCCCATATTTCAGATTATTTCTGAAGGAAGGTCTCTGGTGCTAATGCGTTACTGCAGATGTTGCGACGTGGACGAGCATCAGCTCAAACGCTCTTCCCGGGGGGTTAATCCAAAATGATTGCGGTAAGCCGTTGAAAAATGAGCCGCCGAGGAAAACCCCGTCGCAAACGCGATATCGCCTACCGAGCGATCACTTTCACGCAACTGTTTACGGGCATCCTGCAAACGCAAATTGAGGTAATAGCGGCTAGGCACCGCCTGAAGATATTTTTTAAACAGGCGCTCCAACTGGCGGCGGGAAATGCCTAAATGCTCAGCAAGCTCCAGGGTCGAAAGCGGCTCTTCTATGTTGGCTTCCATCAGCGTCACAGCGTCTACCAAGCTCTGCGGGGCGTGGCCCAAGCGGTGGCGCAGCGGCACATGTTGGCGCTCATCGGCCATGCGAATTCGCTCACACATAAAGTGCTCTGACACCTGTTCAACCAGATGACTGCTCTGCTGTTGGCGCACCAGCGTCAGCATCATGTCCATGGCCGCCGTACCGCTGGCACAAGTGATCCGGTTGCGGTCGATCTCAAAAAGCTGTTGCGACAGCGCCACCTGAGGATACGCTTGGGAAAAGGCCGCAAAACGTTGCCAGGGTAAGGTCGCCCGATAGCCTTCCAGCAATCCCGTGCGGGCCAATACTTCAGCCCCTCCCGCTAATCCGCCCAGCATCGTACGGCTTGGCTGGTGGCGCAGCCACTCCATTAGTTTGGCCGGTAACGCATAGGGCAGAGGCGAAGGCGCGCAGATAAGCACCATGTCCAGATGAGGCGGCGCCCCTTCCAGGGTGTAGTCAGCATGACAGGATAATTGAGCGCTGCTTCGCACCGGCTGCTCATCGGTACTGAGTGTAAACACCTGATAGAGCACCTGGCCGCTAAGTTGATTGGCCATCAGCAGCGGCTCGACGGCACTGGCATGTGAGAGCATGGAAAAGCCAGGCAGCAGTAATACCCCAATGCGCTGGCGCGCAAGTGTTAACGGGGGAGACAAAGAGCTGAGCTGCATGCCAAAACGCCATCAGTAAATGAAACGTCATCTTACCCAATTGTGACGTTTTGGGCAGTGCCTGATAGCCCCCAATAGAAAAAGGGCGAGGCGCGAACGCCCTGCCCTTCCTGTCAGCATCTAAGCCACTTATCGATCAAATCGCTTATTGGTTTTGATTCTGCTTCGCTTCGGATAGCGTCATATCGCTATCGACCTGCGTATAGTTATCCTCGACATAATCCTCTGAGGACGCTTCAATCTCGTCACTGCCATACGTGGTATTCATGATGAGCTGTTCATCCTGGAACTCCACTTCGTCCATCGGCAAAGCGATTTCTGTCGCGCCGAAGCCCCAGATACCACCGACTGAGATAATGGCAAACAGGTCACCAGAGTCGTTGTGCTGAGCGATATGTTGAATATCACCGATCTCTTCGCCATCCTGGTTAATGACGGCCATACCTTCCAGCTCGCTAACCGGGTGAGACATCAATGAATTATTGTCATCCTGGTCGTTACGATTATCCTGGGCAGCCTGCTGGCGTTCTTGATCGTCATCGCTATTAACGTCGACCTGTGCATCATCGGCTTGTTCGACGTTAACGTCAGGCTCGCCACCCTGCTCAACAGTAACGTTAGGCTCAGCGTCTTCAACGGTAACGTTGGGCTCGGGCTGTTCAATCGTCACGTTGGGTTCAGGCTGCTCGACCGTCACGTTCGGCTCTGACTGCTCTACTCGAATATTGGGAGAGTCTTGTTCAACTTTTACTTCAGCAGGCTCTTGGTCGACTTCAACGTCCATCGTTTCGTCGCCATTAGGCTGAGACTGAGCACGGCTGTCAGTTTCTGTGCCTTGTGGCTGCGTTTGCGCCGTAGCATCTTGCTGCTGCGTCATTTGATCGGCATTGTCAGTGTCGTTCTGGTTAGCGTCTTGAGCCAGAGCGCCGCCTGAAAGTCCTACACAAATCGCACCAATAGCAATGGCTAGTGTTGTCCGTTTCATAATATTGCTCCTTGTGTTGGCTTGCACTTAAAAAGCTAGTAGACCTAAGCGCCTAAGAGCAAAGCTAACGATGAATTATAATAAAAATTAACACGTATATTATCACCGCTTACTTAGTAAAACTCGTCAAGAAACAATGGTGAGGTTTTATACTATTCAACCGTGGTCTGGTCGGCATCCTCATCTTTCAAAACTTCCAAGCGGTTACCACCTTGTTCATTCTGCGTATCGTCGCTGCCTATATCGGCCTGGTCAGGCATATCCAGGTCGTCGCTTTCAGAGCTCTGTTGAGGCCCTTGAGTGCCGGTTTCACGCTCGGTATCGCCCTGTTCCTGATTACGGGGAGTGTCCGTACTTTGCTGCTGTCCGGCTGTTGAGCTGTTCTGCTGCTGGGTCATCTGACCGTCGCTCTGTGATGCATCATTTTCATTGGCCAACACGGCTGCTGAAATGCTCGTAAAGATAGCACCGATAGCAATGGCTACTATTGTCCGGTTCATATGATGTCCTCCTTGGATGAGTCACTCTTCAAACGTTAGCCAACGGAGGATAAAAGTAACAATAAAAAACCATCTTTCTTAAAACTTGTATGAAAGTTAATAACGATCTTAATAATCGTTTAACGACCAAAAAAACGCCTTGCCTCATTATACAAGGCAAGGCGAACTCATGAACAAAGTGTTATGGCCTTTCAGGCGTTAGATGACCATTCTCATGACAGTATCTTAATTAGGATGCTGCTGGGCCTGCGTTACGGTCATACTGTTATCTATCTGGCTGAAATTGTCTTCGTCATACTGCTCTGCCGTCGCTTCTATCTCTTCACTACCGTAGGTGGTGTTGGTAACCAGTTGGTCGTCCTTCAGCTCAATTTCATCTAATGGCAGCGCCACTTCATCGGCACCGATTCCCCATACGCCACCAATGGAAATAACCGCATACAGTTCGCCAGACTCTTTATGCTCAACGATCCGGTCAATATCGCCAATTTCTTCACCCTGCATATTGACCACTGTCATGCCTTCGATATCACTTATTTGGCGAGACATCAGGTCGTTCGGATCATCTCTCTCCTCCTGATCAACATCCGAAGAAGACGCCGCGTTGCCACCTGTCATAGCGGCGGGCTGCTCATCCTGAGCGTCGTCCTGCTCATCGACCGCCTCTTCCTGTTGTTCCAGCGCACCTTCTGATTGACCATTTTCTTGCTGGTTATCCTCAGCAAACACGCCACTGGACATTCCAGTGCAAAGAGCTGCAATTGCAATCGCTAGTGTAGTCCGTTTCATGCTGTCTCTCCTTGAGTGCCACACTCTTACAAGTTAGTTGACCGAATTGAAAATCACCATTACCCGCCAGTTGCGGGATAATCGCTGCCTGTTTATCCAATCAGTTTCATGACATCGTTTGTGCATGGCACCTTCTGGCCCGCAGCTGAAACGACTCTATTACGAAACGTCTTTGCCTGCGTTGGGATCAGACGCATCGTAATCCTGAGTATCATCAGGCGCTGAACCAGGTTCGTGGGCAGTTTCGGCTTCAAAGCGGCGCGCTGCATCAATTGCTTGTGGCTCAGTGTCGTGGCGGGATATTTCTTGAGGGGTATCAGGCTCGGTAACATCGACAACGCGCCAACCCGATACGATGATCGCGTCGCCCTTGTCTTCGCTAACTGGCTCCACTCGTGCGGTACGGGTCATATTTCCTCCATGGTAAAAGCGAGTAACACTCTGCTTTTAACCATGGCAGAACCTTCAAGGACTTGCGTATCCAGCAGTAAACATTTAACAGTGATTGATTTTGCGCCTGCCGCTAGCGGACTTTACGCGTCAAACGCAAATTGCCGGGCACAAAGGCCCGGCAATTCGTTAAAGCGGTAAGCAAGTCGCTTAATGGTTTATAAATTAACCACATCGAACGCAACGTTAGGGTTCACGTCGGCGTCGTAATCGACATCATCACGCTCAAAGCCGAACAGTTTTAAGAATTCATGCTTATAACCAGCGTAATCGGTGATATCAAATAGATTCTCGGTAGTCACTTCCGGCCACAGATCCTGGCAAGCCTGTTGGATATCATCGCGCAGCTCCCAATCATCCAGACGCAGACGGCCTTTATCATCCGTGGCCATGTCGCCGCTCTGCTCTGCGGCATAGAGCCGTTCACCAAAGAGTCGATTGAGCTGATCGATGGTGCCTTCGTGTACGCCCTGCTCCTTCATGATGCGATACACCATGGCGATATACAGCGGCATCACCGGAATAGCTGCACTGGCCTGGGTAACAACAGATTTGAGTACCGCGACATTAGCGCCGCCGCCGCTAGTTTTAAGCTTGTCATCAATCGCCGTGGCCGCACGGTCCAGGTCTTCCTTGGCTTTACCCAAGGCGCCGTGCCAGTAAATCGGCCAGGTAATTTCCGTACCGATATAGCTAAACGCCACGCTGCGTGCGCCTTTGGCCAGCACGCCCGCCTGGTCCAGTGCGTCCATCCACAGCTCCCAATCTTCGCCACCCATCACGGTGATGGTATCGTCGATTTCCTGCTGAGTGGCAGGCTCCACTTCTGCCTCGATAATCCGGTCTTTATTGGTATCAATGGCCGTGGCGCGGTAGGTCTCACCGATCGGCTTCAGGCTTGAGCGCTTGAGTTCACCGCTATCCGGCAGCTTGCGCACAGGCGATGCCAGTGAGTACACCACCAGGTCGATTTCGCCCATATCTTGCTTGATCAGCTCAATGGCTTTTTCACGCGCTTCATTAGAGAACGCATCGCCATTGATCGACTTGCTGTAAAGACCTTCCTGCTTGGCAAACTTGTCAAACGCTGCGCTATTGTACCAACCCGCCGTACCGGTTTTGGTGTCACTGCTGGGCTTTTCAAAAAACACGCCCAGCGTATCGGCGCCGTAACCAAAGGCAGCGGTAATCCGAGCAGCCAAGCCGTAACCGCTGGAAGCCCCGATCACCAACACTTTTTTGGGGCCGGCGCTTTTATCCAAACCACGCGCGCGGGTTGCTTCAATCTGCTCAAGCACGTTTTGCTCGCAGCCTTTAGGGTGAGTAGTCGTGCAGATAAAGCCGCGTACTTTGGGTTTAATAATCACATCGAACCTCACTATCGGATTGATTTCATTATCAGCATGACAATGCTGTAAGCATGGCGGCTATTTTAGCTTGCCAGGCGGGCGCTGTCCGCTCTTGAGCTTATTTGCCTTTCACGGCAGGATAGTGCCCCTTCTTTTAAATGCCTGCGAGGCCATCATGAACGCACAGCAACTAGTCGACGAGCGCGGCGACCTTTGGCTTGCCTTGGCCCCCTTATGGCTAGACCGCGAACCCAGCGAACGGGATTACGCCCGCATGGTCGAGGTCATTAACCAGTACGACATGCCGCTGATGGAGCTTGAGTGGATGTTTCGCCTGGAGCTAGCCCCGGTGATGTCACGCCATCAACTTTCGATTGCCAGCGAATGGCGAAAATTTGATGACCATAAGCTGATGCAACAGTTAGTGAGCCATAACCTGCGATTAAAGGGGTGGCGGCGCAAAGGCTGGGCGCTTTTTTCCGGGCTAACTACCATGATGGTACGCCACCGCTGGGTCGAGCTTATGAACCGCGTTAAGGTTGCCCGTGGAGAGCATTAAGCCGCCGTCAACACTCTGGTTCGTTGATGGCCAATGACCTACTCACGATCCAGCGCCGCTTCCAATGCCAAGCGTAAGGGTTGCCCATGATCTCGCGGGCCAAAACGGGTAATGACCCTGCCATCGCGTCCAACCAGAAACTTGGTGAAATTCCACTTAATGGCTTGAGTGCCCAAGACCCCGGGCGCCTGTTGTTTCAGCATGACAAATAGCGTGTGTGCGTGGTTACCATTAACACTGATTTTTTCCATCAACGGGAAGCTTATCCCGTACGTTTGCTCACCAAAAGTACAAAATGCCTCGGCACTTTCCGGCGACTGACGGCCAAACTGGTTGCAGGGAAACCCCAGCACGGTGAAGCCACGGTCACGATAGCGCTGGTATAACGCCTCAAGCTCTTTTAATTGCGGCGTAAATCCGCATTGGCTGGCCACATTAACTACCAACAGCACTTGCCCACGCAGCGCGCGTAAATTAAACGGCTGCCCTTGGTGGGTGTAACAGTCTTGATCGTAAATCGTCATTATTAAGCCTTACACCTTCCAGGCGATATAAACACTACCTTGCCACGGCTACAGGGATGGCACCAGCGCCTTGTATCGATTATTGCCAAGCACAACGGCCTATTAACCCAAGGTAATTGGCCCCATGACAACGCGCAGCGCCAGCGCAATCAGTAGCACGCCGGTTAATCGATTGATCCAGTGCGCATGGCGCTGCAACCAAGGCAGTACCCGCGAATGCGACAAGCCGACCGCCACCAGCACGTACCAACCACCATCAATAAGCATAGCGGTTAGTACGACGATCATCTTTGCCATACTACTCATATCAGGAGTAACAAACTGGCTCAGCAACGCTACAAAAAAGATAATCAGCTTGGGATTACCCAGCGCTACTAGCATCCCCTCTTTGGCCGCCTGACGGCGAGTGGTTACCGCCCCCTGTTGACTCATTGCCCCCGCCCTACCAGCCCGTAACGCCTTGATGCCTAACCAGGCTAAATAGGCGGCGCCCGCCCAGGTAACCAGTTGAAAAACGTCAGGCGAACGAGTCACTAACGCGCCCAGCCCCCAGACGGTCAAAAGCGCATAAAATCCGACACCAGCCGCATGAAATAAAGCAGCGGTAATGCCTGGCCACCGCCCACCGCCCAGCGTGTGTTTTAAAACCAGAGCGAGGCTGGGCCCGGGCGACATCGCCCCCATGGCGCAGATAGCCGCGAGTGACAACCAGAGTGAGAACGGCATTTTTTCCTCTTTTTACTTGTTAATGAATCATCGTCTACATGCGCCAATGCCGTTACCGGCTGAGTTGCTTGCTGTATAACGTCGTCTCGCTTAAATAACGCTGTTAGCATGGTACTCTGTTGGGTAAAATTTGCCCCTTTTTCGATGAAAATGACGCCTGCTGTCAAGGCAGGCGTGGCACGGCTAATAAAGGACTCCGATATGGGTAGGGCGTTTCAAAACCGTAAAGAATCGATGGCTAAAACGGCCGACGCAAAAACCAAGGTTTACAGCAAATACGGGCGTGAAATTTACGTTGTTGCAAAAGCAGGCGGCTCCGACCCGAACGGTAACCTTGCCCTGCGCGGTTTAATAGAGCGTGCAAAAAGAGATCAGGTTCCCTCGCACGTTATTGATAAAGCGCTAGACAAGGCCAGCGGCGCAGGTGGCGAAGACTTCTCTCCAGCACGCTACGAAGGCTTTGGCCCCGGTAACGCCATGGTGATTGTCGACTGCTTAACCGATAACCCTAACCGCACCTTTGGCGATGTACGCGGTTGCTTTACCAAAACGAAAAGCAAGATTGGCACCCCCGGCAGCGTTAGCCACATGTTCGATCACTGCGCGATTTTTGCGTTTGTCGGCCAGGAAGAAGAGGCGGTGCTTGAAGCGCTAATGGAAGCCGATGTTGATGTGACCGACATTGAGCAGGAAGAAGCGCGTATTACGGTTTATGCGCCACACACCGAATATTCTAAAGCCAAGCAAGCCCTGCTGAATGCGTTCGGTGAGCTCAATTTTGAAATTGATGAGATTCAGTTTCTGCCACAAAACACCACGCCGCTCGAAGGCGATGACGTGGCGCTATTTGAAAAATTTGTGGGCATGCTCACCGATCTGGACGATGTACAAAACGTCTTCCACAGCGCTGAGCTACCCGAAGAGACAGCGTAAATAGCGCGCTCCGGTACGTTTAAAGTGGCCGTCAGCGTATTGCTGACGGCCAATACCGCATGACCACCCAGCGCAGCATTCGGTGACAACAGCGCGGGGTTAATACCGGCATCGCTCAGCACCTGCTTCCCCTGCACGGTTAGGTCGGTAATAAACAAAAACTGCTGCCACACCTCACTGCCTCGGCAGTACACCGCCAAACGCTGTCGCTCTGCATGGACAGACGCTTGATAAGTAGGCGCCATCAAACAACGAACGCTCTGAGGTTTACGGTCAATACATTACACAAGAACAAGGTTAGTATCTTGAGGATAAATCTCTGCGGAGCTATTCGAACTTATCGACTAAAATGACATCTTCAGAGATAACCATTATCCGCAACCATTTCATGTTACGCAGGAGGCGACCATGAGTATTGTTCATGTTAGCGAGGCAGAGCTCTACGCCAAGCTTGAAAAATGCATGTCGGGAGAGCGCGTTCTTATTGACCAGGCTGGCAACCGGTTTAGTGCGCGCATTCAGCTCGCCCGCAAAATGGATGCAACGGTCATTCCCGAACAGCAGCTACACAAAAGCCACGATGATCCTGATGAGGTGGATAGCATCACCGTGCCTTATGAGCATATCTGGGAGCTTGAAATCAAGGGCGTCGTGTATAGCCGTTTAGCAGAATAATCACCTTGCTCTACCAGCACCCCCTTATGGGCAGTGCTGGTAAAGATCACACGTAAACGCTTTTAGAACGTTAAACAAATTTTTCCTAGATGCTTGCCTGCCTCTTGGTAGCGAAAAGCCTCCGCAATCTCGGCTAATGCAAACTCCCGATCAATAACGGGGCGCATATCGTTAGCCTCAATAGCCTTGATCATCTCTATCTGATGGCGACGACTGCCCACAATCAGGCCCTGCAAACGCGCCTGCTTCGCCATTAGCTTCGCAGTTGGAATGTCCCCTTGGCGGCCTGTCAGCACACCAATCAATGAGATATGCCCACCAATTTTGATCGCTTCGATAGATTGCGGTAGCGTGCCAGGTCCGCCTACTTCGACAATATGATCAACGCCTTGACCATCCGTCAGCTCATTAACCTGCTTGCCCCATTCAGGGGTTTCCTTGTAGTTAATCGTATGGGTAGCACCCAATTCACGTAACCGCTCGCGTTTCGCGCTGGAAGATGACGTCGCGATAACGTGGGCGCCCATCATGCGTGCAAACTGCAACGCAAATATGGATACACCGCCAGAGCCCAGCACCAAAACCGTATCGCCTGCTTTCAAGCCGCCATCCACCACAAGTGCACGCCATGCCGTTAACCCTGCGGTAGTGAGCGTTGCCGACTCAGCATGGCTATACCCCTTGGGCTGATGGGTAAACCACTGTGCCGGGCGAACCACCTGTTCACAGGCGTAGCCATCGACACCATCGCCAGGCGTTGTCGTAAAATCCGCAATGCGTGCAGGGCCTTCCAACCAGTAGGGGAAGAACGTCGATACCACGCGATCACCCACTGAAAACTCGGATACTCCCTCACCGACCTCTTCAACAATACCCGCCCCATCCGACATGGGAATACGGCCGTCAGCGGTCGGCATTATGCCCGCCACTACGCCGTAGTCATGAAAATTCAGCGAGCTTGCATGGATGCGTACGCGAATCTCACCCGCTGCAGGTGCGCCGGGTGCCGTGGCCTCCTGCACATTAAGTTTATCCAGCCCACCTGGGGCCTGTAGCGTTACCACTTGCATTGTCGATCTCCTGGGTTAGCTGTCATCTGGAACACGTTAGCAGAGGATCAGAAACATCACATATCGACCCCAAGAAAGCCGCCCGACTGGCGCTTCCATAGCCCCGCATAAATACCGTCTTGAGCGAGCAATTCGGTATGCGTGCCGCTTTCTACAATACGCCCCTGCTCGACCACGATCAGTCGATCAAGCATTGCAATGGTAGAGAGACGATGGGCAATAGCAATAACCGTTTTGCCTTCCATTAACGTATCCAACTGCTCTTGAATGGCGGCTTCCACTTCAGAGTCCAGCGCCGACGTGGCTTCATCCAATACCAAAATAGGCGCGTTTTTCAATAGTACGCGCGCGATGGCAATACGTTGGCGCTGGCCGCCCGACAGCTTAACGCCGCGCTCGCCCACATGTGCGTCTAACCCACGACGCCCCTGAGGATCCACCAGGTCGTTAATGAACGCATCCGCATGGGCACGGCATACGGCGGCCCATACCGCTTCATCATCTGCCTGTGGGGTGCCGTAGCGAATGTTATCGCGCAGTGAACGGTGCAAAAGCGAGGTATCCTGGGTCACCATGCCAATCTGGTGACGCAACGAGGTTTGCGTGACCTGAGCAATGTCCTGCTCATCGATAAGAATGCGCCCGCCCTGAACATCATAAAAACGCAGCAGTAGGTTAGCGAGGGTCGATTTACCCGCGCCTGAACGACCAATCAGGCCAATTTTCTCACCGGGGGCGATTGTCAGGTTCAACCCATCAAACACGGTTCGGCTTTCGCCTTTGGCCTGCTCGTAGCCAAAGCGCAGCGCATCAAAATGAATTTTACCCGCCGGTACATGGAGGGCGGGCGCATTGGGCACATCACTGATGGTCGGTTCGCGGGCAATAGTGTTCATGCCATCCTGTACCGTACCAATATTTTCAAACAAGCCCGCCACTTCCCATAAAATCCAGTCAGACATAAAGCGAATGCGCATCACCAGCGCAATCGCGATGGTTAATACGCCTAGCGAAATGGCGTCGTAATACCAGGTGCTAATCGCCATACCTGCCGTGCCTACCAGCAGCGCGGTATTTAGTAGCGTTAAGCTGACACTCATAATGGTGACCAGACGCATCTGCCGGTGCACAGTTTCCATGAACCCTTCCATGGCATCACGTGCATAGCACTGCTCACGCTCGGTATCCGCAAATAGCTTTATGGTTTGAATATTGCTGTAGCTGTCGACCACGCGCCCAGTCATCTGCGCGCGGGCATCGGCCTGCGCCATGGACACATCACGCAGCCGAGGAACAAAAAAGCGCATGATGGCCAGATACCCAACAAGCCAAAGCCCCAAAGGGAGCAATAGCCACAAATCGGCCCGCCCCAACAAAATCGCCGCACCGGTAAAATACACAATGGCATAGACCAAAAGGCCCATCACCTTGGTGACCGTTTCGCGGATCGCCAGGGCGGTTTGCATCACTTTTTGGGACACCCGCCCGGCAAACTCGTCCTGGTAAAAAGCCAAGCTTTGATTGAGCATATGACGATGCGAGAGCCAACGGCCAATCATCGGGTAATTACCGAAGATGCTTTGATGAGTAATCAACGATTGAGCCAGCACCAACAGTGGCAGCCCCACAAGCATCAACACACCGACTCCGGTCAACCAAAGGCCATTCGCAGCCCAAAAGCCTTCACGCTCTACATTGCCCAGCCAATCAACCAGTTGCCCCATATAGTTAAAGAAAACCACCTCCGCAGATGACACCAACGCAGTAAATAGCGTCATGGCAATCAGCAACGGCAATACCGGGCGCGAGAAGTGCTTGATGAAAGGCAACAGGCCTTTAGGCGGTGTTTGCACATCCTCCATGGGGTAAGGATCTACGCGCGTTTCAAAGTAACGAAATAGCGGCTGCAGCATACGAGAAAACATGAACGTTCCTTACGTTACTTATCGATCATTAGTAGGGTTAGATGCCTGATGCCGTAAAAGCCAGCGAGCCCAAAATGGCGCAAAAACCATCAACGTCACCATGCGAAGAAGGTGATGAAATGCGACGAATACCGGGTCAATATTAAGCGCCACCGCCAAAATGGCCATCTCGCCAACCCCGCCGGGTGCCAGCGCCAGTAGAGCTACATCACGGCCAACGCCCACAAACTGATGAATCAATTCGGCAAACAGAGCCAACACCATAAGCGCCAACAGCGTGGCAATGCCTGACTGCCATAAATAGCGCCCCCACAACCGTCGCGTCATGCCTTTAAAACGAGAACCGATTGCGCTGCCCAATACCCAAAGCATCAGGTTCATTCCCCAGTCGGGCAAGCGAAGACTGGCAATATCAAACCCTGAAAGCAGTGCAGCGGTAAGCAGCGGTACCAATAAGGCGGGGGTAGGAAAACGTAGCCAGCGCCCGAGCGGCAGTAGCAGAGGAATAAGCAATAGCATCCAGGCATGTTCAAACTCATTTGCCCGTAACGCCATGCCACCCTCCCCGCCCTCGTAGGCCCAAAAAAGAGGAGGTAACACTAAAATCACCAAAATCACGCGAAGCGACTGGGCAATAGCAATACGCTGAGGGTCACCGCCACATTTGTCGCCCAGGATAATCATCGCCGTCATGGCGCCAGGAGCGGCGGCAAACCAAGCGCTGACGGAATCAAACCCACAGCGCCGATACCAGGCCGAAGCCACCACCGTGGAGGCGCTAATGCCCGCTAGCAATAGCACAGCTGATATTGGCCAGTCGACCACCCGCTGAGCGAGCTCCGGTGTCACCTGGCTGCCTAACACCAACCCCATAACAGCGAGAAAAACATTGCGCAGGCGCTCCGGCACTACAACGTTAACGCCCCGAGAGGAAACCAGCAGATTGGCAACCAGAGGACCAAGCATCCAGGCAAGCGGTAAACCGGTAAGTTGAAAAATCGTGCCACCTATCGCGCCAACGATGAGCGACGTTAACAGTCCTTTTGCACTTCTTGTACTTACAACACCTTTCACACCAGCCCTCGCTACCGCAACCTACCCCAGCGGGTTGGTTTGTTAACCCGCTAAATATGCGGCAGTTTATCACTGCCGATGCACATTGAGGGGTCAGTAGGGCTGGGGAATCTCGCCGTCATCCTCGTCATCGCGCATCCGCGCCTGACGCTCAGCCTCTTCTTCCTTGGCATCATCGATCACTTCCATCAACTCATCGACATTGGCGATGTGGGTGTCGAAGTCGAAGTGGCCGGTCAACTTACTCTCTGGGTGCAGCTCGCCTGCCTCATAAAGCGCCCACATCTCTTTGCCATAGTGGGTCTTTAGCAATTCAGGCGCATAGTGGCCAAAGTAGGCGCGCATGTTATTAACGTCACGCTCTAGCATGGCAGCGGCGCTATTGTTACCAGCAGCATCCACGGCCTGGGGCAGGTCAATAATGACCGGCCCCTCGGCATCTACCAGCACGTTAAATTCCGACAAGTCGCCGTGGATCAGGCCAGCGCAGAGCATGCGCACCACATCCTTGATGACTTTATCGTGATAGCGCAGCGCTTGCTCGTGGGTCAGTGTTACGTCATCCAAGCGTGGCGCAACAGCGCCCTCGGCATCGGTAATCATCTCCATGAGCAGCACGCCATCCACAAAACCGAAAGGCTTGGGTACGCGTACTTCAGCCGCGGCAAGGCGATAAAGCGCGTCTACTTCCGCAGTCAGCCACGCCTGTTCCTGCTCTTTTTGGCCATAGCGGGTCTTCTTCGCCATGGCCCGGGCACGCCGGCTATTACGCTCTTTACGCCCTTCCTGGTACTGTACCGCTTGCTTAAAGCTGCGCTGTTTAGCCTCTTTAAATACCTTGGCACAGCGTACTTCTTCGTCACAGCGCACCACGTAAACCTGTGCTTCCTTGCCGCTCATCAACTGCGTCAGCACCTCATCGATCAGGCCGTCATCGACCAGGGGCTGTAATCGTTTGGGTGTTTTCATGGCTAGCTGCAATGGCTCCTATAGAAGTAGAAACAGTTAGAAGTAGGGACAGTTTCTGGCACTCAGTAGCGAATGCGACGCACACGAAAGGCGCGTCCTTTTAGTTTGTCACGTTCGAGTTTGGCCTGGGCTTTTTGAACAGCGCTGCGCTCAACCGCGACATAAGCACTGCGGGCCAACACTTTAATTTTACCGACCTGATCACCGCGCAGCCCACCCTCGCTGGTCAGGGCACCCAAAATATCGCCTGGCCGCAGTTTATCCTTTTTGCCACCGGCTAATTGCAGCGTCGCCATGGGAGGTTCAAAGGGGGCTGTTTGTGTGGCTTTAGGAAGCGCTTCCGTAGTGAGCTGCTCGCTCAGAAGCTCTGCCAAGCGTCCCAAGCGATAGGTTTCTTGAGGGGTTACCAGTGTACAGGCAATGCCACTGGCGCCCGCCCGCCCGGTACGTCCTACGCGGTGGACATGAACCTCTAGCTCACGAGCAATTTGATAGTTGAACACCGCATCCAATTGCGCAATATCCAGGCCACGTGCCGCCACGTCGGTGGCCACCAGGATTGACGCACTTTGGTTGGCAAAGAGTATCAAAATACGATCACGGTCTTTTTGCTCTAAATCACCGTGCAGCGCTACCGCGCTAAAACCGGCATCCAACAGGCTATCGGCTACCGTCTGGGTTTCGCGCTTGGTGTTGCAAAACACCACGCTGGTCGTCGGACGGTTGACCAGCAACAGCTGTTTAAGCGCACCAAAGCGGGCATCTTCACTAGGCACTTCATAGAAGTGCTGATCAATGGTAGTGGCGTCATGCACCTCAGCCACTTTAACGCTGACAGGATCCATCATGACGCCGCGCGTCATGGCCGCCAAGCCACCGGACTCCTGTTGATCAGGGAAGGTAGCGCTAAATAGCAGCGTCTGGCGATCCGCCGGGGTTTCCGCAATGATCGCATCCAATGATGCTTGAAAGCCCATATCGAGCATGCGATCCGCCTCATCCAGCACAAGTGTGCTTAGCGAACCCAGCGTCAACGAACCTTTACGCAGATGCTCTTCAATACGCCCCGGGGTACCAACAACAATATGCGCGCCATGCTCAAGCGAGCCTAACTGTGGCCCAAACGGCGCTCCGCCACACAGTGTTAATACTTTAACGTTAGCCATGGCCCGCGCCAAACGGCGCAGCTCTTCGGCTACCTGATCAGCAAGCTCACGAGTGGGGCAAAGTACCAGCCCCTGTACAGAAAATACTTCAACCCGTAGTTCAGCGAGTAGCGCCAAACCAAACGCCGCTGTTTTGCCCGAGCCTGTTTTGGCCTGTGCCAGCACATCCCGCCCGGCCAGCATAGGCGGCAGGCTTTGCGCCTGAACAGGCGTCATCTGGTGATAACCCAGCGACTCAAGGTTAGTAAGCAGCGTGGCCGGTAAGGCGAGCGACGAGAAGGAGGCGTCTGACACAATAAAACCTGCAGGGCCGTTTAACGGCCAGTAAAAGAGGTAACTAATACGGATACACTTTAATGTGAAGCACCATACCAGAAAGTGCCTGCCCCTGCGTGCATCTCATACCGCCAGTGGCGCAAGCTCAGCCTTACAAAGGGTTGCCAGGTCATTGGGCGCCAGCTCAATTTCAAGCCCGCGCCGCCCGGCGCTGACAAAAATAGTGGCAAAGCCCGCAGCCGACGCATCAATATAGGTTGCCAGGCGTTTTTTCTGCCCCAAGGGGCTTACCCCACCCAACACGTAACCAGTGGCACGCTCGACCTCGGCAGGCACCCCCATGACGGCTTTTTTAGCCCCAGCGGCCTTGGCAATCTGCTTTAGGCCCAACTGATGAGTGACCGGCACGATCCCCACAGCAAGCGTCTTGCCGTCCAGCGTTACTACCAGGGTCTTGAATACTTGCTCGACGGCCACCCCCAGTTTTTCAGCGGCTTCCAAGCCGTAAGACTCCGCCGCTACATCGTGCTGATACTCATGAATTTCAAACGGTATACCCGCTTTTTTGGCCGTATTAATGGCTGGTGTCATGACGCTCTCTTGATGTTTAGTAAAGTTGGGCAGCCCTTGTGGCGCGCTCTGGAAAGCCTATTCCTGCCTGCTACGCTAAATAGCGTAAGCGCTAAAGGGAAGTCAACCTAAAGGAGCCTTAATTATGCCAGCCACATCGAAAGCCCAGCAAAAAGCCGCAGGCGCTGCCCTTTCCGCCAAACGTGGAGAAATCAAGCCCAGTGAGCTTTATGATGCTTCCAGGGATATGTACAACTCAATGAGCGAAGAGGAGCTTGAGGAGATGGCAAGCACCGAGCGCAAAGGCAAACCAGAGAAGAAAGACGATTAACTGCGCTTGTAGTGCTCCGCTTTTACATCATAACGCCCGCTTCATTAAGCAGGCGTTATGATGAACACTAACGAAAGTGACAGTGCTATTCCCCCCGGTTTACGTGGCCACCAGGGTAATGCTGGTGACGGGGCGCAAATTACGCTGCAAGCAGTGCTGCTCAACGCTCTCCACAATCTCTTCAGCATCATCGATCTGCTGCTTGTCGAGCTGGATATCCACCATCAGAAAACTGCCCACCTGCGCCAGGCGCACATCGTCACTGGCGATATCAAAACCGGCGACCTCTTCCACCATGTCCTGGCGAATGCTGCCCATGGGTTCGCCAAACATCAGTTCGCGAAGCGCTCCACGCACCATGCGGATAGGCATGGGTAAAAAGTAGCCTGCAATGACCAGCACCATTACCGGGTCTGCCAACCGCGCATAACTTGCCCAGGGCGTTAACGTGAGCCCCCAGGTAAGTGCAAAACCAAGCATTACCGCCGCGCTTAACCAGGTATCCATTTGCCACTGACGCAGCTCAGCCGCCAATAAGGAGGAGCGAGCAATACGGGCATAGCGCTTTAGCCACCACCAGGTCAACAAACAGCCGCTCACGTTAGCAACACCAAATAACAAGGCCAAATCAAGTGTCACCAAGCGTCCGCCCTGCGCCAGGCTCCACACGGCTGACACTAAAGAGAACAGACACACCAGCGCAATCACCACGCCTTTGAGCAGCACCGCTAGCGGCTCTACCGTTAGCCGCCCAAAGGGGTAGTGATCATCCGCGGGTTTGCGGGCATGCTGTAACGCAAGCAGTGAGAGCGAAGCGAGAACAAGGCTTAACAGTGAATATCCACTATCGAATAAAATCGTGATAGAGCCACTGGCTAATCCCAGGACCAAGCCAGACAGCGCAAAAAAGCTTGCTGAAATAGCTGAAAATCTTAGCGCACGGCGCTCAGCAATAAAGGGGGTCACGCAGAAAACTCCATTCTGATTTAGCAGGATTGTAGGAAATCGTGCTGCATGGTAAAGGGTGTACTAACGTTTAACGAATCACTCAGCGCTAAAAAAAATAGCACTCAACCACGAGACTCCGTATGCGAGCTGAACAAGTCCAGGCGTTTGTTGAAGTTACTGAGCACGGCTCCTTTGCCGCCGCTGCACGGCAGTCAGGTATAAAGCGCGGTACGCTAAGTGCGGCGGTCCATGCGCTGGAAGATAGCCTGGGGGTGGCACTCTTTGAACGCTCGGGAAATAGCCTGACACTAACCGCCGTAGGTGAAAGCGTACTCCCCGACTGTTACCGGCTACTGACAAGTGCCAGCCGAATCAAAAAGCACTGCCACCAACATCTGCAAGGGGTCGAAAACCAGCTGTGCATTGCCCGCGATGATGCGCTTCCCGAGCGGTTCTGGCACCAGGTCATGCACGATTTAAAGCAGCAGTTCCCGCTGACCGCTGTATCGGTTTATCTTGTTCCACCCCAGGAGCACAGCCAATTTATTCTGCGCCAAACTGTCGATATTGCGTTTGGGCTTTATACCGCCGAAGGCGTTGCCACCCATGCAGCCAACCTGGCACCTGTAAGTATGCGCTTAGTGGCCTCTCCACAGCACCCACTGAGTCGGCTTCCCAGCGTCAATCGCGATGATCTCGCCCAATACACGCAAGTCTGCTTAACCCACATTCAGGACGACAAACTGGTCAGCGAGGCGCTGTTTTCCGCTAACTACCTGGGATTCACCATGTTTGAGGTGATCCGAGATGCGGTAATAAACGGCACGGGATGGGCACTACTTCCCCACCCGCTGGTTAAAGAAGCATTGGAAAGTGATCAGCTCTACTCACTGAATCACGACCTTGCCCTGGAAAGCCACTATTACCGCTATGTAGAGAGTGAAAACCTGGGCGTAGTGGCCACCGCACTCCTTAACAAAGTGGCGCGTTTTCTAGGCAATTCGCAGTAGTGGTCACTTCGCTAAAATGTAGGAGTGGTCACTTCGGTGAAATATAGCAGTGGAAAAAAGTGCAATATCCTTCCACGCTATAAAAAAGTGCCTCACAAGGAGATTGAAAGACACGCCAGAGGAACGACACAGGCAAGTGTCATCTAGGCGTAAGATGTAGCTGCCAGTGTCGATGTTGCCGTCAACCAAGGAGCTATCGCCCGATGGTAAGACTCGATAAGAAAGCGACAAGGCTTTATGTCCTGGACACCAATGTCCTAATCCATGACCCCACAGCGCTCTACCACTTTGAAGAGCATGACGTGGTTATCCCCATGACGGTTCTTGAGGAACTGGATAAGCATAAAAACGGAATTCGTGAGATTGCCCGTACGGCACGTCAAGTTAGCCGTACGCTCTCTGACCTTACCAACCAGGTTACTTTTGACGAGATTCAACGCGGCATCCCCATCCCACGTATTAGCGGCGAATCTGGACGCCTGCACTTTCTCTGCTTCAACGATTTAAAGCCCTTCGACTCGATGGACGACAGTCCGGATAACCGTATTCTGGCGGAAACCTGTCGGCTACGCGATGAGCGCCCCGATGCCTCGGTCATTCTAATTACCAAAGATATCAACCTGCGCGTAAAGGCGGCCGCGCTAAAAGTCCCTGTGGAGGATTACTTTAACGATCGGGCATTCTCAGACAGCGATGCCATGATTGAGGGTGCCCAGGTGTACGCATCGGCGGGACACAACGGCGGGGCACTTTGGGAAGCGCTGAATGTTGATGTCAGCGTTGAGCGGGTGGAGCATCAAACGTTTTATCAATTAAGTGGCGACATGCCCCGTCACTGGCACTTGGGAATGCTTGTCTCCGACAGCGAGAATGGCGCTGAGTTTGAGGCCATTATTCGTGAGCTGTCGCCCTCATCAGCGCGGTTACAGCTGTTGACCAACTACCGCCACCACGCTGGAGTGTGGGGCGTTCACGCCCATGATAGCCGTCAAAACTTTACCCTTAACCTGCTGATGGACCCGGACATTGATCTGGTCACCATTGCCGGTAACGCGGGCACGGGTAAGACCTTTATGACGCTGGCCGCCGCTTTCCAGCAAACCCTGGATGCCAAGCAGTTTGAGCGCATCGTGTTTACCCGCGCACCTATTCCAATGGGCGAGGACATTGGTTTTTTACCCGGCACCGAGGAGGAGAAGATGTCGCCGTGGATGGGTGCCTTCCACGACAATATGGATAACCTGCTGCGCAATGACGAAGGAGAGTCGACCTGGGATAATGGCGCAACACGGCAACTGATTGGCTCACGCGTGCAAATTCGCTCGCCAGGCTTTATGCGAGGGCGCACCTTAAACGACACCTTTTTGATTATCGACGAGGCACAAAACTTTACACCCAAACAGCTTAAATCACTGGTTACCCGTGCCGGACGTAATACCAAAATTGTCTGTTTAGGCAACGTGGGGCAAATCGATACGCCCTATCTAACCGCCAATACCTGTGGCATGGCGGCCGTGGTTGAGCGCTTCCGTGACTGGCCACACGCCGGGCATATTACCCTCAAAAGCGTTGAGCGTTCGCGCCTGGCGCTGGCGGCTGAAGAGCTTTTGTAAAAAGGCTGTTCTAAAAAGGGCTCTTACCGCAAGGGTAACCGCCTAATACGTAAACGTACGGTAAAACCGCCAGCTCGCTACTGGCGGTTTTTTTCTTTATCCCCGTTCCAAGGGTTTTCAACCCCCAGCGTATCGGCGGCAAAGGCTTCGCGCTCACCTAATGGGCGCTCTTCACCAATAGTGGTGTCTTTATAGGTCTGGCGCTCCATTTCACTGTTCACTTCTGCACCTAGCAGTACCACAAACGCAGACAGCCAAAACCACATCATCAGTACAACCACGGCGCCCAGTGACCCATAAAGCTCACTGAAGCTTGAAAAGTAGCGGACATAAAGTGAAAGCCCGCCTGACCCAAGTAACCATAAGGTGGTCGCCAGCAGCGTGCCATAGCTTAACCAGCGCCATTGCGCGGCACGCCGATAAGGCGCAAACCGGTACAACAGGGCAATTAAAAAGCTCATGATGATCAACAAGGCAGGCCAACGCAGCCACTTAAATACTTGATCGAAAGGATCATCCACCGCTAAGGCATCGACCAACACAGGCACAATCGCAATAAAGCCAAGCGATACCAAGGTCATGCCAATCAGGCCAAACGTCAGTAGCACCAACACAACACCGCGAAGAAAGAAGTTACGCCGCTCCTTTTCGCCATAAACCACATTCAGCCCCACCACGAGCACTCCCACGCTTTTGGAAGCGATATACATGGCGACCAATAGCCCTAAAAGCACCGCCATTACGTTGCCAGATTCGGCACTCTCAACCACTGTCTGGGTCTGCTGGTCAATAAGGCTTGCCGCATCCGGGGGCATAAAACGGCTTAGCTCATAAAGCTGCCGCCCTGCTTCCACCGGGTCAAACAGTAACCCCCACAGCGATATTACCGCTGCAATGGTAGGAAATAGTGCCAGCAAAGCGTAAAACGCGACACCAGCCGCCAACATGGTAAGGCGGTCACGCTTAGCGGCGCGCAACACCCGCCATACAACATCAAACCACCCATAACGTGGAATCTCATCGGGCTTTTTGGCACGTCTCCCTCGGTGGTTCTGTGAACTCTCGTGGCTCATGGCGCCCCTTCCCAGATTAATAACAGTGCCAAAACAATGGCTAACGCCATCATCAAGCCGCTCGTATGGTGGCGCATCCAGCTTTCCATGGCCGTTAGTTGAGTTAAGCGCGCCATCATCCGTTTTTCAATGGCCAGAGCAATACCCACAGATGCTGCTTTAACATCGCCACACCACTGCCCAGCAGAGCGAACCCCTACCAAGGCATTTTGAACGAGCCACGCATAAGGCCACCATAAGTCGCCTGCAGGCGGGGGGCATATACGCCAATGGCGCGTTAACCACCATCCCGCCCACGTTAACACGATGCCTACGGGCAGTGGCCACATCAGGCTAAACCACTCTTTCAACGGGGGGATTTCCGCACTCCCTTGAGGAAGCGGTAGCCATATCGGCGTCACAAGAGCGGCAGTTAATGCAGCAAGCCAAGCACCCCACTGACCAGGATGGCTGCCACCGGTGCTGCGCTGCTGCCACTGCCGCCAGAGACTGACACTCACCAACGCAGAGGTGCCAATTGCCGCCCAGGTTAACAGCGCGACCAGTTGCTCATGATGCATCTCATACAGCGCGCTTTTGACGCCCCACTTGCTGACGAGCCCAGCGCCAAAGGAGCCGGTAAGCGACAAGGCAGGCAGCGCCAGCAGCACCCAGACAAGCGCCAACGGCCACCGAGGTAAATGCTCACTAACACTGGTCCCCATAAATAGCGCGCCTTTGGCCAGCGCGTGGTGAGCCGCAAAGAGGACCACGCCCGGCAGCAACAAGGGCCACACCTCGGGTGCAGCCAATCCCATAGCGACCATGGCGGTCAGCATGCCCATTTGGCTGATGCTGGAGTAAGCTAATACGGCCTTGGGATGCCTCTGCCACACCCCATACAGCGCCGCGCCAAAGGCAGCGGCCAAACCAGCGATCACCATGATGTCGCCAAGCCGGGTGAGCGCACCGGAAAGCGAGGTTTCCCCCAAGGGTAATACGTAGATCCAGCCAAGCAGTCCGGCCTTGATCATCGCGCCGCTTAGCACCGCGCTGGCCGGAGCGGGGGCCGCCGGATGCGCAAGCGGTAGCCACACGTGTAAGCCGATAACGCCAGCCTTCACGCCCAGCCCAAGCCATAGCAAGCACGCCATTAAGGCACCATACTCAGCCGTGGCGATCCCCTCACGTACGCCTGCCAGCAGTACGGTTTCCGCACTACCGGCCGCCCACAGCAAGCCTCCAAGAAGCAATCCTTCGCCGACCACCGCGAGAATCAAATAGGCCCTCGCCCCCAGCTTCGCATCCGGCGTACCGTTATGTACGACTAGGCCATAGGCGGCAAATGTCATCAGCGCAAAGCCCAGGTAAAAAGTGGCGATATCCTGGGCGATAATCAGAAGTACGTTACCGACAAACGTTAATGGCCATAACAGAGCCAAGCGCAACAACCGGCGCTCAGCGGCACTGTCGCCCGCTTGGGCGCTGGCCTGCTCCTTGGCAAAATATCCACGCGCATGAATCGCTACAAAACACCAAAGCAGCGCGGTGAAAGCAAGCCAAGGGCGGCTCAGTGCGTTAAGCGACCAGTGCCCGCCCAGCATCCAGGCATCTATCACCCACTGGGCTTCCCCCATATACGCCAACAGTAGTGCCGGCCATGCCGCACTGAGCCAGACCCACGAGAAGTAGCAGCGCTGAGCAGCAGGTGTACGATAAGCCTTCCATACGCCCATCAACGACACGCAGACCGGCCAGCAAAGTGTTATCACCAAGAGTAGCGTTATCATTGCAGGTACTCCCCCTCGGCTACACGCGTTGCCCAATCCAGTGGGCTAAACGGCAACCCGGCAAGTGCGCCAGCAGCAATACTGAGAACGGCGGTAAACACCGCAGGCCAGAGCAGCCAGCCGTGAGTTTCCAAACGTCCAAGACGCTGATCTTTTGGCCAGTTTCCATTGCCATGGGCAGGGCCAACACGAAACCAAAGACGATGCACGATCGGCAGAAAATAGAGGGCATTTAGCGCACTGCTTGACACCAACACGGCGACAACCCAATACATGTCGGCCTGAATGGCGCCAATTCCCAAATACCATTTAGTGATAAATCCGGCCACAGGCGGTAGACCAATCATGCCAAAGGCGCCCACCGTAAAGGCCAGGCTGGTGAGTGGCATACGCTTACCCGCTCCATCCATCTCATCAATGCGGTGGATGCCCAGCTCTTCTGCATAAATACCCGCACAGAAAAATAGCGTTACCTTCATGATCCCTTGGTGCAGTAGGTGAGCAAGCGCGCCAATGGTGCCAAAAGGACCCACCAGGCTAACCCCAAGTACGATATACGACACTTGGCTGATGGTTGAAAAGGCCAGTCGCGGCTTTAACTCCTGCTGCGCGATGGCACGTATTGAGCCGTATATAATAGTGATCGAGGCCGCCACTGCTAATACCGTCGTAACCCCAAGCTCTACGCTTAGCTCAATGCCATACAGGTCGTAAATAATTCGCAAAATGCCAAAGGCACCGGCTTTTACCACCGCCACTGCGTGCAATAGTGCGCTTACCGGTGCCGGTGCGACCATGGCCCTGGGCAACCAGCCATGCAGCGGCACCATCGCAGCCTTAACGGCAAACCCGCCCACCAGAAGCGCAAATATAAACGTTAGCAGGCTGCGGTGGTTTACTAAGTAGCCTTCTAGACCGCGCTCGGAGGCGAACGAATGGTCGCTCGTTAAACTATATAAAAGCACCGTACCCAACAGCAGTACTACGCCTGCGGTCAGGGTGTAACGTAGATAAATTCGCCCAGCATTTAAGGCTTTATCAGTGCCCGAATGGACCACCAACGGATAGGTGGACAGCGTCAGCATTTCGTAGAAAATCAGAAAGGTAAACAAGTTACCGGCCAGCGCAATACCCAGCGTACTGGCAACACATAAGCTGAAAAACCCAAAAAAGCGCTTACGGTTCGCGGTTCCTTCCAGATAACCAATGGCGTAAATCGTAGTGCATAGCCATAAGAGCGACGAGAGCCCGGCAAACATGACGCCCAACGCGTCAGCACGCAGTACAAAGTCGATATTACCGACCACCTGAAAGCTGAACACGGCCTCCTCGCCACGTGCTACGAGCGTTACCATTAGCGCCACTAGGCTGATTTTGATGACCGCCGCCAGCAGGTTGATACTGGTACGCATCCGCCTGGATGCTTCAGGCAGTACAAAAATAATCACCGCAGCCAGTAGCGATGCGGCCAACGCAGTCAAGGGTAGCCAAGCGACATTCATGCGTTATCTCCATGAAGAAGCTCAAGCGGAAAGTGCGCTAAAAGTCCTAACGCTAATGCCGCCATGGCTAAGCAAAGCGCAATCGCATCCATACCCGGAGCAAGCGGCTGAAAACGGTGGCGCGGGGCCTCCTCCAGGAACGAATAGCGGAAAAAGCGAAAAATATAGGCGGCGGTTAACAGTGTACCTATAAGCAATACTGCCACTGCCAGCCACTGGTGGGAGAGCACCATGGCTTGCAGGAGCAGCCATTTAGCCGTAAAGCCCGCGCTTGGCGGCAGCCCCATTAAAGTTACCGACGCAATTCCAAAAACCAACAGTGAAAGTGGTAGGCGGCGGCTGGTGCCAGCAAGCCCCTTTAGGGTGGTTTCACCGGTGGCCATCATCAAATTACCGGCGGCTAAAAACATCGCGGCTTTCGCTAGCGCATGGCCTATTAACTGCAACCAGAACCCTTCCCACGCCAGCGCCTTTACTACTGACGCTACATTGGGGCCTAGCAATAAGGGGAACACCACCATCAAGTAGCCCAACTGCGCCACGGTTGATGAAGCCACCACTGTTTTGAGCGTTTCAGCACGCCAGGCAATTAAGCCACCCCATATAATGGCCAACATGCCCAGCCAGGCGATTAATCGCGGCGCCCAAAAGGTGTCCGGTAATAAAAGACTCCACAGCTGAAGCAGCACGAATAGCGATGCTTTAACCACCAGCCCAGCATGCAATACGCTCACAGGCGTCCAGGCGCTGGAATGCACCGGAGAAAGCCAGGCATGAAGCGGAAAGAGAGCAGCTTTCAGGGCAAGCCCTGCCCCTATTAGCGCCGCGGCGATCCAGACAATCGGCCCTGGCTCAATAACCTGCGCAAGCCCGACCAAATCAAGCCGCCCCCAAGTGCCCAACAGCAGCGCGACGCCCAGTAAATAGGCAAGCGACCCCACCAGCGTAAGCAACAGATACCGCATACCGGCCAACAACGCCGTGGCCTTACCTGAAAGCAGCAACATGCCTACTGCAGCCAACCCCATGGCTTCCAGCGCAAGGTAGAGCGTGATCAAGTCAGTGGCCAGCCAAATCAACGAAAGCGCGCTGACCATAACGCCCATCAACGGCCATATCCAACGGGCCAACGGTTCGGGTGCCGAAAGCCGCAGCGAGCCTGGGGTATAAAGCGCCGCTGCCGCTGCCAGCCACTGCGTTATCAGTAACATCAGCACGCTTACCCCGTTTAAGCGCAGCGCAACATTAATCCCCCAGGCTTCCCAGCCCCAGTGCAGTAGCCCTACTTGCTGGTAGTCGATCAATAACGATAGCCCGGCGGCCAATACAGGAACGCATGCCAACGCGATAGGCCACATCCGCTTAGGTGGCCAGAGTGCGGCTAGCCCACCGAAGACAAGCGGCAAACACACGGCGGCAGCCAATGCCCAATGGCTGGTCAAAAGCGGCTCGAATGTACTGTCTGTCAGGCCAAATCGCTCTATCATTTAGCCTTCTCCCCAAGCCCGTCATCCTCTAACAGGGCCTCTTGCCCTTCAAGCTGGTAAAGCTTTCGGATCACTAATGCCCCCAGCAGTGATCCGATCCAAGCTATCACTAGGCCCACTATAACCAGCGCCTGCCCTTGGGGAATTGCGCCTGCAACCCCGGCCAAGAGCAGAAACACACCCGACCCCAGCACGTTAAAGGCAAGCAAACGGCGCAATAAATGGCGCTGCCAGGCAAAAGCGCCCATTGCTGTGGCCACCACCGCCACTCCGGCCAACACCAGGGGGTGCTTTGCAGGCGAGTAAGCCATTTCAGGTAGCACAAGGAAAATGGCAGCTCCGACCATCAAACACCAGGCAAGCGCTAACACAATGCGCATGACTCTATGCGTTAGTGGCGGCTCAAAATGATCGTAACGGGGTAATTTAGAAGCGCTGGAGGGAAAGATACCTAACGCGTAAAAAAAGCAGGCAACAGTTAATACCGTGCCCAATAGCCCTTCGACAGCCGCTAACCAGGGCATCCCCAGGGTTAGCCAGGCAAGCGCCATTGTGAGCGTAAAGGCAAAAAAGGCGCGACACGCACGCACCAAATGGCGGTCAAATAGGCAAATCAGCGCTGCTATCAAAAGACACAGCGCTAATACAGCCTCGATGAGGTCGACAGACGAGATTACTGCCATTGCTATCCTTGCAGCGGCTTATAGACAAATTACTTTGCCTATCTTTTGATCACTTGTCGATGTAAGGATTACTTCAGAAGAGTGCTCAACCACTGACCAATATCGCCCACTTGCTGAGGGCAAAGTGCGTGAGCCATAGGATACTGGCGATAGTTGGCGGTGTAGCCTTGGGCTTTTAAACGCTCAAACCCAGCCCGTCCCAAACTCTCTGCCACGATAGGGTCCATATTACCGTGATGCACCTCAATCGGAATTGCCTTGTTAGCGTCACTCAATTCGATACTGTCTGCTGTGGCAAAGTAGGTCGACATTGCCAGCAACCCACCTAACGGCAACGGAAAAGATAACGCCGCCTGATAAGCCACCGCGCCCCCCTGAGAGAACCCTGCCACGATAATCCGCTGGCTATCGATACCGTGATCAATCTGTTCCTGTATCAGCGCCTGAATACGCTTGGCAGAGCATTTCAGCTGTACTTCATCAACACGGCGCCCGAGGTCCATCGCCAGAATGTCGTACCAGGCGGGCATCACCATGCCGCCGTTAACGGTCACCGGCAGCCGTGGCGCGTGCGGCATAATAAACCGTACGTGGGCGTCTTCAGGAAGGTTAAGCGCGGGCACCAGAGGCTCGAAGTCATGCCCATCGGCACCTAAGCCATGAATGATAAACACACAGGCATCGGCAGGTTGACCGTTTTTCGGTTCAATAATCAGTTCGCCTGGGTCCGTCATGATATTTATCCTTACTTAATTAAAAAAGCACGCGATTAGGGCGCTTGAACGGTTAGCGCAAGCGGCGATGAAACATTAACAGACCCTAACGTAAACCGGCATTCACAGCGAGTGATTACGCTTAAAAGGGCCACACATGAGGAATCAATATGAGTGCGATGGCCCCGGTTAGCACGTTTAGGCCACCGCCTACGCGCATAAAATCACTAATACGATAACCGCCGGGGCCATACACCATTAAGTTGGTTTGATAGCCAATAGGCGTTAAAAAGCTGGCCGAAGCGGCAAACATTATTGCAATCACATAAGGCATTGAGCTTACACCAAGGCTCTCGGCGGCGGCCATGACGACCGGAAAAATAATCACCGCCGCACCGTTATTAGTGACAAGCTCGGTTAGCAGCGCCACAACGCAGTACGTACCTATCAAGAGCAGCCAAGGGTTACTGCCTACGACATGCAGTATGCCGCCGGCAATAGCATCTGCGGCGCCCGAACTCTGCAGCGCGGCTCCTACGCCAAACGAGGCAGCAATCGTCAAAAGCACTTGGCTATCCAGCCCGCGCCGGGCAGCTTCAACCGAACAGCAGCCACTTAACAGCGCCAGTGCAGCGCCCAGCATCGCGGCATTTAGCATGCTCAAAACGCCGAATGCGGCCAGCAATACTGCCCCCAGCAGAATCCCCCAGGCGAGCGGCGCTTTTTCATGAACAGGCCGCGCAGAGCCGTTTAGCTCACTGATCAAGAGAAAGTCTTTTGACTGACGGTGGCGTTCAATAAACGGAGGACGCGCTTCCAGTAGCAGCACATCAGCGGGCTGCAGGCGTACCTGCCCCAGATTGCCGGTGACACGCTCACCGCCTCGGCAGATAGCCAGTACGGCCGCACCATAAAGCGTCCTAAAGCGGCCGTCTCGAATGCGCTGGCCAATGAACTGGCACTGGTTCGACACTACGGCTTCGACCAAGCGGCGCTCTTTGAACTCTTTTTCAAGGCTGGAGGTATGATCGTGCGAGGGTATTAATCCACGAATTTGCTGTAGTTCGACAGCGGCATCGCTGGTGCCCACAAACACCAACCGGTCACCACCCTTTAACTGTTCACCAGGCCCCACAACACTCACAACGTTACCGTCACGCTCGATCTCAACCAGGAACAGCTCTTGCAAGTGGCGCAGCCCGGCCTCCTCCACCGTTCGATTAACCAGAACGCCTTCCCGATCGATCTCCATCTCAATGGTAAATTCACGCGGGTTAGCGAACGCATTGGCCAACCCCTCGCGGGCAGGTAACAGGCGCGGCCCAAGAATCACCAGATAGGCAAGCCCTACCACGGCGACCGGCACACCCACCCAGGCAAGGTCAAACAGGCCCATGGTCACATTGGGATAACGCTCCGTCAGCAGCCCATACACCACCAGGTTGGTGCTGCTGCCAAACAAGGTAATCGTACCGCCAAGAATGGAGGCGAAGCTTAACGGCATCAGCAGCCGCTGAGGGGAGCGTCGCAGCCGCCGACTCCAGCTCATAACCGCCGGTATATAGGTAGCTACTACAGGGGTGTTATTTAAAAAAGCACTTAAAGAGGCCACCGGTAACAGTAACCGCACCAAAGCACCCCGCTCGGTTTTAGGGCGCCCCAATACATAGCGAATAATAAGATCGATACCGCCCGTTTCACGGATGCTAGCCACCAGCACGTACATAAAAGCGACCGTAAATAGCCCACTGTTGGAAAAGCCGCTTAACGCCTGAGCTGGCTCAATAACGCCCAGGGTCATCAGTACAATGACAGCGCCAAGCAAAATGATGTCGGGCCCTAACCTCGAGACGGTCATTAGCGGGAAGATGGTGGCAACCACCGCTATCGCAATCCATGCATCCAGTGTCATAACGCGACATTCCTAACAAAAGTAATGCGCTATTGTGACCTCAACCACATATTCTAAAAAGTTATTTTTAGAAACATTTAAATACCAAAATAGAATAAGAAAATTCACACACAAAAAACCCCGCTCGTGAGCGTAATGCTATTCGGTTAAGGTTTGCCGATGACCGAACAGCATTACCGCTTCGGCGGGGTCTTCCTATCTCAAGCCCTTGAGAATAAATAAGCGCCCTAGTAGGCAGTAGGCGATATATCCATGGTGCCACTGGAATCGATCGAAATACGGTATCGCGTTTCTTCATTCTCTCGCGCCAAGAATTCAGCCTCCTTCAGCCCTCCGCCGCAAGCGCCCCCTGAAAGGCATGCAGTCGATCATTGGGGACGCGCTTAGCGGCATCTGACGATATGGGCGTTCTAACCAATCTTAGCTTTAAGGGGGGGGGGAGGGGAAGGCGGCGCTAGCCTGCTGGAATCAAGCTTTACTCCCAAATCGGGAGGCGCTACAATATCCCATATTGGGAGGTGGCATGAGAGTCATAGCAAAGCGTACGCTGAAAGAGTTTTGGGAGCAGGGCTATGGCGATGCCGAAACCCCGCTGACCGAGTGGTATAACATGATGCTAAAGGCATCTTGGGAAACACCACAGCAACTAAAGGCTGATATTAGAACAGCCAGCATCCTTAAAGGTGGGCGCGCTGTTTTCAATATCGGCGGCAATAAGTACCGGGTAATCCTATCCATTCGTTATGAGCAGCAAATTGCCTGGGTTCGATTCGTCGGCACCCATGCTCAGTACGATAAAATTGATGCGGAGACAATATGATGAACATTCAGCCCATCCGTAATGATAGCGACCTTGATCGCGCTTTCGCTCGCCTAGAAGAGCTTTGGAGTGCCGCGCCGGACTCTCCTGAAGCCGATGAAATTGAAGTGCTTTCCATCCTTATTGAGAAGTACGAGGATAAGCACTATCCCATTGGCCCGTCCGACCCCATCGAAGCTATCAAATTTCGCATGGAGCAACAGGGGCTAACGCAGCGCGACCTTGAGGCTTATATCGGTCCTAGTGGCCGCGTCTCTGAGGTATTGAACCGTAAGCGCAAGCTAAGCCTGGGCATGATAAAAAGACTTCATGACGGCCTGAAAATCCCTTACGACAGCCTTATGAATCAGGTCGCCTAACCACCAGACCCCGCTTCAGCGGGGTTGAATCCTTCCTGCCCATCAAAAGACTCTAACCGCAATGTCTGCTGTATCTGATTTGCTCGGTAGTGGCATCTGTGACGCTTCTAGCTGGGAAGTGGATAGCAAAAAGCCCCGGCGCTAGGCTCGTAATGCTGTTCACTTAAGCGGCGCCGCCTTGCGATTTACTGGATAGCGGGTTTTGGATATTTTTACCGTCCTCGGCCTTGATGGTCGAGGACGGTCATCCAGAAAGGTGAAGAGCAGACTCTATCCATTCGACAGGGATATGCTGGGCAAAGGTGCTGAGGCCAGTGAAGGAATGTAGCTCATCAATATCGAGCAATGTCTGTTGAATAGGCACAAAAAAATCCGGTATCCAATGAAGAATACCGGATTTTCTTAGAGCCTTCGGTCATCGTTAACCGAACGGCATTACGCTCACGAGCGTTTTTTCAGCTTACTAACGCCTGGCGCTAGCAGCGAACATCAAATGCTGAGAATTAACCCAGAACTTTGATGTTGGAAGCCTGAAGGCCTTTCTTACCCTGAGTGACGTCGAAGGAAACCTTCTGGCCGTCTTGCAGAGTTTTGAAACCGTCAGCTTGAATTTCAGAGAAATGCGCGAACAGGTCGTCGCCATTGTCGTCCGGAGAAATGAAGCCGAAACCTTTAGTGTCGTTAAACCACTTAACGGTACCAGTTGCCATGATCGAAATCCTCGATGTAGCTTAATGTAAAGCCGGGAAATACCCGAATTGCAGTGGGTAGAACAAGAAACTTTCACCAGACTCACGCTTAGGCGTTCGATACTGCTGACAACGTTCGACTTGCTAACCAACTGCGTTTAAGAATGCGCCTAACCAGGTCACACGTCAACACTATGCTTAAAAAAAAAGTTAATGCAACACATTTTCCTCTAAAATCCATTTAGCCGCTTTTTCTGCAATCATTAACGTGGGCGAGTTTGTATTACCGCTGGTGATGGTGGGCATTATCCCCGCATCCGCAATGCGTAACCCCTTGACGCCCAGCACTCGTAATTTAGCATCCACAACGGCCATCGGATCATCAGCACAACCCATCCGTGTTGTGCCTACTGGATGAAAAATGGTGGTACCTATGTCGCCTGCCAAGCGCGTTAGCTCGTCATCACTTTGATACTCAAGCCCCGGTTTAACCTCCTCGGGAGCATATTTGGAAAAAGCCGCTTGCGCTGCAATGTGCCGAGTAACGCGCAGTGAATCAGCGGCCACCTTTCGATCCTCGTGGGTGCTTAAATAGTTGGGCGAAATAGCCGGAGCATCAGCTGGATTGGAGCTTTTCAGGCGGACTGTTCCGCGACTGCTCGGATTTAAGTTGCATACGCTGGCGGTAATGGCCGGATAAGGATGTAGCGGCTGCCCAAATGCCTCAAGGCTTAATGGCTGAACGTGATACTGAATATTAGCGTGCTCATACTCGTTAGAACTGCGCGTAAAGGCGCCAAGTTGTGAAGGTGCCATGCTCATGGGGCCGGTGCGCTTGCACAGATACTCCCAGCCAATGCCTGCTTTACCCAGCAAAGTGCCTGCTACTGCATTGAGCGTTTTTGCATTGGTGACACGATACACTGAGCGGATCTGAAGATGATCTTGCAGGTTCTCGCCTACACCCGGCAGGTCATGCACTACCTCAATGGCGTGCTCTTCAAGATGTGCTTTAGGCCCAATACCCGATAACTGCAAAAGATGCGGCGAGCCAATGGCACCGGCACATAAAATTACTTCTTTGCTGGCGCGGGCGTTCAGATTTTTCCCGCGCTGGATAACGTCTACCCCGTTACAGCGTGGGCTGCCCTGATCATCTTCAAAGCAGAGCCGATTCACCTGGGTAGAGTGCCAAAGCGTCAGGTTGTTACGTTTAAGCGCGGGATGTAAAAACGCCTTGGCGGTGTTCCAGCGCCAGCCACTACGCTGGTTGACTTCAAAGTAAGCAACGCCTTCATTATTGCCACGGTTAAAATCCTCGGTGCGGGGAATGCCGGCCTGCACGGCCGCCTCGGCGAAGTCGTCCAACACTTCCCACTTCAAGCGCTGCTTTTCAACCCGCCACTCACCGCTATCGCCGTGAAACTCGCGCTGCTCGGCATCCGCATCGCCTCCTTCATCCAGCCGGTAGTGGCTTTCATGCTGCATAAAGTCCGGCAGGCAGTTCTCCCACCGCCACGCCTCATCACCCACGACTTCTGCCCAGTGATTGTAATCGCGCGCCTGGCCGCGCATATAAATCATGCCGTTGATACTCGAACAGCCGCCCAGGGTTTTTCCCCTCGGGTAAATCAGCGAACGGCCGTTCAGGCCTTGTTCTGGCTCGGTGCGAAACAGCCAATCGGTGCGCGGGTTATTAATGCAGTACAGATACCCCACCGGAATATGAATCCAGTGATAGTTATCGCGCCCACCCGCTTCGATTAGAAGCACCCGATTATTCGGATCGGCGCTTAACCGGTTGGCCATCAGGCAGCCTGCGGTGCCTGCACCTATCACAATGTAGTCAAATGCCAAGGTTTGTTGTTGTGTCATTTGCCTTGCTCCGCATCGACTTATTTGGCCGTCGGCATCACAAACTCAGCCCCGTTATCAATCGAGTCTGACCAGCGCTGCATAATTGACTTCTGCCTGGTATAAAAACGTACGCCCTCCTCACCGTAGGCGTGGGTATCGCCGAACAGTGAACGCTTCCAACCGCCAAAGCCGTGCCACGCCATCGGCACCGGGATAGGCACATTGATACCGACCATGCCAACCTGAATACGGCGCCCGAACTCTCTTGCCACGCTGCCGCTTTCGGTAAAGCAGCTGACGCCGTTACCGAATTCATGGTCGTTGATTAACTGAATGGCCGTCGCGACATCCGGCACGCGTACGCACACCAACACCGGGCCAAAGATCTCTTCTTTATAGATCGTCATTTCCGGCGTGACGTGGTCGAAAAGCGTGCCGCCCATCCAGAAGCCGTCGGCACAGTCACTACCCACCTGGGTAGTATCAAACTCACGGCCATCCACGATCAGTTTCGCACCTTCAGACACGCCTTTTTCGATGTAGCCGGTAATACGCTGGTGGGCCTGACGCGTTACGATCGGCCCCATTTCGGCATCCAGCTGCATGCCATTTTTTACTTTTAGCGCTTTAGCGCGCTCGGCAAGCTTGGGCACCACGCTATCCGCCACGTCGCCGACCAGTACCGCTACGCTAATCGCCATGCAGCGTTCGCCCGCCGAGCCGTAGGCGGCGCCAATTAACGCATCCACCGCTTTATCCAGGTGCGCATCAGGCATCACGACCATATGGTTTTTCGCCCCACCCAATGCCTGCACCCGCTTGCCGTGCTTGGCACCCCGCTCATAGATCAGGTTGGCAATTGGCGTCGAGCCAACAAACGAGAGCGCTTTGACCTCGGGGTGATCGATTAATGCTTCAACAGACTCCTTCCCTCCCTGCACCACGTTAAACACGCCATCGGGCAAACCGGCCTGCTTCAGAAGGTCTGCCAGCATTAGTGACGCGCTAGGGTCAAGCGGGCTTGGTTTGAGAATAAAGGTGTTACCCGTGGCGATAGCGATAGGGAACATCCACATCGGCACCATGATCGGGAAGTTAAACGGCGTAATACCCGCCACAACACCAAGCGGTTGCCGGGTTGTCCAATTATCAATACCGGTACTGACCTGCTCGGTGTAGTCACCTTTAAGCAGTTGGGGGATACCGCAGGCAAACTCGACAACATCGATCCCGCGCGCCACCTCGCCCTGGGCATCGGTAAATACTTTGCCATGCTCTTGGGTGATCGCCTCAGCCAAGGCATCTTTATGCGTATTCAATAATTCCAGAAACTTAAACAGCACCCGAGCCCGTCGAATGGGTGGCGTATCGGCCCACGCAGGAAATGCTGCACTGGCCGCATTTACAGCCACCTCCACATCGCTTTGTGACGCCAGGGCGACACGGCCGGTGACTTGGCCGGTGGCTGGGTTAAACACATCCTGGGCATCGCCAGAGCAACCTTCGCTGATCTGACCATTAATAAAGTGCTGAATGGCTGTTGTTGTCATCATCACTACCTTTATAAGCAGAACCAATGGGATCTGCCCAGACTAGCGTGATTGTTGGCGCGATCAATTGAGTAAATTTAAACCGGGATATAAGCTCTGCTAATAACAAAATGAAAACCAGGAGGCGCCATGCACGAATATGCGACACTACGGGCATTTGTCATGGTCGCCCGTCTAGGCAGCGTCTCACGCGCGGCTGAGCAACTGCACCTTACCCAGCCCGCCATCAGCCTAAAGTTGAAGCAGCTTCAGCTAAGCTTGGGGCTTACTTTGTTTGAACGCCGCCCCCAGGGCTTAGCGCTAACGCCTGATGGCCATGCCCTGCTACCCTCCGCCGAGAAAGCCCTAGCAAGCGCCTATGCTTTTGAGCAAACGGCCAATACGTTGCACAGCACGCCAAGAGGCAAGCTCAAGATAGGCACGATTGTCGATCCAGAATTTATTCGCCTGGGCGCTTTCCTGCGCCGCCTAATGACGCAAGCACCGCAGCTTGAAACCGAGCTTCATCATGGGATGAGCGGCAATACGTTAAGGCGTGTTGAGCAAGGCGACCTGGATGTAGGGTTTTACCTAGCGCCGCCCGGCCTGGGAACCGACCATGAGGCGCTTGCCTGGCGCGAGCTGACCCACTTTCACTACTACGTTGTTGCCCCGATGGGCTGGGATGCCCAACTGGCCGATACGCGCTGGGAAGCCCTGGCCCGCTTGCCCTGGATCGTCACGCCCGAGGACTCGGCCCATCACCGCCTTTTACAACACACACTTGCCAGCAATGGCGCCACACCCAATCGCGTCGCTCAGGTCGATCAGGAGGCCTGCATGCTGGACTTAGTCCGCGCGGGCGTTGGCCTGAGCCTTGCGCGCGATGCTCTGGCTATGACCGAGCGTCAGGAAAGCGGCCTTGTCATTGCCAGCAATATTCGCCTGCCCTGCGCACTTAGCCTGATTTGGCGCCATGATCGTGCAGAAGAACCTCCCATTGACGCGGCATTACGTACGCTGAGCGAAGTATGGTCCTCGCTTTAAAGAAACTGGCTTTAAAAAGATGGACGGAGCTATCACTAATACATACGCCAGCCAACCAGCCATTGATAAAAGACGTACGCACTTTTATTGCCACCCCGGAAATGCCCTTTGGCGGGTCAAATTCAGGAGTAATCGATAACGCCGTTTAGGCTATTGCCACCGGTAAAAATAAAGCGCCGCCAGCATCCTGGCGGCGCTTTTTAGTGTGAAAACGAAAACGCTATCAGCCCGCCTGCTGGGCCTGGTGCTCAAGCTCTTTGGTGACATCCGGGGTAAGCTTTAACGCTTGCGCCAGTTGATCCAACCAGGCGCGCTCCATGGGGTTCTGGTCATCAGTTACTGCGACACTCATTAAATACATTTCCCGAGCAGCCTGGGGCGAGTCCGCTTCGCGGGCAAGCGCTTCGGCATCCAATGGAGCCTTTAGCTGCCTTTCGACCCAGTTATGCATTTCCTGGTCGGCCCCTAGCGCATCGATCTGCTCCGTAATCAGCACCTGTTCCTGCTCATCAATATGCCCATCGGCGCGAGCTGCCATTATCATGGCCTGCAGCAGTTCAAGGCTACGCCGCTCCTGAATCTCACCGCTTAATACATCAACACGCTCGCCTTCTGCTTCACTGCTGGTGGCCTGCTGGTTTTTAGCGGCCTGTGAATTCTGCCAGGCCTTCCAGGCCAGCATGCCAACGCCTGCAATAGCGCCATACTTAAGTGCTTTACCGCCCATACTACGGCCACGTTTGGAACCGACCAGCATGCCCATGGCACCACCGCCCAAAAGGCTTTTCATATCGAAGCCGCTGGAACTTCCCGACTGGCTTGAGCGCTGATCACTACCGCCCCCACTCAACTGACGAGACAAGCCCTCCAGCATGCCCTTCACATTGACTCCGCTGCTGCCTTTTTGGCTGCCACCGGCCTGCTGCATAAGCTGTTGAAGAATTTTACTAGCGTTCATCCTTGTACTCCTTGGGCTGACAGGCTGTATTGACAATATACGTACTGACCACGAATGCACGCATAGATCCTACTGAGTCTAGAGGACCTACGCCGGCATAACACCTTGCACTTGTACCGTGCTTCCCTGACGGCTGGCACGTACTTCTATACGAACCGGCATTTGCTCTTTGAGTTCGCTGACATGAGAAATAATTCCGATCATACGCCCGCCCATTTGCAGCTCGCTCAGCATGGTGATGGCTTGGTCAAGGGCATCCTGGTCCAGGCTGCCAAAACCTTCATCGATAAATAGCGTATCGAGCTGAATGCCACCGGCATACGCCTGCACCACGTCAGAGAGGCCCAATGCTAGCGCCAGCGCGGCCATAAACGATTCACCACCCGAGAGCGTCGCGACGGGGCGATTTTTACCGGTATAGGTATCGGCAACATCCAGCTCCAGGCCTGAGGCCTTATTTCCTTTGGAGGGGTCTTCACGGCGTACCAGCTGATAACGCCCTCGGCTCATCCGCACCAGCCGCTCGGATGCCTGGATAAGCACATCATCCAACAGCACGCCAAGCACAAAACGCTGCAGGCTAATGCGATGCCCGGTGCGCCCATTGGCGATCTCGCTCAGCGTTCCCCACAGCCGATACTCGGCTTCAAGCTCCACCTCGGCGGCATGGGCGGCCTTGAGCTTTTGCTGAGTGGCGGTTAGCTGTGCAATCCGAGCCGCCAGGCGCTGGTAGGTTTGATTACAAACCTGCTCATGCGCTTGCGCGCTAGCCACTTGCTCCGCCAAAGCGGTTAAATCAGGCGGCGTTAGCCCCTCAAGGCGTGTCTGGCTATCCTCAAGCTGACCATCCAGCTTGGCCAACGCCTGCTGAAAGAGGGTGACGGTTTCAATAAGCGCCTGGCGCTCGGGCGCTTCCAGGCGGGCCTGAATAAAGTCAGCGTCGTTGTCGAAAGCGCTACCGCTTAGCGCCAATTGCCATTCGTTTTGGGCCGCGCTTAGCGCCTGAGTCGCGGCGGCGACGCGCTGGGCACTATCTGACAGCGTGGTTTCGGCGCGGGCCAGCCCCGTTTGTGCGTGATGAGCACTCTCCTGAGCAGATTGCCACGCCGCCTCAGACTGCTGAATGTCGCTTTGCACACGGCCAAGCTCTGCCTCCAGCGCCTCAAGTGACCCATGTGGCTCGGGCAGTGCCCTGCGCAGTTGCTCACATTGGGCTTCCAACTGATGACACCGCTTTTGGGCGGCCTCTAACTCAGGCTGTTGTGCCTTTATCTGGGTATCCAGCGCTTTCCATTCGCTGCGATGTTGCTCAAGTGTGCGCTCCTGGGCTGCCAACTCTCGAGTCAGCACTTGATAGCGTTCAACATGTCGCTGGCTCTCCTGGCAGGCAGCCTCCAGTGCGCTTATTGGTTTGGCGCCCCACTCGCCCAGCGTATGACGTAAGTACTCGCTCTGCTCATCGTTATAATTAAGCTGTTGGGTCAAACGCTGCTGCAACTGTTGAGCTTGCACCAACGATTGATGCGCCTGCTCATGCTCCGTGCGTGCGCGCTTCACATCGGCCTGGGTAACGGGGGGCTGCTCTTGTACGGCGGGTGCAGGGTGCTCACGGCTGCCACACACCGGGCAGGGCTGCTGGGATTCCAGCCGAGCGGCGAGTAACGCGGCTTGGCCCTGGTGCCAGTGCATCTCCTGCTCGGTGGCGCGACGCTTATAGTGCTCAACCGTTTGCTGATGATGCTCAACATCGCTTGCCGCCTGAGCCACTTGCTCGGCCAATGCAGCGCGCTGGGATTCAAGCCCGGCCAGTGTTTGCCGCTGCGCATGCAGCGCTTGGCGGCCTTTTAACACCTCATCGCAACCTGCAAGGTGATTGCGCTCTATCTGCTCCGCTTTCAGCCTGGCGGCAAGTGCCTCGCCCTGCTCAGCGATGGTGTCGCGCTGCTGCGTTTGTTGGTCAAGCTGCCGATACAGGCTTTGCCATGTTTGTTGCGCCTGGTGTAGCGCCTGCTCTACACCAGTGAGCGCCTGAAATTGCTCCAACGCTTGCTGTAAACGGCCAGCCTGTTCACGGCGTTCCGGCAACTGCTGGTAGCGGGTTTGTGCCTGGTGTAACGCTTGCTGAGCGTGTTGATGCGTCGCCTGCTGTTTTTCAACAGCCGTTTGAGCCTGAACGCGTTCTTGCTGGGTAGCGCTTGCCGTTTGCTGCGCTGTTTGCACGCGGTGAAAGGGTTCGGCCAGCGCCTGGGTTTGTTCATGGGCGCTTAGGCGCTGTTGAGCACGCTCTATTTCCGGCTGCTGGTGTAGCCGCTGTTTTTTTTCTGCGCCCAATGCCGTATGGCGGTCAAAAAGTGCTTGGCACTCCTGCCCCTGGCGCTCGGCAGCCTCTGCCTGTTCACGCTGCTGTTTAGCAATGGCTAACGCCTTTTCAGCAGCCTGATGCTCTGGCGCCAGCGTTTCCAGCGCCTCAATAAGCGCCGCTTCACTTTCAATGTCGCTTGCATCCAGAATGCCCTGGACACGGTGCTGGTGATCTTTCACCGCTCGGTCTATCTGGTTGGCCTGGGTGCGCAGATGCTCTTCAATGCGTTGAAAAATATGGGTTTGAAACAGCTGGGAAAAAATCTTTTCGCGATCTTTTGACTCCGCCAGCAACAGCTCCCGGAACTTGCCCTGGGGCAGCACCATCACCTGGCGGAACTGGCTGGCATCCAGCCCCAGTAGTGCCTGCACTTGGGCGGTAGCATCGTTAACGCTACGCGCGACGAGGCACTGATTTTCCTTGTCATCAGCGGTTAGCCGCCACAGCTGGGCTTCTGCATTTTGCGTTGTCGTCCCTTCGCCTCGCGCTTTAGGGCGCTCCTGCTGAGGCACGCGGCGCACCCGGTAGCTCTCTCCGCGCAGGTAAAAATCCAGCGTTACTTCAGTTAGCAACGTATCGGCGGCCTGGTCGCAACGCATCTGGGTGCCCGAGCGTTCTTCTCCCGTGGTCTGGCCATAAAGCGCGAAGCAGATGGCGTCCAGAATCGAGCTTTTCCCGGCGCCTGTCGGGCCGTTGATCAAAAACAGCGGGCTTCTACCCAGCTGAGAAAAGTTGATGATCTCCTCAGCCGCAAAAGGGCCGAAGGCCTGCATGGTGAGTATGAGCGGCGTCATGACTGGCCCTCTTCATCGCGGCTGAGGGTGGTGATGACATCACTCATGGCGCGCGCCTGGTCCGCGCTCATGGCGTCACCGCTGGTTTGTTCGAAGAAATCGCTGAACATATCCAGGGCATTAAAGCGCAGCCGTTCGCGATCCAGTTGCTGACGCTGTTGCCCACCCAGCATGCCGGGCTTTTCGAGGTGCAGAACATTGGGGTACACCGCGCGTAGCTTGCCCATGGGGTCTAAAATAGCGTGGCGGTCGGTTAGCCGAACCAACAAGTAGTCATCGGCACAGAGGTCCTCGCGCCCTTGTCTCAACAACTCATCAAGCTCGCCTTCCAGCACGCGCACTTCGCGCTTGGGCACCAGCGGATGATGCTCAATGCCGGTCACTCCCTCGTTACCTATATCCACAAGCGTAACGCCTTTACGCTGCCGAGCTTCTGAAAAGCTGTATTTAAGCAGCGAGCCGCTGTAGCGAATATGTTCGCCGCCGCGGTATTGCGGGCCATGCAAGTGGCCAAGCGCGACATAGTCAAAGCCCTGCATGGGCTCCCAGGCAACACTTTCTGCACCACCCAGGGTTAACGGGCGCTCGGAATCGGATGCGCTGCCGCCATCTACGAAGCAGTGGCTCATCAGTACCGTTGGGCGGGTAGCGTGGCGCTTCTCACCAATACGCGTTAGCAAGTAGCGGTGGGCGCTATCAAAGTCGCGGACCGGTTCACCGAACTGGCTGCGTACGTATTCCGGGTCAGCATAGGGCACACCAAAAATATCGACCTCAACGCCGTTGATAGCAAGCGTAACGGGGGTATCGCAGGCGCTCAAATCAGAAAGAATATGCAGCCCCGCCTGACGCAAATGGCGTGCACCAAAGCCCAAGCGCTCGGCGCCGTCGTGGTTGCCGGAAATAATAACCACTGGCAAACCACGCGCTTGGCAAAGCTCGCCCAGCACATCATCAAGCAACGTAACAGCCGCGGAAGGCGGCACCGAGCGGTCATAGATATCGCCCGCAATCAGCACAGCGTCTACGGCTTCGCGGTCGACGATCTCGATCAGCTGGTTTAGAACGTGGCGCTGGTCTTCAAGCAGTGAGATGTTGTGAAACAATCTCCCCAGGTGCCAATCGGCGGTGTGGAGTAGACGCATGGCAGGCTCAACGGCAGGTTAGGTGGTTGCATCATAACAACCTAACCTGACGGCGTTTAGCCTTTACTGGTGAGAAATACTTAAGGGCTCTTGGGCAATTGGCGTTTATGCTCGGTGCGGGTATAGGTGTCAATGATGGTGGTATACGCCTCATCGCTGATGGCATCGCCGACCAGGAAGGCATCAATATCCGCATAAGTCACGCCTAGCGCCACTTCATCCGCCAACAGGGGTTTGAGCGTTTCCAGGTCGGCAGTGGGCTGCTTTTCAACTAGGAAGGCAGGTGCCCCCAGCGCTGCGCCTACTTCACGTACCTGGCGCTTGGTTAGCCCGGTGAGCGGCGCAACGTCACAGGCGCCGTCACCATATTTGGTGAAGAACCCCATTAGTGCTTCGGCGGCTTGATCCGTGCCGACCACCAGGCCACTTCGTGCTCCGGCCGCTGCGTATTGCGTCACCATACGCTGGCGCGCCTTGATATTGCCCAACACAAAGTCGCGGTGAGCGTCGTCTCTAAACGTTAGCCCGCCCTCTTCCAGTGCGGCCAACAGGGCATCACTTGCCGGTTTAACGTTAACGGTCAGCACATGGCCGGGTTCAATAAACGACCGTGCCTTCTGCGCATCGTCTTCATCCTGCTGAGTACCATAAGGCAACCGCATCGCGTAAAAAGAGGCGTCGATGCCCTGCTCACGCGCCTTATTAACCGCTAACTGCGCCAAGCGGCCGCCTACCGTGGAATCCACGCCGCCACTAATGCCCAATACAAGCGCATACTGCCCTGTTTCGATCATTTCGCGACACAAGAAATCAACGCGCTTATCAATCTCTTGCTGAGAGTCAATATGCGGTTTTACCTGTAAAGCCGTTTGAATATGCGATTGGGTTGCCTGCTGATCTACCATTCTGGCCTCCTTGCGGTCGAACGTTGATCCATAGCGGATAGCGTTTTATTCAGGCTAGAGCAGAAATGTGTTTGGTTCTACTCATCTAATGGCGCGCTACCGTTCAATACATCACGATGATATTGAGGAATGTACTCCAATGCATAGTGCGCGGCGGCTAGGCGAACGTCGTTACGATCACCGGAAAAGCGGCGTGTCTCGGTAATCATGTAAATCTTTTGCTCATGGCGAAAGGCCCAGGCAAAGCATACCGTACCGACGGGAATATCATCATGCGGTTCAGGGCCTGCAATCCCGGTATTGGCGACGGTTATAGTGGCATCGTTATTATTAAGTGCCCCTAGCGCCATTTCTCGAGAGGTTTCTTCACTGGTAAGCCCATACGTATCAATCGTATCGAAGCTGACCGACAAATAACGATTTTTTGCCTCCGGGGAATAAACCGCCAGCCCACAGTCAATGCACTGCCCGCTACCGGGCACACGGGCCAGCTCAGAGACAATCAGCCCTGCGGTGCATGATTCAGCAGTGGCCAATTTGAGTTTTTGCTGCTGTAGATAATCAGTAATTTGCTTAAGCAATTCCATTGCGTATCTCCTGACAAATCACAATCCCTGTCGTTTTATTCTTCCTCTTAAAAGGTAGCTGTTCTCGAAGAGGGCTGAAAAATCAGCCAGCAAGTTCATCATTTGTTAAAAAGCTCTTATCCATTGATAAGGGCTTAGCGCTGTTTCTTCCACCCATCCGCGTAGGAGCTGTTCTGTAAGCGGTAGTCATGGCGCACCTCTACAATGACCAGGGCATCTGCCCTGGTCATGTGCTGAACTAGCCGGAAGACTTTTTAACTAGAAGCTTTTTGAAAGCGTAATCGCGCCGTATTTGTCCTGCTTTTCCTGGCCATCAAATTCACGCGTGCGCTGAACACCGGAAAAAACGGCTTGCCACTCATCCCAGGCAATGGCAAAGCCAGCGGCCCCTTCTCCTACCCACTCTTTACGGTCAACCGAGTGACTGCTGGAAAACACGTTGCCATCCAGAGTGAGGTTATGCGCGACGTAGTAGCCTTCGACATTAGCGAATACATACCACTGCCAGCCCGTTGTACTCGTCATGCGGCCACGGTTACTGGGGTTGGGGGTAAGCGTCGGGATACCGCTGGCATCATCACCCCAGCGAACGCCATAACCCGCACTAGCGTAGGTATTGAGGTTGCCCAGGGCAACGCTGACACCGGGGCCGTGAGCCAAGCGCTTACCGGCCAGAGGCACGTTATGCCACCACTGACGACGCATGGTCAGGTTAAGCAACGGCTCATCCTTTAACTGGTTATGCCAGCCGCTTGGACGTTCGCTATTGGTAATACGGTGCACCTCACGCTGAATGCTGTCAGCAAGCGATGATGGGCCTACCAGGCCGGCCTCTATATGAAGATCAGTGGCTTGCTGCCAGCGTCCTACCGGAACATCTTCATAAAGTGACATACCTGCATAGACCAGGCCTGCATAGGGGCGGTCGTCCTCAATTAGCTCAGAGCGCTCGATATCATCCGGCGTATAAATCTGGTGCACCAATCGGAAAGCAACTGAATCTGCCTGGCCTATCAAACTATCCGGCAACGCCGTGGCTAAACGCTGAGTCCAGTTTTCCGGGCTGGGCTTAAATGCCCAATTAAGCTCGAAGCCGCTGGTAAAGTGCCCATCGTCACTGCTCATTAGACCGTCATTTTCATGTGTCACAGAAATGACGTTGTTATCTGCATTCGCCAAGGCAGGGAGTAGACTCATTGCTGCTACAAAGAGAAGCAGGCGCCAAGCAGGCAGGCAAACGTTGTACATTGCTCATCCCTTGAGTGGGGGTTAAAACCAAAGTAGCGCCCTCGAAGAGCGCTAGCAAACATTCCTGATTGTATGTAAACATGCAAAAAGATAGCAAGGAAATATTATTCGCCAAACATCAATAACAACCCAACACCCGTGGCGCAAGGCGCTGCCTCTCTTCTGTTCCAAAGGTGGGTAACAGTAAGCATAGCCAGTTCCTATGCCCTCGCTGCGCGCACCAAGTTGGCAGTACCTTGCTGTATGTATTTAAAGAAATAGCCTAACGGTCCCTTAACAGCCACTGCGGAGTAATTTCATGCTGGCCGTTTTCATCCGTGATAAACAGCGAGCCCTCACTCACCATAACCGCCCAGTTAATAGCGCGCGGGAGGTTCTGAGCAATCACTGCCAAGGCTTCTTGAGGCAAGGTCGCTACGTGAAGATTTTTAAGCGTTGCCACGCCAGGAAGTACTTTGTTTTCCCATATATCGGTGCGCCCGTAGGCAAGCAGCGATACGCGCTCGGCGCGCCGTGAGCACCAGGTTAGGCGTTCGGCATCCGGCAAGCCTACTTCAACCCAATGCAGCACCCGCCCATCCAGACTCTTTTCCCATAGTGCGGGTTCATCCACATCGGAAAGCCCGCGCCCAAATGCAATCGCCTCGCTGTACCACAATACATAAGCAATCAGCCGCGCACTCATCCGCTCTTCTGTTTCAGAGGGGTGGCGTGCCACGGTAAAACGTAGCGTTTCATACACCCCACGATCCAGGTCGGTAAGGTTAATATCAACTTTGTAAGGCGTCGCACTAAGGGCCATCAGAATATCCAGCGATAAATTTTGGCTAGTTTACCTGATGCGCGGCCCGATAGGCGCTAGGCATTCCGATAATCAGCCGTTAGGGTGCTGTGTTTTAACGTATCGGCTTCGTGATGAGGCTCACGCCATTGTTCGTCGAGCGCTGCTTGATACCACGCCTGCATCGCTGGCAGCGTCAACAGGTGCTTTGCATAAGCGTTCGAAGCCTCGCTTAAAGGCAAGCCAAACGTTTGTACACGGAAAACGACAGGTGCGTAGAAGGCATCTACCGCCGTAAATTCGTCACCTGCCAGGTAAGGGCCACCAAAGCGTGAAAGGCCTTCTTGCCAGAGCCTATCCAATCGAGCGAGATCAGCTCTGAGCCCAGCAGAAACATCCTGAAGCGTGACGCGCACGCCGCAGTTCATGAGGCATTCGTTACGTAACGTGGAAAAGCCGCTATGCATTTCGGCGCTGGCCGAACGTGCCCAAGCACGTATTGTCGCCTCTTTTGGCCATACCCGAGCATGCTGCTCGGCAATGTATTCAACAATGGCCAGCGAATCCCAGACGGCCATCTCGCCATCCACCAGGCAAGGCACAAGCCCGGAAGGCGAAAAGCGAATAAACGTATCGCGACTCACCCCATTGCCACCCTCAAAGGCCATAACGTGTTCCTTAAAAGGAATATCAAGCGCCTTCATAAGCACCCAAGGCCGCAATGACCAAGAAGAGTAGTTTTTGTTGGCAATGTAGAGATCAAACATGGTTACCCCTTTTTTACGTCAAAAAAGCAAGGATGGCTACGCTAGTCGCATTATGTCGCCTTTCTTTATCCCATAAATTGCCTGTTTCATCGTCTAACAGATTCTTTTTTTACTTTATTTAAACCAAGGTCGTGTATGCAAGAAAATATCAAGCTGTACGATGTTACCGATAACATAGCCAGCAATTAGCACTATCATTGGGAGTACTCGCATGGATGAATGGACGCAAACGTTATCTACAGGACCGTTGCTAGGCATTGCCGCCGTAGCGGTCTTGTCCCTTTTACTATTGATCATCAGATTCAAGATGCATGCGTTTGTGGCGCTGATGCTGGTGAGCTTACTGACAGCGCTCGCCACGCAGATTCCAGTCAATGCGATTGTTCCCACGATGGTGGATAGCTTTGGGGGAACGCTGGGCGCTGTTGCTCTACTGGTAGGGTTAGGGGCAATGCTTGGCAAGCTTGTTGAGCATTCAGGCGGTGCCAAAGCGCTTGCCGATAAAATGATTGATCTCTTCGGCGAAAAGCGAGCGCCTTTTGCCCTCGGTATCACGTCACTGCTAATGGGCTTTCCGATATTTTTTGATGCCGGTTTGATCGTCATGCTACCGATCATTTTTGCCGTTTCGCGTCGTTTGGGTGGCCCTATCCTTCTTTATGCCATGCCTGCTGCCGCTGCCTTTTCGGTTATGCATGTTTTCCTGCCCCCTCACCCAGGCCCGGTTACCGCATCGGAGCTTTATGAGGCAAATTTAGGGTTATTGCTGCTTGCTGGCGTGGTGATTGCGTTCCCCCTTTGGTGGATATCAGGCTATATGTGGGGGAAAATTGTCGCAAAGCGCTACCCCTTCCCTCTCGCAGACTCCCTGTTCGGCGACGTCAGCGATGACCACGTTATCAACCCGCCTTCTGTCAGCGTTGTTATCAGCATGTTGTTGCTGCCGATTGTGCTGATTTTCATGAACACCGGCTTAAACTTTCTGCGCTCAATGGGCGTTGTGGATAGTGACGCACAGTGGTTCCAACTGCTATCAGCCGTTGGCAACACGCCGGTAGCGCTGCTTATTTCAACGTTGGTGGCAATGTTAGTGCTAGGCCGCCGCCAAGGTATCGGAGGCAGTGCATTAGAAAAAGTGCTTGATTCATCCTTGGCGCCGATTTGCTCGGTAGTACTGATCACAGGCGCCGGCGGTATGTTCGGTGGCGTACTCAGGGCATCCGGCATTGGCGATGCGCTATCAAGTTCGCTCAGCGATATTGGTTTACCGATCATCCTGGCGGCTTATGTCATTGCGGTGATTATGCGCTTGGCCCAAGGCTCGGCAACTGTCGCCCTGGTAACCGCCGCCGGGCTCATGGCCCCCGCCGTGATTGGCGGTGACTTTACATCCATGCAGGTAGTGGCGATTACCCTGGCAACAGCCGCGGGCTCTGTCTTTGCAGGGCATGTCAACGACTCTGGGTTCTGGCTGGTTGGTCGCCTGTTAGGAATGGACGTTAAGACAACGCTCAAGACCTGGACCGTTCAGCAGGCGCTCGAATCCGTTGTCGGCTTTATATTCGCGGTTATTATTTTCATGCTGTTTTAGGTGAGCACGATGACAAAAGCACTTTTCGATATTAACGGCCGCTTGGCACTGGTAACCGGATCCTCAAGGGGGCTGGGCAATGCGCTTGCCAGGGGGCTTGCTTCCCAAGGAGCTCATGTCATTGTGCATGGGCGGGACCTGGAAAGCGTCAAGGAGGAAGCCCACAACATCGCCCAAGAGACAGGCGCCAACGTTGAAGCCATCAGCTTTGATGTCACTGATGCCAGGGCGACTCAGCAAGCCGTAGAAGCACTTATCGATCAGTTTGGCGTTCCGGATATCCTGGTCAACAATGCAGGGCTTCAACGCCGAGCGCCGTTCAATGAGTACTCTACGTCAGATTGGGATGCGCTCATCGCCACCAATCTTTCGAGTCTGTTTTACGTGTCTCGTGCGTTGACTCCAGCCATGAGTGAACGTGGCTCGGGTAAGGTCATCAACATCGGCTCGGTACAGTCCAAACTTGCCAGAGAAACCATCGCCCCCTATTCGGCAACCAAAGGTGGGGTTGTTCTACTCACTCAGGGTATGGCTGCTGACCTTGCTCGCTTCAACATTCAGGTCAACTGCATTTCTCCCGGCTACTTTAAAACTGAAATGAATACCGCGCTATGGCAAGACACAAGCTTTAACCAGTGGGTGGAAAAACGCACTCCGGCACAGCGCTGGGGACATTTCGACGAACTGGTGGGTACGCTGGTCTATCTCTGTTCGGGTGCTTCAAGTTTCGTTTCTGGACAAAATATTTTCGTTGATGGCGGAATGACCTCGGTGGTTTAACACCTGGAAATTGCCTTTGGGGATGAAGCACCATGCAAGCATTAGTTATTCACGGTAAGCAGGATCTACGCGAAGAAAATATTGATCTTCCAGCGCTCGCTCCCGGAAAAGTGCGCTTACGTATGTCTTTCGGTGGAATATGTGGCTCGGATCTTCATTATTATCATGAAGGTGCCAATGGTGCTTTTGTTGTTCGTGAGCCATTGATTCCAGGTCACGAAATGTCAGGAGTAGTCGATGAAGACCCAAGCGGGCAATGGCCGCTTGGCACACCGGTAACACTGCACCCCGCCACATTCGGGCAAAGCCAAACCGGTATCGAAGATAAGCCCCACTTGTGGCCCAACGGAGCCTATTTGGGATCCGCGTCAACCTGGCCACATACGCAAGGGGGCATGAGTCAATTCCTTGATGTCGATGCCAGCATGTTGCGTGCATTGCCCGATACTCTGCCTCTCAAACGTGCAGCCTTAGCAGAGCCACTTGCTGTGGGTCTGCATGGGATCGAAGTAGCCGGAGGTGTTGACCAAAAGCGCGTATTGGTATGTGGAGCTGGACCTATAGGTCTACTCGCTGCCGCTGCTGCACTTGCCAGGGGCGCAAAAGAGGTATGCATTACCGATATTCTTGAGGGACCGCTGTCACGTGCAAAAATACTCGGGGTTCATCGCACCATTCAGGTGGATAGGGAAGAGCTCCCCGAGGAGGCCTTTGACGTGGTGCTTGAGTGCACCGGCGTTCCCGCCTCTATCAATAATGCTATTCTCGCCGTGCGCCGCGCTGGCGTTATTGCTCAAATAGGCATGATGCCTGCCGCTCCGCAGCCCATTGCGCTTGCATCGCTGATTGCGAAAGAAGTTCAGCTTAGAGGCTGTTTCCGGTTCAATAATGAGATTGATGAAGCTATCGCGCTACTGGCAGCTAATTCAAACTTTGATCACGTTATTACGCATGTATTGCCCGCGGCCGATGCTCAACAAGCCTTTGCTATAGCCAAAGATGCGGAGGTGTCCGGCAAGGTATTGATCGAGTTATGGAAGTAACAGATCAACGATTAAGATAATTGATCCCAAAGGGGGGGGGGCGCTACCGCCACCCCCTCAATAATTAACGGAAAACAACCGACGTACCTATCACGCCAACCTGACTAAAAGCTGGCCTTACGCTTCTCTATAAATGCGCTCATGCCCTCTTTTTGCTCTTCACCGGCAAAGCAGAGCGCAAACAGGCTGGTCTCCAGGGCTAATGCACTATCAAGGTCCTGGTCCATCCCGTCATGAACGGCCTGCTTGGCACCGCGTACCGACTGAGGGCCATTGCCTTTTAACTGTTGGGTAAGCTCTTCGATATAACTTTCAAGCTCTGCCTGAGGCATTACGCGGTTAACCAGACCGATGCGTAGCGCTTCTTTCGCGTCTATCTTGCGCCCTGTTGTCACAAGATCAATCGCCATGGCTGGGCCTACGCGGCGCGGCAGGCGTTGCGTACCACCAAAGCCTGGGATGACACCCAACAAAACTTCAGGCTGGCCGAATACCGCGTTGTCGCTGGCTACTGCCCAGTCGCAGGCCAGTGCCAATTCGCAGCCGCCGCCAAGGCAAAACCCGTTCACAAGGGCGACCACCGGCACCGGAAGTGTTTCAAGTCGTTTAATGGTTCGTAACGCCTGGCTTGCAAAGGCGCGCGCTTCTTCCGGCGTTTTATCACGCATTTCGGTGATATCCGCTCCGGCGACAAACGACTTTTCACCGGCGCCCGTCAGTAATACGGCGCGCAGGTTTGGCTGATTCTCAAGCTCAGTCAGGTGGGTCTCTAGCGCGGAAAGTACATCGCTATTTAACGCATTCAACGCCTTGGGACGGTTGATGGTCAGGCGGACGATACCCTCGTTATCGACCTTTTCAATAACTGATTCGCTCATATTGGCTCCTTCATTGTTATGGTGACTTACATCGTTATGACGGCTTAACTGGCCTGCCTTGCAACCCTAGCGAACGCTTGGTTGGGGGGCAATCATTCTTTTCTCGCCCGCCAGAAATACAATCGCCGCCTCCAGGGGCGGCGATTGCCACAATAGGGCGATTAACCAACCTCGAAATCACTCAGGCATTGAATGCCTGCGTCAATTACCGCCCGCTGGGCACGCCCAACAGGGAGCCACTGGGTGATCACAAACTGTGCGCTTAGAAGTTTTGCCTTATAGAAAGGGTCTGTTGTGCCCTGCCCAATGGCCGCCTGCGCACTGAGTGCCGCCTGCCCCATTTGCCAGGCGCATAACACATGGCCTGCCAGGTTTAGCAACGGGGTCGCATAACCCTGTACGGCATCAGGCCCTTTTTCCGGGTCTTTGCCCTGCTCAAGTACCTGCTGCTTGGCAGCACGTAAATCCTCAAGCCCGGCAGCCAGCGCCTGTCCCAAATGAGCCAACGCAGGTTCAGCCTTGAGACGTTCAACCGTGTCGGCTACTTCGTTTAGTAGACTGGAAAATGCTTCGCCATTATCACGCTGTAACTTGCGTCCTGCTAAATCCAGCGCCTGAATGCCGTTAGTGCCTTCATAAATGGGTGCGATACGAGCATCACGCAGCAGCTGTGCCGCGCCGGTTTCTTCGATATACCCCATCCCGCCGTGCACCTGAATACCTAACGAGGCGATCTCTACCGCTTGATCCGTCGAGAAGCTTTTTACCACAGGAATCAAGATATCCACGCGAGCCTGAGCCGCCTGGCGTTCACTCTCGTTTTCAGCATGGCGGGCGGTGTCCAGCTGTGCTGCACAGTACAGCGCTAACGCACGCAGCGCATCGGTGCGCGCGCGCATGGAAAGCAGCATGCGCCGCACATCAAGATGCCCACTGATGGGGCACTCTTTACCGCCTCGCGCTGCCGACAAACGACCCTGATGGCGCTCTTGTGCGTAGGCAAACGCGTGCTGGCAGGCGCGTTCGGCTACGCCAATCCCCTGGATACCCACTTTATGACGCGCCTCGTTCATCATGGTGAACATGTGATTCAGGCCGCGCCCTTCTTCACCCACCAGATAACCGATTGCCCCACCCTGCTCGCCAAAACTTAACGAACAAGTCGGTGAGCCGTGGATACCCAGCTTGTGCTCAATGGCGGTGCATAAAACGTCGTTACGCTCGCCCAGGGTGCCGTCATCATTGACGAGAAATTGGGGCACTAGAAACAGCGAGATGCCTTTATTACCTTCAGGCGCATCAGGTTTACGCGCCAGCACAAAATGAATGATATTTTCAGCGGCGTCGTGCTCACCCCAGGTAATATAGATTTTCTGGCCACTTATCCGGTAATGATCGCCTTCAGGTACTGCCTTGGTACGCACTTTAGAAAGATCCGACCCTGCCTGGGGTTCGGTCAGGTTCATGGTGCCTGTCCAGGTCCCTTCTACCAGATGGGGTAAATACGTCGCTTTCAGCGGCTCGCTGCCATGATGGGCCAATGCTTCAATGGCGCCAGCGGTTAACATGGGACAAAGCCCTAACGCCATATTGGCACCGTGGAGCATTTCCTGAACGGCACTGGCCACCACTTCAGGCAAGTTCTGCCCACCTAATGCTTCCGATACGCCGATGCCGTTCCAGCCGCCTTCTACATACGCCTGGTAGGCCGCCGCGAATCCATCAGGCGTCGTTACTCGCCCATCAGGATGATGTTTGGCGCCTTGATGATCACCGGTAGCATTCAGCGGCCCCCAAACGTCACCCGCTAGCTTGGCGGCTTCATCCAGCACCGCCTCAACAACGTCGGGTGTTGTCTCTGTAAAATTGGACAGCGTCAGCGAGTGATGCCCGAGCAGTTCTTCGAGCACAAAACGCAAATCGCGTACCGGCGCGACGTAGTGATTCATGGCAAAACCTCGATGTAGAAATAAAACAGTCGTTTGTTATAAACCGTTATATTCGATAGTAGTTTCCTGCCTATCGTTACACCATTAGCCCAACGTCTCACCTCTTTACGATACAGACCCGCTACCAAATTACTGACGCGTGCTTAACTGTTCGACATCGTCATAGTAGGCAATTCGGGTTTCTTCCTCGGCGGGCGGTCCGACTACGGGTTCCGCTACGTCCACGTTTGGTACTGCATCCGACAAGTCTTCCAGGTGCTCGTGCTCAAGCGCCCCTTGGACAAGCTCCTCGGTAATCACAAGCTCTGCCCCGGCCGCAGTCATGGGCGTAGTAGCGGTAAACGGCGCCACCGGCATCGGGGCGGGGCGCACGCTGCGCCGCCAGGCAAAAAAGAGCAGGAAGAACAGGCTGAGCCCGCCAAATGCCCAGAACAACCCGGCATCGCCCACTGCTGTCATAACGGGTGAGATCATCAGCGGGCTTAAGGTTGCCCCGATAGAGTTAATCAGCAAAAGTCCTTGGCTCATACGTACAAGCGCCCCGGCGGGCGCTCGGTCGGCAGCATGACTGACGGCCACGGGGTAGAATGCAAACACTCCACCGCCCAGCAAAAACAGCAGTACCGCCAGCAGCGGCGTGGAGAGCGGTAGCCAAAGAATTGCCGCCGACACCAGCACACAAAAACCACTGATCCCGATAAGTACCATTTGGCGGTCATGACGGTCTGACCAGCGCCCAATTGGATACTGCAGCAGCATGGCCCCCAGCACCACCAGCGCCATCATCTGGCCCACCTGATTCACGCTCATTCCAATGCGCTGCAAATAAAGGGGCAGCAGGGTATACGCCGCCGCGACTACCATGCCCGACCCCAAGCTACCCAGCACACCCGTTGGGGTTAACATGATCAGTCGATAAGGAGGTAGCGGTTCGGCGTGCTCAATCAGAGGGGTAACACGCGGAATCATCGCCATTGGCAGCACAGAAAGCGATGCCAGCATGCCGATCACCATAAACGGTGCCGTCCCGCCCATGGCATTGGTGACGCCCAGCAATAGCTGACCAATGACACCGGCGGCGTAAAGCGAAATCATGTAGAGCGCCAACAACCGGCCACGCACTTTTTGCTCGCCTGCCGTGAGCAGCCAGCTCTCAATGACCAGATAGACACCGACCGTTGCCCAGCCGCCAATCAAGCGCAATGCAAACCAGGCCCAAGGGTCAAAAAAGAGCCCTTGAAGAAGCACCGTCACGGCAACCAGCGAGGCAAAACTGCCATAGGCACGAATGTGCCCAATACGCAGCAATAACCGGTCGTTAAACAAGGCGCCCAAGGCCAGGCCAATAAAGTACGCTGACGAGACAATCCCAATCACCGTCGCAGACTCGCCTGCCGCATCCAGACGTACCGTGATCAAGGTAGCCAAAAAGCCGTTGCCAATGCCTAAAATAAACAGGCCCAACAGAGGCGCAAACGCCATAGCCAGTAATTGCCGCGACATGAAAACCTCACCTTGCCAAACACGTTGTCAAAAAACAGGGTCAAAAAAAGCGGACGTAGCTGTTTAAGAGCCGTTACCACCTTTTACACAACCACAGGCAAGAAACGGGCGCGCAATTATTGCCCTGGATAGCATAAAGTCAACGCTTTTTCATAGCCTGTTCGTATCGATTAGTGTTTTCTCAAAATAACCGTATCTTTTTCAGGAAATTCGACTGTTAGTTGATGCTGCGCGGCCCACCATTCAAAGGTTGCCTCACTGAAAAAACAGATATGGGTGGGGTCATTAATATAGTGCCAGTTGGCAAATGCTGCTTGAGTGGTCACTCGCTTGGTCATGATGCCCAGATAGCCACCAGGGAGTAGCTGAGCAACCAACTGCGCCAGCACCTTTCCGGGCATGGCTAAATGCTCAACGACTTCAGTCGCGGTGATAAAGTCATAGGTGTTCTGCAAAACGGACATGTCGGGCGCATAGAAAATGTCGAAGACCGCCATGGGGTGGCCAACTTCCTCGAACATCACAGACAGCGTGGGACCAGGCCCTGAACCAAAATCCAACCCGTTGGCACCTTTCGGCAGTTTGGCTAGCAACGGGGTGAACAAGCGCCCTAAAAATCGCCGGTACCCCATATCTTGCGGTGAATTTTGATGCTGGTCATACTCTGCTTTTTCATCCGCTACGCTTAAATGCTGCTCGGACGGCACAAACACCAGCCAACACGTGGCACACTGGTAATATTCACGACGATGATTTTGATGATAGAGCGAGACCTTAATTTCACCGCATAGCGGACAGCATTGCATCGTCGTATTCTCTGGTTTTCGGTTTGCATTTAAGGAAAGAGGCATGCTCTCAGGCTTGGATCATCTTGTTGTTACTGTCACAGATATGGGTCGCGCGGTTGATTTTTACTCGCGAGTTCTCGGGCTAGACGTACGCTATCGTGATGCCCAACGGGTAGATTTAATGCTGGGCGATACCGCCCTACGACTCCATCAAACCGACACCGACATCGAGCCTATTTCTGCAACCCCTACGCCAGGCAGCCTGGATTTATGCCTACGCTGCCAATTGCCGCTGAATGAATTCAAACAGCATCTAGACGTGCTGGGTATTGAGGTTGAACTTGGCCCGGTGGCTCGCCAGGGTGCCAATGGCGCGATCGAGTCCGTTTATCTGCGCGACCCCGATGGTAACCTTTTGGAGATTTGCCGCCCGGCTCGCTAATGTTACCGCCAGTCAGTGACTAATGCTTAGCGGCGTCGTGCAAGGTATTATAGGGCGTTAAGAACCTTCGTTTTATTGTCTCATCCGTATTAAAGGTAAAAAGACATGCAAGATAACCGTCATGACTCGCCGATTGAAGGCGAAATTATTTCAGAACACACTACCGCCGAGCCAAGCAAGCAGCACGACACCACAATGGCCATGGTGGTTTATGCGCTTTATCTGGCAAGCTTTGTTGTCGGCTTCACCTCGGTTGTCGGCGTCATCATCGCCTATGTCTATCAAGGCAAAGGCCCGGCTTGGCTGGACGAACACTACCGCTATCAGGTTCGCACCTTCTGGATTGGCTTGCTGTACGCAAGCATTAGCTTCCTGCTCACCTTTGTACTGATCGGCTTCCCGCTTTTATTTGCACTGGCGGTTTGGTTTATCGTTCGCTGCGTTAAAGGGTTTAAGGGCTTACAAGATAAACGTGCTCCGAGTAATGTGGACAGCTGGTTAATCTAACGAATGACGGAACACGCAACGACATCAGACAAGCGACTCTCCCGAGCCACGGCGATTGCGTGGCTTTGGCGAAGGCTTTCGCGCTGGCCCCTGCCGCGCCTGTGGCGTTTTGCCTCCACGCTTGGTCCTCTCGTTTACTGCTTTAGCCGCCGTGAACGAAACGTCACCGATATTAATCTTAAGGTGGTATACCCCACGCTTGACCAGCATAAGCGCAGGGCACTCGCTAAACAGAGCCTTCGTCACTCCACCGCCACCATGATGGAGCTGGGCTATGCCTGGATGGCGGAGCCTGATCGCGTTGAAGCAAGTATTGTTGAAGTGCATGGTCGCGACAAGCTGGACAGCGCACGCGCACAGGGCCGTGGTGTTATTGTTCTGGCGCCGCATTTTGGCAACTGGGAAGTGTTGAATTTCTGGCTTTCCAGCCATTTCCCTTTCACCGCTATGTACGAGCCTCCCAAAATAACCAACCTTGAGCCGATTATTCGCCATGGCCGTGAACGGATGGGCGCGCAGTTGGTGCCCACTAACCCGCGGGGCGTTGCAGCACTGCTTAAAGCACTTAAGCGCAGCGAGGCCATCGGCATTCTGCCTGACCAGGAACCCGACTGGGGCAGCGGCGTCTTTGCGCCGTTTTATTCACGCGATGCGTATACCGCCACGCTACTCCCCAAACTGGTGGCGCGCACCCAGGCACGCGTTGTCACAGGCGTTGCCCTGCGCCTGCCTGGTCGCGGCTTTGCTATCCATTTTCTGGACGCCGACGAGCGGGTGTATAGTGCTGACGAAACAGTGTCTGCGAGCGGGGTTAACGCCAGTGTTGAAGCGTCAATTGCGCTGGAACCCGCCCAGTATCAGTGGGAATACAAGCGCTACCGCAAAGTCATCGAAGAGCAGCAGCAAAACCCCAACGCCAACGACTTCCGGCTTTACTAAACTCTGCCTGAGAGGTGCTGATAGACCTTATCAGCACCTACTCATCGTTATGGCGTGCATAGACATCATCGAGCCTTTCGATATCGTCTTCCCCCAGATAGGCACCCGACTGAACCTCAATCAGCTCTAACGGGATTTTACCGGGGTTCTCTAAGCGGTGAAGTGTGCCAATCGGAATATAGGTCGATTGATTTTCACTGACTAAGAAGCTGCGCTCTCCCACGGTTACCTGTGCCGTTCCGCTTACCACGACCCAATGCTCGGCGCGATGATGGTGGCGTTGAAGGGAGAGTCGGCCGCCGGGTTTCACCGTAATATGCTTAACCTGGTAGCGCTCACCACTATCAATTGCTTGAAAGTCACCCCAGGGGCGATGTACCTGGGGCGCTGACTGAAGCTCGCGGCGCCCTTTACTGGCTAACACCGCCACTAATTGTTTTATGTGCTGGGCCTGGTCCCGATGCGCCACCAGCACGCTGTCAGGGGTTTCAATCACAAGCAAGTCGTTAACACCCAGCGTGGTCACCAGGCGGTGTTCGGCCATCACGAGTGAATTCGTAGTCGAGTGCAACAGCGCATCACCTTGCACCACATTGCCCGCTTCATCCGCCGCGGCCATCTCCCAAAGCGCATCGAAACTGCCTACATCGCTCCACTGAGCATCAAGGGGGATGACGGCCGCAAAACGGCAGTGCTCCATGACGGCATAATCAATCGAATTGGCAGGGCAGCACTGAAACGGCGCTTCGGCGAGCCTTAGAAAATCCAGATCGCTGTGAGCGCCATCAACAGCGGCCCGGCAGGCAGACAGCATCTCGGGTTGAAGGTCTGCCAGCTGCTCAAGATATGTCGAAGCGCGTAGCAAAAACATGCCGCTGTTCCAAAGCGTATCGCCTTGTTCAAGCAGTTGAGCGGCGCGCTCTGCATTCGGTTTTTCAATAAACGAGGCGAGCTGATAGCCCTTTTCCAATGCATCACCACAGGCGATATAGCCGTATCCCGTTTCAGGATGCGTAGGCACAACGCCAAAGGTGACTAAATAGCCCTGCTCTGCCAAGGGCACGGCCCACTCGACGCTTTGTTGAAAAGCGCTCACATCGCCAATGACATGATCCGCCGGCAAGACCAACAGCAGCGGATCGTCTCCTGCGCCCTTGGCTAACAACGCCGCACAGGCAATCGCAGGCGCTGTGTTACGCCCTTCTGGCTCTAGCACAATACGCCCCGCTTGGTTCGCTTCACGCAGTTGCTCAGCCATAAGGAACCGGTGCGCCTGATGGCCCATAATAAACGGCGGTGTCGTACTTATCCCCTCCAAGCGATCCAGCGTTTGCTGAAGCAGGCTCTTCGTCGAGGTTAAGCGCAAAAACTGTTTGGGCATTTGCTCGCGTGAAAGCGGCCACAGCCGCGTGCCGCTTCCCCCGCACAGAATCACCGGCTGAATCATAGTCTCGTCCTTGTAGGCAAAGTGTTACCGGCGGCCAAATGCTTCCCGTAACCAGTGGCGAAGCTGGCTCATTCGCGCAGTCTTTTCAGGATTATCCAATGACGGCAGCGTGCCCTCCACAAATCCATACGTGCGAAAAGGCGCCAATAACGCAGGGTCACCGCTAATAATATGCACCGGTACTGCCGCACTGGCATCGTCACCGGTAATAAGCGGTGCTGGCTGATGATCGCCAAGCACAATCAACAACGTTTTATCGTCTGCCACACGTTTCGCCCAACGCCCGGTCACCTCTACAGCGTAGTCGACAGACCAAGCGTCATGATCACGTATCCGCTCACTATCCTGCCAGACCACCTCCGGTGGGTCACTCGCCTGTTCCCAAGGCGCAAAAATAGCCCAGCGCGCCTGCAAGCATCGCGCAAAATGCCCATATTTGGCCTACATTACCTACTAGCAAGTGAAAGATTGAGCGCAACAACGGCAGGTCTACATATACGTTAAGCGGGCGTCCAAATGCCGTGTAAGTGGCGGCATTACCCATGTTGGCGACCATACGTTAGATGAACGGTGTGCATAAAGGATTTAGTGTACAAAATTTGTTTAAACATACTGATAGTAATGTTAGCTCACCCTGTTTTAGTCAGCCGTCGAAAGGAACTCGCCTATGCGCTGTACGACGTTGAAGAGTCCGGAGATCGGAAAGTGGATATTACTGCTTGGCTGCTTTACGACATTGCCAACCAGTGCCCACACAGATGACCATTTCAATGCGGTCATTGAGCAGGCTAAACAGCTTGCTGAACAGGCGTATCAAGCGCCTGAAGAATCACTACCCTCGGCCCTAAAAGAGATTGATTACGACACCTATCGACAAATCCGCTTTTCGCCCGACCAAGCCTACTGGCGTGATGAAAGCCCCTTCAATTTACAGTTATTTCATAGCGGGTTTATTTTTCAAACGCCTATCACGCTGAACATCATTGAGGGCGATGACGCCACCCCGCTGCCCTTCTCCAGCGATGATTTTCAGTACGATGACAATGCCGAGGCGCTTCTTGAGCAGGATTTAACCGGCAGTGGCCATGCCGGATTTCGGCTGCACTATCCCCTCAACAATGACGATTACGCGGATGAGTTCGCGGTCTTTTTAGGCGCCAGCTATTTCCGCCTGGTGGGCCAGAGTCAAACCTACGGATTATCAACGCGAGGATTAGCGATCGACACAGCGTCATCTGAAAAGGAAGAGTTTCCAGCCTTTCGGGAGTTTTGGCTCTATAAACCAAGCGAAGATGCCGATGAAATCACGCTACTCGCGCTGCTCGACAGTCCATCGTTAAGCGGTGCTTACCGCATAACGCTGCGCCCAGGTGAACAAACCGATGCCGAGATAGAAGCCGAGCTATTTGCCCGTCACGATGTTGCCAAGCTAGGCATAGCTCCGCTTACCAGCATGTACACATTTGGCGAGTCTAGCCATGAAAGGTTTGATGATTTTCGGCCACAGGTACACGACTCTGATGGATTATTGATACATACAGGCGCTGATGAATGGATTTGGCGCCCGCTCAGTAATCCTCAAGAAACACATATTTCAAGCTTTGTGGATAACGCCCCCCACGGTTTTGGGCTGATGCAGCGTGAGCGCGACTTTAGCCGCTATTTGGATATGGAAGCGCATTACCATCAACGGCCCAGCCAATGGGTAGCGCCTATTGATGCATGGGGCGCAGGTCATGTTGAACTAGTAGAAATACCCACTCCGGATGAAACCCACGACAATATTGTTGCCTATTGGGTCGACGATGAGCCGCTTAACGCTGGGGACTCACGCCACCTTCATTATCACACCTACACACTCAATGATGCCCAGGACCACGCCGTAGGCCGAGCCATTCGCACCCGTCATGGCAAGGCCACCATTGAGGGAAGCGCCAGTGAAGGCGCTACAGTAGAGCGCCAGTTTGTTGTCGATTTTCAAGGCGGTGCGCTTGATGGCATTGCCCCAGATCAACCCGTCGAACTCGACATTAGCACCCAAACCGGCAACGTCACGCAGCCCCATGTTATGCCGCTCCCCGATAACATGTGGCGCGCCAGCTTTCGAGTTCCCCCGGGAAATGAGCCAACTGATATCCGCCTGCGTTTAATGCTCAATAACCAGCCCATTAGCGAAACCTGGAACTATGTGTGGTATCCCGATGCGTAAATCTATTGAACTTACCCCGTTGATTCCGTGGTTGGCCTTTCGTCGCGCATTGCTGGCCGTGCTCGTCATCAGCTCCAGCATTGCTGGCTGTGTGGCGATGTTCAAGGTTATTTCCTTTTTGGAAATAGGCTGGCAAATCACCATGCTGGTACTGTTTGCACTAACGTTTAGCTGGATCGCCTTGGCGTTTTGGGGTGCTGTGTTCGGTTTTATTGTGTGCGCCCTGCGGCTAGATCCCTTAAGCCTGCGTCGGCAAGTGCCGCTTTCGCCTAACGGCAATTTACTGGTGAGTAAAACAGCGCTGGTCATGCCGATTTATGCAGAACCTCCCATCCCCACTATTGCAGGCCTCGAAGCGACCTGTCGCTCGCTAATTGAGCAGGCACACACCTCCTCGAACCCTCCTGAGACACCCTTAAGCGAACACTTCGACGTCTTTATTCTGAGTGATACGCAGGACCTCGACAAAGCCCAGGAAGAGGCCGCCCACGTGGCAGCACTTCAGCAGCGCCTTGCCGGTCAGCTGGCGGTTCACTACCGTCGTCGAGAAAACAACCATGAGCGTAAGGCAGGTAATATTGCCGATTTTTGCTGCCGCTGGGGACGCCGCTACGACTATATGGTGGTTCTGGATGCGGATAGCCTGATGAGTGGCGAGACGCTGTTAACGCTAGTTCACCGCATGCAGCGCGAGCCCAGTGTCGGCTTGATTCAAACCGTGCCGATTCCGGTTGGTCAGCGCACGCTGTTTGGCCTTTTCACCCAGTTTGCCTCTGCACTTTACAGCCCGATGCTGGCCGCAGGCCAAAGCTTCTGGCAAGGCGATGCTGCCAACTACTGGGGGCATAACGCCATTGTGCGCACGCGCGCCTTTATGGCCAGCGCAGGCTTGCCTACCATTCCCGGCAAACCGCCACTTGGCGGAGAAATTCTTAGCCACGATTTCGTGGAGGCAGCCCTGTTAAAAAGAAGTGGCTGGCAGGTACTTCTTGATACTACGGCCACCACCGCCGTTTCACGTCATGACCCGTATGCCAGCGCCTCTCATAACAGCTTTGAGGCCATGCCCAGCAATATGCTCGACTTTGCCAAGCGTGATCGTCGTTGGCTGCAGGGAAATTTACAGCATCTACGTTTGCTAACGGGCGCGGGCTTTCATCCCATCAGTCGGCTACATTTTTTCTTCGGCGCCTTTGCCTATTTATCATCGCTTGTGTGGCTCGCTCTGCTGGTGTGTACGAGCCTTCTGGTCGGCTACCAGGCGATTGATGAGCCGACAGAGCAAATGCTGCCCAAATCGTTATCCGTAGGGCTACTGACCATTACCTTGGGGATGCTGCTGGCACCCAAGTTTCTGGGGTTTTTACTGGCACTCGGACAGTGTCCTCATGCTTTTGGTGGCAGGCTTAAGCTATTCACCAGCATGGTATTGGAAATACTCTTTGCCGCGTTGATTGCACCCTTGATGATGGCATGGCACAGCCTATTTATTATCACTGTGCTGCTAGGGCGCTCTATTGAGTGGCAAACCCAACCCCGAGGCGAGCGCTCTTTACCTTGGGGAGAAGTTTGGCAGCATGCTGGCTGGATGACGCTATGTGGCCTTGCCTGGGCGGGAGCTGTCATGCTGTTTTCCGCCTCAGCCTTTGGATGGCTATCGCCGGTATGGCTAGGCCTGCTGTTGGCAGTCCCGATCATCAAGTACTCCAGTAGCAGCACGTGGGGCGGCGTTATCAATCAGCGCTTAGGGCTGCTAAAAACGCCTAGCACGAGTTTGAGCCCATCTTTGCTGGATGAATTTAACACCCTTATGGCGCGCGACAGTTCAATCTTGCCTGCCATGGCCGATGGTTCTCCGTATGTTCTTAATGCGCTGCCTTCTGAATTGTCTGGCGAGATGCCGCCTCAGTCGCTAAACCAGTTTAGCGTCCACGCGCCGTCGTCCCCGGCTGCCCAGACGAAGGAGCCTCATTAATGCTTGGCCAGCTAGCACATCGGCTAAGCAGTTCGATGCTGGTTTAACGTAGCCTGAGGTTAGCCACAGGTGCAGATGGCCTACCTCGGGCGACCTGCATGCCTGCCGAGTGGATCACCCCCTACTGGCGCGTGCCCATAGCGGGTGATGGTATGTGACAGCTTTTCAAACGTTAATTTTCGACCTAACCTGCCAACAGCGCTGTGGTTTCAAGCGCAGGCGCACTATGGTTACAAAAACGTGTTTACTACAACGTTGATCAGGACCGGCTATCACACCCTCCATACCTAGCTCCGTTACAAGGAGCTTACGCCAGGAATTCAGGATTTATGATTTACGATTGGCAAGCGCTTAGTGTTCCCGAGTTAGCGGGGGTCGCCGAGCGCGACCCTGTCGCCGTTTTAGTGCTGGGCGCGATTGAGCAGCACGGCACACACCTACCGTTAGGCACGGACCTGATTATTGGCGAAGGACTGCAGGCTGCTATGCTGAGCGTTCTTGACCCCGCTCTAGAGGTCGTTTGCTTACCCTCTATTGCGGTGGGCGCAAGCGACGAGCACGCTAACTTCTCTGGCACGCTTAGCCTTCCTGCGTCGCTCGCGATTGCCACACTTGAAGCGTATGGGAAATGCGTCGCTCAGGCGGGCATCAACCGGCTGGTACTCATCAACAGCCATGGCGGCAATAAAGCCATTATGGAGCTGGCCGCGCTCACCCTACGCCAGCAGTTTAATATGCGCGTCGTTAAAGCGACGTATACACGGCTCCCACCGCTTGAAGGTGCGGTTGATGCCCAAGAGCTGCGTTATGGATTACACGGCGGGCTGCTTGAAACCGCCATGATGCAATACCTGGCGCCAACCACCGTCAATCTGGACAACTATCAGGCTGCCCCGCTCGGCACGTTAGAAAATTGCCGACTGGTAGGCCCGGAAGGGGCCGCCGCATTTGCCTGGCTTGCCGAGGACTTAAGCCAGCACGGCGTGGCCGGTGATGCCCACCAAGCCACGTCGGCATTGGGTGAGCGTCTGGTACACCATTACGCTGAGCAACTGGCAACCGTGATCACGGAAACAGCTCGGCTGCCTGCGTTTTAAGTGCGTTAGCGCCCATGTCGGCCTAATACGTCGCCGAAAAGATGACCGGCTCGATTGGCTTTTGCACTCAGGTAGCGATGATTCTGGTCGGTGACGCTCCCATAAAGTGCTTGACGTGATACCACCTCAATCCCGCCTTCACGCAGGGCAGCGATCTTCAATGGATTATTCGTCAGTAGCTGCACTTGAGAGATCTTCAGCGCATTAAGCATGTCCACCGCCACGGCGTACTGGCGCTCGTCGTCACCAAACCCCAGCACCTGGTCAGCATCCATGGTGTCCAGGCCACCATCTTGCAGAGTATAGGCGCGCAGCTTATTGGCAAGCCCAATGCCCCGCCCCTCCTGGGCCAGATAAAGTAGTACACCTCCCCCCATGGCCTGAATGTCCGCCACGGCATTACGCAACTGCTCGCCGCAATCGCAGCGCAGGCTGCCAAATAAATCGCCGGTCAGGCATGCAGAATGCAGGCGTAAAGGAACTGCCCCTTCCAGCGTTTCAGGCTGTCCGATTACGACCGCCACATGCTCGCGTAGCCCATCCGGCTCGCGGAACAGCACAAAGCGACTTTCAGCAGCGTCTTCCAGCGGAATCCTGGCTTCGCTCACCCGTTTCAGCATACCCGGTGCACCGGCCAGGCACTTTGCAGCGTCTCTCGCATCAACTTCCAACAGCTTGCCTTGAGCAATTTCCTGCGCCACCAATTCAGCTGCCGGGTCACTCACATCGGCACATAGCGCGGCTGGAATTAGCAAAGCACGGCGCATGAGTGCAACCGCGCCACGCTCACCAGGTCCTGCGGGTTTAAGGCCACTTAATAAGGAATGCGCGGGTCGACTTGCCGTTTGAACCACCGCGAGCGCCTGCAAATCATCTTCGCTCACATGCTCAACCAATGGCAAACAGGCTGCTTCCGCCGTTAGTGACATGCCCATCGCCTCCAGGCGATGGCGCGTTAATACCAGAGAAGGTCGCGTCCCTGCGAGTTTGGCCAGCATATCGACCGACTCAATGCCCTCTAATGCCTGTACCAGTAGACGCTTTTCCCCCGTATTAAGCACAACCGGCAGCCCACGGCGAATATCGAAAATAGCGCGTTCAATGTGATACATAGTGGCCTCCTAATTGCCTGGTGCAGCGGGTAGCGTACGCTTGCGTTGAACGATACGGCCCCGCAAGATAAGACTGTTTTCTCAGCGTGGAGGCGTTATGTCCGACACCCGTCACCATAGTGGCTGCATTGGTCCTAAAACATTGTTGGAGAAGAAGACGTCGCTGGATATAGACACGGCATGGGCGTGGCTGTTGGCAATACGTGAAGGCCGAACAACCGAGGCGCCATTGCAGCTCGACGCTGAGGGCAACTGGCACCGTCAGAACGCTATAACACCGGCGACCACTGACCTGTTGGACTGCCTGGTGCCGCTGGCAAGCCGCCCCCACTGGGTGATTGCCCAGCTGGGGCAAAGCCTGGACGGGCGTATTGCGACGCAGAGCGGCCACTCGCACTACATCAACGGCCATGAGAGCCTGATTCACCTGCATCGGCTGCGGGCGCTGGTGGATGCCGTTATCGTCGGCGCCGGCACGGCCAGTGCTGACGATCCCCAATTGACAGTGCGTCATGTCACCGGCACGCATCCCACGCGGGTAGTGCTTGATCCGCGCGGTCGTGTGCCCACAGGCATTAAGCTGTTCCACACCGACTCGGCGCCCACGCTGCACATCGTGGGGCCGGATACACCGCCGCCGCCCAATTCGCGGGTTCAGCGCCATGTACTGCCGCTTAATGCGCAGGGGCAGTTCGCCCCAAATGATGTAATCGCGCTGCTTAATCAGTGTGGTTTGAAGCGCATTCTGGTGGAAGGGGGCGGCATAACGGTTTCCCGGTTTATTGAAGCAAACGTCATTGATCGCCTGCACCTTCTGGTCGCCCCACTGCTGATCGGCTCGGGCAGGCCGGGGCTTCAGATGACGCCTATCGAGACGCTTGGAAGTGCTCTGCGCCCGACGATGAGAACGTTTCGCTGTGGAGACGACACGCTGTTTGACGTGGTGCTGAGAGCCACCACCTTTGCCTGACGGCTGGGCACGGTGACGTTTATCCATCGCCACCCAAATGCCCGGCAGGCTTGAAAGCAGTACTAACACACCATAAGCAAGGGACAGCGGAATTAACATGGCTAACAGAAGCACCGGCGCCAGTGCCAAAATTTTCGACGCCGCAAGCTCGACACCAATGGCCCGCGCCGCACAGACCATAACGACCCCATAGCTCATGACAAGCAAGCCAGCGCTCATTAGCCCGCGTCGAACCCAAGGAGAGCGCCATATCCGCTGCATGTTCATCGGGCTACGCCCTTTTTTCTGGCGTTGCTAGCAGGTCACAATGCCCCACCCAAATGCCCACTTCACCGGAAGCCACCGAGTGTGTACGTCGCTCACGCCACTCACCAATGCGAGTAGCGGCCTCTGGTGCCTGTTCTGTCGCCGCTTCCGCCCAGCCGTTAATGAGCGCCGTCATTAAAGGCTGATGTAAACGGTTAGCCGAACTCAACAGCCAAGGGGTAGCAACCTGCTCAACGTGATAATTCGCTTGTTCAAGCGCATTAACCAGCGTCTCGTGAGCCTGCCCGCCCAAGGCATCACCTAATCCTTTGTCGCGATGCTGATGCGCCATAAACAGCGCCAGTAGCCAGTGGTCATCATCATCGGATAACGGCTCATCATCGGCATCGGTAAAGCCCCACTCTCCGGTCACGCTAAGGGCCATTAACAGCGCTTGGTCACGTGCTTGGCAGTGCGTGACGAGCGTTTCGATCCAACCTTGCGATACAAGATCCAGCAGCGCCGATGCGGTTATCAGATCCGAATCTTGCAGAGGTACATGAACAAGCGAATCAAGCGACGTGCAGAGCGTTTCTACCCGAATGCCCGCCTGGGCATTTTCCAGCTTGCCGATGCTGTCGCGGGCGTCGTTGAGTAGTTCAGCGTCATGGTCAATGAGCGTCCAGTGCTGCGGGGTCGGTAGAAAAGGCGCTAGGAAGCGCATATTGCTTCCTCTGCCTGACCCTAAATCGACCAGCCTCGGCGTCTGAGTGCGTTCACTTAGCCATATAGCGGCTTTTTGAGGAAGCTGCTGGCTTCTAAACGTAGCATCCGCCTCTTCACGCAGCGTGAGCCAATCGGCTTCAAACTGGCTGCCGGTATGAAAAGAGGGGATCGGGTTCAGCGCTTTAGCAAACGCAGCACCGGCATGCTGCCAATCGCTAAGCGTTTCACGCACCGCTTCTGCACCGGCTTTAAGCGACGCACGCAGCTCAGGTTCATCGCAGAAACGGCTCAGTGCATGTGTCAGTGCCTTTACATCCCCAGGCGTTACTTTAAGGCCTGCGCCTTCCGGCAAGGTTTCATCAAGAGCGCCCCCGGTCGTGGTAATGACAGGCAGGCCTCGCGCCAGCGCCTCGGTGACCACCATGCCATAACCTTCGTACCAGGAAGGCAGTACCAGGGCGTGCGCGTTTTCGTACGTCCTGGTTAAGGTCGTCGCGTCGCACTCGCCGTGCAGCTGCACACAAGACGCAAGCCCATGCGCCTCAATCAACTTCGCTACCCGGTCGGCAAACGCCGCATCACGTGCACCGCCATAACAGTCACACTGCCAGTTTCTCTGGTTTAATCCCGCCAATGCCTGGACCAACACATCCTGCCCCTTACGCGGAACAAGCGTTGCCACACACACAAACCGCAGCGGCTCGCCAAGCGCTGGGGCGGCGTTCATGGGGACAACGTCCACCCCAGGCTCGACAACACTAACCGTAGCCGCTATAGGCATGGCGTAGCGGTTTGCCAACGCCTTCAACCGGCGCTCAGTAAACCGGCTGGTCACGATTATTTGTGAGACGGCGGCAAGCCCCTTCAGCTCAGACTGATGAAATTGCTGCTGCTCGGATTCGCTTAGCCCTTGCTCATCACCCAACGGATGATGCACCAGTGCTGTTATCATCAACCGATTGGCCTGCTCAATAATGATGTCCGGTAACATCCCCATGGCGAGACCATCGATTACCACGTCCGTGGCCTCGGGCAAATCGTTTAGTGCCGTAGCCAATTGCTCGGCAGCCTCCTGGTCGGCATTAGGGAAGCGGCCTGATAAGCTGATGACATCGACGGTGCGCCCTTCCTGACGCAGCGCTTCGATCATGCGCGCATCGTAGATATAGCCGCCGGTGCGCTGATCAAGCGCCCCCGCGATAATAAACGTCAGTGGTTCACTCATAGATCGCCTTCATAGCTTGCCCAGGCAATATGCGACTCATGCAGTTTGACTTCCATACGAGCGATGCCTTGCGCGGTTTTCCCCATTTGGCCTTCACCGATGGCATCGGCCAAACGGCTGAAGATAACGCTGGCCATAAACTCGGTGGAGGTGTTTTTACCCTTAAAGGCTTCTTCGTCATCCAGATTGCGATAGTTCAGGTGTGACAACACTTCCTTGAGCGTTTCGCTGGCGAGGCCGATATCAATCACTAATCCGTCCTCATCAAGCTCCGGGCGCTGAAAGACCACATCAACGACATATGTTGCCCCATGCGTGCGCTGGGCAGGACCAAAAATGTCACCTTTGAAGCTATGCGCAATCATAAAGTGATCACGAACACATAGACGGTACATAAACGCTCCTGATAGTAAGCTGTAGTGGTTAAACGTGAGCGGGGTAACGAAGGCGGTGACATAGCACGTCGCTGTCCGTAGAAAAGAGTTTGGGAGCAAGCTGGGGCAAGGCGTCAAAGTCGCTCTCGCCACTAATCAGTGCGTCTAATCGGCTATCGTTTAACAGGCTCAAGGCCAACATTAAACGGCGCTGGAAGTCCCATCGCGGGCGCAATTTAGCGGGTAACTGGCCCACCTGGCTGGCGCGCAGGCTAAGGCGCAGTGAATGAAACGCACCGCCCAAGGGGATACTCACCTCCCCTTCGCCAAACCAGCTCATTTCGATAACTCGGCCTTCGTTGCCGACCTGGCTTAGCGCTTGGCGTAAGCCTTCGGGATGGCCGCTGGCGTGAATGATGCAGTCTTGATCGTTGGGCGCTTTTTCCGGGGTACAAAAGACAAGGCCTAAACGCTCGGCGAGCGCCTGGCGCTTCGGGTTAATATCAATCAGCGTGACGCTCACACCGGGGATCTGTGAACACAGGTAAGCCACCAGGGCGCCTACAACACCGGCCCCGATAACACTGACGCGTTCCCCAAGCATTGGTTCGGCGTCCCAAACGCCGTTAATGGCCGTCTCCATATTGGCGGCCAGCACGGCGCGCGGCACCGGTATACTGTCAGGAATAGGCAATACGGCGGAAGCAGGAACGACATAGCGATCCTGATGGGGATAGAGACAAAATACCGTTTTGTTAAGCAGGTGCGCAGGCCCTTGCTCAACAACGCCGACACTACAGTAGCCATACTTGACCGGCGCGGGAAAACTACCTGCCTGAAAAGGGGCCTGCATACGCTCCACTTCGCTTTCGGGTACGCGGGCATTGAATACCAGCGACTCAGTGCCACGGCTAACGCCACTGAACAGGGCACGTACGCGTACGTCTTCCTCCCCTACGCTGGTGAGCGTCTCTTTTTTAAGCTCGCCGACCCTTGGACGCGTTACCCAGAAGGCAGTGGCCGTATCGTTCGCCGACATGTCATTTCCCTATTATTCGCGTTTTCATCCAATCAGCTGGGCACCTCTGCCGTTAATCTGGCATGGCCAACGTATGAAATTTTTGTGGCGTACCGTAAAGCTTAGCCCAGAAAAGACACAGGTCGATGAATGCGGGCGCCAATTTCGTTTAAGAACGGTTAAAAATGTACGCAGGTACTTTTCAGGGACATCAATACGCTATGATTAATGGGGTAGACAACCGCAGAGCCACGTATAAGAAGCGTATATATAAACAGGCTCACCCATCAATTGACTGCGGGCGGGATATCCGCTTTGCGAGACACAATGGTTCGAATTACCACGCTCGCTTCTAGCCATCTTTTATCGAGCCGCCTCTACAGCGCCAGCGAACTAGCGGTGGGCAGTTTGCTACTGCTGGGGCTGGGCAGCCTGCTACCCACATTGACGGTAACGGCTTTGAACTGGGGGCTAGCGTTTGGCACCTATGCGTTTATTAGCCTTTTCGTATTGATTTTCTGGTCGGGTGGCGCACTTGGCTGGGCCAACAGAATAACGTTACTGCGCGCCGTATTAGTCGCGTTGGTGGCGGGGGCGCTGGCCGACAATGTATTCACTCATGCCATTTGGCTATGGCTTGTTACCGCGACCACCGCGCTGATGCTGGATGGCGTGGACGGCTGGATAGCCAGAAAAACGCAGAGCTATAGCACGTTTGGCGCCCGTTTTGATATGGAGCTGGATGCGCTGCTTATCCTGTTGCTCTGTGTGGGGTTAATTCAACTTGAATCGTTAGGGCTGTGGGTGCTTTTGATTGGCGTTACGCGCTATTTATTTGTGGTGGCTAGCTGGCACTTTACGTGGCTTTCAGTCCCTTTATTTGCCAGCATACGCCGTAAAGTGGTGTGCGTTTGGCAAGTATCCGCCCTGCTATTGGCGCTCACCCCGCTGACGCCCACGCTCGTTGCGAGCCTATTGGCGTTTAGCGCACTACTCTCACTTTCCTACTCCTTTGGCATCGACACTTGGTGGCTTTATCAACAGCGCCGACGCCAAGCACTTTAATGACCTGCACGTTACTTACCCTGCTACTGATGGGCGCTATGCCTAGCATAGCGCCCAATGATTTACTCGCTAATTTGCTGCTGTAATGCATTCAGTTCTTCAGTATGGCGTTCTAGCTCAAGCGTTGCCTCTTCCAGCTTAACGCGCCTTTTTTCAATGTCATCGTCATCGCCTTCATTGAGCGCCTCTTCAAATTCCGCCTGGCGCTCTTGAACCTCTGCAAGGCTCTCTTTTACTTCATCCGTTGCATCATTTAGTACGCTTTCATTCGTGCAGTTATCGTCAATCGCATCTAACGCGCGCTGCAAGCCTTCCTCTCGATGCTGATTACCCTGAGCCTGGGCATGCGCTAACTGCTCACGAACATCGGCTGCCTTGCTTTCACATAAATCATCGGCGGCAGCGGCGACCGGTGGTAACAACATACCCGCCAATAAGGCCACAACACCTGCCTGAATCATATTTTTTTTCATGTTTTTCCCTATAACAGCTCATTTGATAAATACTGGCTCATCGAAGGTTAGATACACAAAATGCCTAGCAGTTCGCGGTCGTCACTCTGTTTAAACGTTGCTGACGCAATGACCAAGGGCTCACCACCCGTGCGTATGGCCAATGTTGGCTACCGCTTCCTGGATTAGATCACGATAAAAGCGTTACATTACCCCTCAAGAAGATGCGCACAAGGACCGTAACCGTATGATCAATCTCGCCATTTATCGCCCCTTGATAGCCCCCCTGCTCATGATGGTGATGCCTACCGCAAGTTATGCAGCGGCAAATATTCAAGTGGCGGCGGCAGCTTCGCTTACCGATGCACTTAACGAAGCTATCGCGACCTATGAAGCACAACATGATGTATCTGTAACGCCGATCTATGCATCCTCCTCCACCCTTGCCCGCCAAATTGCCAGCGGCAGCCCGGCGGCGCTGTTTATTTCAGCAAACGTTGAGTGGATGGACTGGCTGGAAGCCCAAGGCATTAATGTTCAAAAGCGCAGTGATTTACTGTACAACCGCTTGGCGCTGGTTTCAGCAAGCCCTGACGCTCCCGAGCACTTCACACCAGGCGAAGACGCCCGCATCGCCACGCTGCTGGGTGAGCGGGATCGGCTCTCGGTCGGCGACCCGGACCATGTACCAGCAGGCATCTACACCCAACAGGCGCTTGAAGCGCTAGGAGAGTGGGAGGAGCTACTCCCAAGGCTTGCGCGTGGCAACGACGTGCGGGCGGCTCTTGCACTGGTGGAACGCCAGGAAACGCCAGCGGGTGTTGTGTACCAAACCGACGCATTAGCCAGCCAACAAGTAAGAGTGTTGGGGCTTTTCCCGCCCGAAACGCATGCGCCTATCACCTACCCAATTGCCTTGATCGACGCCGAACAGAACGATGCAGCGGTTGCTTTACGCCAATGGTTTGAGAGCGAAGAGGCACTGAGCATCTTTGCACAGTACGGATTTGATACAGGCATGGATGCCCGGTGAGCCTTTCACCTGCTGAGTGGGAAGTTATCCGCCTGAGCTTGTTAATCGGACTGGCCGCCATCGCCTGGATTTTACCGCCGGGAATTGCCGTGGCCTGGTGGCTGGCGCGCTTTGAGTTTCGCGGTAAAGCAGTGGTGGACGGCTTGATTCACCTGCCACTGGTGTTACCGCCTGTAGTCGTCGGCTATTTATTGCTGGTGACGCTGGGTAGACAAGGCGTTATTGGCCAATGGTTGTATAGCACGCTGGGCGTGTCGCTGCCGTTTACCTGGCAAGGCGCTGCGGTCGCCAGCGGCGTAATGGCGTTTCCACTGTTGGTACGCGCATTACGGCTCTCCCTTGAAGCAGTTGACCCGAAGCTTGAAGCCGCCGCCAGCACATTGGGCGCTAGCCAATGGCGGGTGTTTACCACGATTACGCTGCCGCTGGCCGTGCCTGGCCTGCTAACCGGCACGGTGCTCGCTTTTGCGCGGGCGCTTTCCGAGTTTGGCGCAACGATTACCTTTGCTTCCAACATCCCCGGCGAAACCCGCACCTTGCCGCTGGCGCTTTACACCCTGATTCAATCACCCGGCCAGGAGGCCGCCGCCGCGCGGCTGTGCCTAATCGCCATTGCCATTGCGCTGGTATCGTTAATTGCCTCGGAATGGCTAGCCCGGCGCACCCGACAACGCCTACAGGAACGCGATGGCTAACGTGACGACGTCTTATCAGCCCAACGACCCACGGCTCTCGCTACAGGTTGAACAACAGCTAGGGGCTTTTCATCTGTCAGCTGCGCTCAACCTACCCGCAACCGGTGTCAGCGGTTTTTTTGGCCCCTCCGGTAGCGGCAAAACCAGCCTGCTTAGGCTGATAGCCGGGCTTGAACGGCCACAACAGGGTGTCATAACACTGGGCGAGCAGACCTTGCTGGATACCCGGCAAGGCATCTTCGTACCGCCGCACCGTCGGCGTATTGGCGTTGTGTTTCAAGAAGCACGCCTGTTTCCGCACTACCGCGTGCGCGGTAATTTAACCTATGGCATGCGTCGCCCGGCGTTACAGCGCTTTGCCGAAATAGTGGAGCTACTGGGTATTGAGGCCTTGCTGGAGCGCATGCCCGGCACACTTTCAGGGGGTGAAGCCCGCCGTGTGGCCATTGGCCGAGCACTACTCAGTGACCCACAACTACTTCTCATGGATGAACCGCTAACCGGGCTTGATGGCGCGCGCAAAGAGGAGCTGCTGCGCTACATCACCCGGCTCACCCAGCAGGTAGATATTCCGGTTATCTACGTTAGCCATGATGCCGAAGAGATCACGGCGATTGCCGATCATTTGGTGGTAATGAAAGCCGGACAGGTTCGCGCCAGCGACACACTGGGCGCCCTGCTCCAGCGCTTTGATCTAACCCATGAACTGGGGGGATTTGATGCGGCCTCGCTACTGCAAGGCGAGGTCGTCGCCCATGAAACCGCGTATGGCCTGACCCATTTAGCGCTTGATGACGAACATCAGTTGGTACTGCCTGGCACCTCAGCGCCGATTGGCAGCCGCTTGCGAGTACGCATTTTGGCCCGCGATATTGCCTTGGCGCTTACTCCACCCGCCAACACCAGTTATCGCAACCAGCTCAGCGCCACTATCACTGATTTCATCACCCTTGCCGAAGCACCTTATACGGTGGAGCTACGTTTAGGCATCGGTCGATTTTTCTTACGCGCCCGGTTAACGCGTAAATCATGGGATGAGATGGGGTTAACAAAAGGCATGCAGGTCACGGCACTCATTCGCAGCGTGTCGTTTACGGCATGTTAAGTGTGTCTGGCTGAACGGATACGTTGCCTCTGCTATCGCTCACTTTCGCGTTGATCCAGCGTCTGATGTATCAACGTGATCGCGTAAGCGGCTGTGTCATCCGCCGAATCGTTGGCTGCTAAGTCGTTACCTGCTGACGTCGACAGGTTATTTTGAACAGGATGCTCTAAAGCGGGCGCCTCAAGATGATTCTCGGCCGGGTGGGCAAGCCGAGCGCGAATACCAGCGATTGCTTGCTGCTCTTGCTCATTTGGCGAAGTCTGGCTAAACCGACGCTCCAGCAGATGCGCGGCGTACGCCAGGGTCGAGGCGTACTTCAAGTTCTGATAAGCCCACCGGTGCGTCGCTCCGAACGAGATGAAGCTTTGCATGGGGCTAGCAGCATCAACGAAGCTCGCACGTGCTGTATCAAGCGCGGTGACAGATGCTATCAGGCGTGAATGACGCTTAGCGTCGCCCTCTTCGGCGATAATATCCCCCAGTAGCTTTTCAAACGCTGATAGAAAGCGATCAAATGCCTGACGGGCCTGCTCGCGAGTACTCTGCGGTAAGACGGCAAGCGAGACGATGATTCCCGCGAAGGCACCCACCAGCGTTTCTTCCAGCCGCAGGACAAGCAACCCCGGCGTAAACTCTCCCAGAATGCCGTAGATGAGCGAAAGAGCGATGGTGATTAGAAACGTCATCATCGCGTAAGAGAGCATCATCAGATAAAACGCTGCAAAGATCGAGATCGCCACCAGCGGTATGGTCCAGTAGAGATTGCCATGCACCAGGGTAGCAAGCCCAATACCCACGCAAATGCCCACAGCAGTACCCAGCGCCCGGTTAAGCCCACGAACGGCGACAGCACCCCGCGACTGAGTATTGGAGAAAATCAGGAAGGCCGTCATCACCGCCCAGAACCACCTTTCTGGAGACAACGCGAGACCCACAATCATGGCAATGCCGGATGCCAGTGTTACCTGAACAGCTTGCCTGAAGAATGGATTGGCGAGAAGGCTTCCGCGCGGCGACGAGGCCGCGGCAGGCACCGAAGGCGGGCGCTTGGGAGATGAAGCCGAAGAGGAAGTATCGATAGAAGCGACATCGGCACGCACTTTTACTTCAACATCCCGCAGCTCAGTGAGCTGCTTTTCAAGCACGGCAAGCTCGGGGCCGGATGTTTTATGATCGACTTTTAGCGCGTCATCGAGCACCCTTTCGATAGCAAGTCTCAGGTCAAACAGGCGCATCGCCAGTAGATCGGCTAATTTGATATCCATTGCTTCTGACATGGCGGGTAGATAGCTTTCGCATAAGAAAGTCGCCTCCTGCGCCCGGTGTGCCAGCCGGGTCGTTTCACGCAAGTCGATCGCCATTCCAGCCTGCAGCGAACGTGCGACTCCGGCCTGCAACCGGTCTGCAGAGAGCAGGGAGGCACGTATCGCCCGTTCAAAATCCTGAACGGGCCGTTCCGGCAGCACAAAATTACGGACGAAATGTGCGATAAAGCCTGATAACGCTAATGAAATAGCAATATCCATTAGGTCCGTATCAGGCGCCTTCAAAAAGGCAGCGATGACACCGCACATAAAGGTGAACGCGCCGACGCCCTGCCAGCGAGCGCCAAACTGGCGTATAAACACTGCCCAAAAAATGACCCCAAGCAGCACGGCACTAATGTGAAGAATCGAGTGTTCAACTAGCGAAATCGCCGCAATAACGGCGAAGCCGCAGAGTGCGGCAAAAATGCGGGAAACAGCGCGTTTGCCAGCCGTTGCATCTTTTATCGCCACCGCTCCTTGAAGCGCAGTAAGCATCGCAACGGCATAGGCTGGCGCAGGCATGGGAAACCAGCGATGAAGAAGGAGAAGCGCCAGGCAGACAAGCCCCATCGAGAGCATTGTGCGCACAGCCAAGCGAAGCCGAACCCGGCCAGGGTCAGACGTCAAAATGCTCAGTCTGAAACGACCAAGAGCACAGGTTGCGAAATCGTAAGGTCTAATCACCATTATTGACAGGGCTCGGTAGTAAGCAATCGGGTAGAAGCGGCCAACAAACGTCTCTTATTCACTCCAGCCACTTTTATAAAGCCGAGACGTCTGAGACACATCGTTATGGGACGTAATAGTTTCAGGCGGCCTCTTTCCCTTACATTCCCAACATGCACTTATCATTTATGAATCGATTCTTCATCCTGACAGGTTTAGTGTCAACCCAATAACCGTCGCGCTCTTTTGCTAAAGTATCAAGCTGTCTTTTCCAACAATAGCTTTCAACAATAATAGCGTCATCACTTTCTCCTCTGATCGCCCAGAGTGTGTACGAAAAGTCGCTTAACTTAAGCGTAAAAGTTCAATTTACGCAGGCTGCCCTTTCTTAATCTTTTAACCACTTTTGAAAGGGAAATTTGTATCATAAAGAAACAGATACGAACGATGTGCATAAAAACTATGTACATAAAAAAAAAGCCCTTACCGATGGATAAGGGCTTTGATCAAAAACGATTAAAAGAGCGCTTTAGTGACGGAAAGCTTCGGGATAGACCGTCAAATCAACCCCCCATAGCATCGGTAAAAGGAAGTATACAGACGCCGTAATCAGGAGCATGGAGATAATATTCAGGCCGAAACCGTTACGTACCATTTCGGTGATCTTGATTTTGCCGGTTGCGAAGATAATCGCGTTGGGCGGCGTCCCTACCGGCAACATAAAGGCACAGTTGGCCGCCATGGCAGCAGGTACCATCAAAGCAAACGGGTGAATATTTAGCGCCAGCGCCAGCGATGCCAGTACCGGTAAAATCATGGTTGCCGTTGCTGTATTGGAGGTAATTTCCGTAAGAAACAGCACTATTCCGGTCGCCAGTAGAATGACCAGAATGAAATTCATTCCTTGGAGCACGCTCATCTGGTTGCCAATCCAGCCCGCCAGACCTGAGGAGCCGAACCCTGCTGCAATGGCCAAGCCGCCTCCAAATAGCAGTAAAATACCCCACGGTACGTCCCGCGCGATATCCCAGTTGAGCAGACAGCCGCCTTTGTTTTTAGAGGGAAGCAGGAACAGTAATATCGCAGCACTGATCGCTATCATGGCATCACTGATGCCTGGAATATTAATAATCTGGCCTTGCCACAAGAAAGAGCGAGTAATCCAGAAAAACGCTGCAAAAATGAACACCCCCAGAACGGCTTTCTCTTCAAATGAGATCTTGCCTAGCGCTTCCTTTTCTTTCTGGATGAGTTCCTTACCGCCGGGAAGGTTACGAAAACTAATCGGATAAATCAGGTAGGTAAGCATCAGCCAACCCAGCACCAGCAGCACGAGAACCACCGGGAAAGCAAACATTAACCAGTTGGCAAAGGAAATTTCCACACCAAAAAGTTGATTCACGACCGCCGCTAAAATGATGTTCGGCGGTGTACCAATCAACGTGCCTAACCCACCAATAGTGCCGCCGTAACCGACACCGAAAATTAGTGCTTTACTAAACTTGTCAATTTCCTTGCTATCAACCTCGCCCCCGTTTTTACCCAGCTCCTGGCTCACCTGGTAGACGATCGCGGTGCCGATCGGCAGCATCATCATGACCGCGGCGGTATTCGACACCCACATGGAAAGAAACCCAGTGGCCGCCATAAAGCCAAACACGATGCTGTTAATACTGGTGCCCAACACGGAAATAATCGTCAGTGCGATACGCTTGTGCAGGTCCCACTTTTCCATGGCCAGTGCGATCATAAACCCGCCCAGGAAAAGGAAAATAATAGGATTTCCGTAAGCAGCCGTGACCGTACTTCCATCCAATGCGCCTGTAATAGGCAGCAATATAATGGGCAATAACGACGTTGCCGGGATAGGGATAGCCTCAGTAATCCACCAAACAGCGACCCACAACGTAGTAGCCAAGACCATGCGGCCTTCAAAACTTAAATCAGCAGGATGAAAAAACAGCGCAACCAAAGCAAACAGCAGCGGCCCAAGTACAAGCCCTACTGTTTGGGGCTTATTGTAAGCAGGTGGGCGTGGATATGGCCCACTGCCCTGAGACTCTCCACCACCGGATGCGGCGGAAGGACGTGAGGTGCTGGGAGCATGCGTTGAGGGTAACGCACACATCAGCAGTTTCTTGGCTTGATCGTGGGAATACCATAGCTGGTCCCACACGGTCATCATGGCAACTCTGCGCATTATAAAAACACCGCTGTCAGGTGAACAAAAAGTAGATTGATAGTGAGCAACTTACCCAGGCTGAGAAGGGCTCAACGATTTCGTGGCGCCCTTTATTAACTGCAATAGGACATTAGTCCAGTAAAACGCCCACAATTACAACCAAAGTCTAACAACGTTAGTCGTATAACCTGAGCCAGCAGGCACCCTGGTTATTGCCAAAAATGTCTATCGCTGCGTGCTGCCAGTCGCGAATCTGGAAAAACCCTCTGGTTTTCAAGCGTCACCCATCAACACAGGCTTTTCCTTGGTGACATATTGATGGCAAAAAAATTAACGTTTTGTATAGCTTTTATTAAGTCGCTTTTTACCTATCGTGGTCTATGCTGAAACCTGAAGCGGTCTTTCAGAAACGATTCTTTAAAAAAACGTTGTGAAATGGCCCAAGGGTACGGGCTTTGGATTAGTGGGGATCAGGGGTGACTAATCGCAACGCGATGGGAGCCAGGATGAAACGTCAACATCTTTTCAATGGAGCAAAACCAGACAGCCGTAACTACCTTAAAAAACATCTTATATAACAGCTATATAGGAATAAAAAAGCCAAGAAGAAGAAATGATAAAACGTGCTTTACTGGCTTTTTTATCAGGCTGCGTAGTCACATTGATCGCTACGCTACCTTTGTAATAGCGGTAAGGGAAACAGCGAGCTCCCTCTACTCATCGGAGCGGGATTTTTATTGGGCGAAAGCGTAAGAGCGAGAAGAGGCAAATAACACCTTTAAGGGGTTTGCTTCTGAAGGAAACCTATATTAGTCTTGAAGAGTACAATTTACGTACAAATAAACTCAGCATTCACAAGGAGTAGTGGCATGCAACATATCCATCTAGCAGAGATTTCCCAAGCTGGTCTTCAACTTGCGATTCAAGAAATCAAGGATGAAATGTTCGACACCCCGGAATGTGATTACACCATCGCCAAGCTGCTCTGCCACTGTAGCCAGTTTGAAACAGCGGAGCATCAGCTAGACGAAATGCTTTTAAAATGGGGCTCCTCCCCCGACGTGATTGAGCTAACTGACAAAGGCTATGCCATGCTAGCCAGCATGAAAGCCAGTGCCGTTGCCGAGATGACGCCAACTGCGGTTTCTAGCAAGACACCTCGTCCGGCAATAGTCGCTGCCTAATTATTTACTTATCAAGGTACTGCTTTTCAGCCCTACCCTTGCCACTTTTATTCGGCGGCAAGGGTAGTATTCGTTTAATCGGTCAGTCTTACCCGCTGCGTATCCCCGTTCATTAAAACATCGTTTCTCAGCGCACCTTTCTCCCAGCTTTTTGCACTTACTGGGCTGACATACAAAGCAATACCAGCACTGCCAAGCGTAGTGACTGCTCTACTTAAAACCCTCCCAAAGAAACTTGCTCACGAAAATCCCGCAGGATAGCGCCAAGTGGTAGAATGCTGCCCCTTTCCGGAGGCGTCTACGTATGCCCATCCCTATTCGACTACCAGAGTGACGCGCGATGATTGCAACCACCACTGGCTTATTCCGCCCGCTTTTACAGCTGGGCCTTATCCCGCAGATTTTAATTGGCATCGTGGCAGGTACGCTGCTCGCAATCTTTGCACCCGCAATTGCCGGTGATGTAGCGCTACTGGGGCAGCTGTTCATTTCCGCTCTTCAAGCCGTTGCGCCTATTTTAGTTTTTGTTCTGGTGGCAGCCGCCATTTCCGCGCATAGGCAGGGGCAGCCTACACATATTCGCTCGGTGCTAGTGCTGTATATTGTCGGTACGCTGATTGCGGCACTGATTGCGGTAGCCGCGAGCTTTTTGTTTCCTACGGAGCTGTCGCTTAACGCAGAACAGGTAAGTGGCAACCCGCCCGGAGATATTTTTCAGATACTGCAAAACCTACTGCTGAATGCGGTCGCTAACCCTGTTACTGCGCTGATGGAAGGTAATTTTATTGCTATTCTTGCCTGGGCCGTCGGTTTGGGTTTAATGCTGCGCCAAGCCAGCGAAACCACGCGCCTTGCTCTTAGCGATCTTTCTGACGCCGTTTCACGGATTGTGGCGCTGGTTATTCGCATTGCGCCACTGGGTATCTTTGGCCTGGTGGCAGGTACGCTGGCCGAGTCAGGCATCGAGGCGCTGCTTAATTATGCCCAGCTACTAACCGTTATTGTGGGCTGCATGCTGTTTGTCGCGCTGGTAAGCAATCCGCTGCTGGTGTACATCGCCACCCGTCAAAACCCTTACCCGCTGGTCTTTGCCTGCCTGCGTGGCAGCGCGATCACCGCCTTCTTCACGCGTAGTTCTGCTGCCAACATCCCGATTAACCTTGAGCTCTGCCGCCGCCTGAAGCTGGACCCTGATACCTACTCCATCTCTATTCCGCTGGGTGCCACCATCAACATGTGTGGCGCGGCCATCACTATCACTGTCATTACCCTGGCCACGACACATACCTTAGGTATTAACGTCGACTTCCCGACCGCCCTACTACTGTGCATCGTATCCGCCCTGGCGGCTTGCGGCGTTTCAGGCGTGGCGGGCGGCTCGCTAATGCTGATCCCGATGGCCGCTAACCTGTTTGGCATTCCTACCGAAGTGGCCATGCAGGCGGTTGCGATTGGCTTTGTGATCAGCGTGGTACAGGATTCCACAGAGACGGCGCTTAACTCCTCAACCGATGTACTGTTTACTGCGGCTGCTTGCCGAGCTAAAGAGGCAAAGACCAGCGCCTAAGCTTCAAGCGTTCAGCCTTCTTTTAACAGCCACATTCCCGCTGTTAAGAGAAGGCCAATAAATACCAACGGCTCGTTTTGGATCATGACTTCAAAACGGGCCGTTTTGGTATTTGGCTTCTTATGGTTAGCATCGCTCAGAAGCGACGAAGCGCTTTTGTAGCGCTCAGGTTGACAAACAAGCGTTCCTTATATAGAACGCTCTCTATAAGGAACAACGAGACACCCTGTATGGATAAGCTTTCACTTAATACGCTGGGCCAGCATTTGCAGTCGCTGCGCCAGCAACAAGGCCTTTCGCTTTCTCAGTTAGCGAACGCCGCCGGCATGGCTAAATCCAATTTATGTCGGCTTGAGCAAGGCAACGGCAACCCAACGCTGGACACCATTTGGCGGCTGGCCGTTCAACTCAACACTCCCTTTGGCACCCTCGTCGCGCCGATTACCGTACCGCTGGGCGAAGACGGCGTGCAGGTACGCCTCATTGACCAAGGCAAAGACGCCCCCCACGTGGACGCCTACTGGATGCGCTGCGCGCCCAACACGCGGCGCCGGGCTGAAGCGCATACACCGGGCACGCAGGAATCCCTTACCCTTATTAGCGGCTGGCTGGAAGCTGGACCGGAAGGTAACACCACGCAGCTTACCCCCGGTGAAAGCCTGATCTTCCCTGCCGATAAACCACACATTTATCGCACCCAAGCGGCAGAAGCCACCATGATCCTGACCATCACCTATGGTGAAAAAGGTGATACACCATGAGCCATGCATTAACTCACTCAGCGCTAAAAGGCGCACGAGAAGCCATCCCATTGCTGGGCGGCTATATACCGGTCTCGCTCTCATTCGGCCTGGTGGCGACACAAGCGGGCTTCACCACATGGGAGGCCGCCGCTATTTCACTACTGATCTACGCCGGAGCCTCGCAGTTTCTTTTTGTCGGTATGATCGCGGCGGGTTCGCCGCTTTGGCTGGTTGTCGCCATGACGCTATTAATCAACGTACGCCATGTGGTTTATGGCCCTAATCTAGCCGCATTATTGCCTCAGAGCCGTCACTGGCCCTGGCTGATGCACGGCCTTACTGACCAGGTGTTTGCTTTAGCCTTAACGCGACTTCCTCACTTGGATAAACCGGAGCGCTTCGGCTGGTTTTTGGGAGCGTCGCTCCTCGCCTGGGGCGCCTGGATCATAGGGACTATCGTAGGGGCGACGGCAGGAGAGGCGTTCACCGCTCGCTGGCCGCTGCTGGGTGAGATTATGCCTTTCGCCCTGCCCGCGCTGTTTTTAACCATGGTAGCACCGCGATTTACCGACAAACGCTGGTCGCTCGCACTCAGCGGGGCCATATTATCTGCACTCTTGTTTACGCTATATGGCTGGGCCAACGTCGCCATTCCGCTTGCTGCCGCCTGCGGCGCGCTCTGCTTCTATATGGTTAAGCTTGAATCCAGTAAAGGTGCGTTATGAGTACAGGGCTTTGGTTAGCCGTTATCGCCTCGGCATTAGGTACGCTACTCATACGCGTCGTCCCTTTTCTGTGGATGCAGCGCCGCTTAGGCAGTGATAGCGGCATCAACAACATGCCTCAGTGGCTGGGTATTTTAGGGCCGCTAATGATTGCAGCGGTGCTGGGCGTTTCTATTGTACCGGTTAACCCAAGTACGACTTCCTGGACCGCAACCGCGATTGGGCTATTGATTACCCTACTGGTATGGCTGCGCGTGCGTTCACTGGGTTGGCCGGTGGCGGCAGGCGTCGGCATGTTTGGGCTGGTGCAAGTAAGCGCTTCCGTGCTTTAACCAATGCACGTCAGTTGCTGAATAAATCAGCAACTGACGTTAACCACTCACCAGCAGCAACCTACCAGCTGTATTTCAGGCTACCCACCACGCTGCGCGAGGCTCCGTAATAGCAGTAAAAGTCACAGCCACTGACGTACTCTTCATCGGTAAGGTTGTTGACGTTGACCTGGGCAGTCCAGCTGTCGTTAATGCGGTAGCTCGCCATGGCATCATAGAGCGTTGTAGAAGGGACATTTTGCTCAATAGCGCTATTCGCGCTGGGTACCGTTTCCCCCATATAACGCACACCCGCCCCTACCGAAAGCCCAGCCAATGTGCGGCTCATATCGTAATCCAACCACGCTGACGCCATGTGCCTTGGCACCAAGGGAACACGCTCATCCCGCAGTGCATCATTCGCATCATAGCGGGCATCGGTATAGGTATAGGCCGCAATCAGCTTTAGCTCATCTGTTAAATAGCCCACGCCTTCGATCTCTACCCCCTGCGAGCGGCGCTTACCTACCTGCTCCTGAACAGGCGCACTGGTCGAGATCAGGGTGTTATTTTCTTCGACATCAAAGGCGGCAATGGTGAGATAACCATCTACGTCCAGTGGGGCAATTTTAACCCCAGCCTCAAACTGGCGACCCTCTAATGGCTCATAACTAGCGCCATCCGGCCCAATACCCGCCACCGGGGTGAACGACTCGCTATAGCTCACGTAGGGGGAAACTCCGTTTTCGCCCAGGTACATCGCACCGGCCGTAACAGAGAGGTGTTCGTCATCGTACCCTTCGCTGGAGCTGCCCGTGGTATCGCTAAAATGGTCGCTGCTATCGACATTATCGTAGCGCGCCCCAGCAAGCAGAACCCACTGATCGGCTATGCGCAGTTGGTTTTGAACATAGAGCCCCACCTGGCGGCGATCGACATTATGCTCAGTGGGGTCACCGGTATCCGGCGCCGTAAACGCCGAGTAATCGGGGTTATAGAGATCCACCGTATCGATATTTGTAAAGAAGCTAGAGCCATCACCCAGGGTGCGGAAACTGTCGCGGTTGGTGTAGTTTAAATTCAGTTCTTGATAGCCCGCGCCAACCAATAACGTATTCTCTGTGTTCTCGGTATAAGTACGCGCGATGAGTCGGTTATCAATATTAAACGCATCGTACTGGCCATCCCGGTCAATAATCCCACGGGAAATACTACGTGGCGGCGTTATATACGAATTGGGGTAAACGTTGCGCAGTTCCAAATCCAAATGGGTATAGCGGGCATTCTGCTGAAACTCCCAGGTATCGTTTATCTGGTGTTCCAGCTCATAGCCAATCGCAACCTGGCGCTGATCTAACCGATCATAATCCGGTTGACCAAAATTGGTCGCCGGATCAATTTTCCCAAACGGAGAATCTTCGAGGGTACCCAGTGCCGGAAAGAACCCAGTGGTAGGCACGCCCTGGTCTTTCTGGACGCTAGCAAGGAAGGTGACGGTGGTATCATCGCTAACATCGACCGCCAGGCTAGGCGCAAAGTAATAGCGCTCTTTTTCACTCCCGTTGAGCTCGCCCTCGCCATCGCGATAGAGACCCACTAGGCGATAGCGCACGTCATCGCGCTGCCCCACCGCGCCAGACACATCCACCCCTACCTGGCGATGATCATGGTTACCGGCTTCAACCTGCAGCGTTCCTTGCGGTTCACGGGTAGGCCGTTTACTAATCCCGTTGATCATACCGCCAGGGGGCGCCTCGCCATAGAGAATTGACGCAGGCCCTTTCAAAAGATCAACACGTTCAAAGCCAAAGGGCTCACTCATCCACCAGAAATAGCCTCCTGTACGGAAGAGCCGCAAACCATCCTGGTAAGTAGCGCCTTCCGCACTAAACCCACGCAGAAAAAACCAGTCGGCATTGTTGTCATTGCCGTAAGGCTGAGACACAACACCGGAGCGGTACTGGAAGGTTTCGTCATATTTATTGACGCCGCGATCCTCAAGCTCCTCCGCACTCACGGTTGAAATAGCGCGAGGCGTCTCTACGTCCGGGGTATCCACCTTCAGCGCGGTCGCCGTCACTACGGTGGTCCCCATGTTTACGGCCTCTTCCTGCGCCAGTGCAACAAAAGGCACAACACACAGCGTACCCCCTAACGACACAGCCAACGCACGGCGAATAGCGGCAGACAACGGTGTAACGGAAAAAGGCGAACGACGCATGTTAAACAGACCTCACTGACAGGCAGAATGGGGGAGAGGAGCACGTGTTTTTATAGTAGGCATGCCGGGAAAGACGAATGATACGGATCATCACTCACAACTACAATAACCGCACGATGTCAAGTTATCTTAGCCAAAAAGCGTTGGAAGGAGGTTAGATTAGCCATCTGGCATCTGAAACATGGCTTTTGATCTAGCAGATGACCTGTGCCGCCATAAGCCAGTGCAAGCACTTAACTTACTGACACTGCTGTAGCGCTCTTTAAATCTCTGGTGACCGAAATCTCTATCGCTTAGCAACAACAAGGAAGTAATGCGAATAGCAAGCCGGCAGACCGCCCGCTTGCTATTTGGCGCCGATCAGCTAATCAGGCAATGCTCTCGACAATGCCGCCCTCGACGCGTAGCGCCGCTCCGGTCGTCGCGCTGGCCTGGGGCGAGGCGGTGTAGACGCAGAGGTTAGCCACCTCCTCCGGCGTCGCGAACCGCTTGAGCAACGTCGAAGGGCGGTTCTCGTCAAGGAACAGGGTCTCCGCCTCATCGACCGAGACGCCACGCTCTTCAGCGAGCTTTGTAAGCATCGTCATGGCCCCTTCCGTGCGAGTCGGGCCGGGCAGGATGGTATTGACGGTCACACCGCTTCCGGCCAGCACCTTGGCCAGCCCGCGGGAGACGCCTTGCATAGCTGCTTTGCTGACACCGTAGTGCACCATTTCTGTAGGGATATTGAGTGCCGATTCGCTGGAAATGAACTGGATGCGACCCCAGCCACGTTCTTGCATTCCTCTGGCATAGTGCCGCGCCAAGCGCACGCCGCTCATGACATTCACTTGAAAGCTTTCCTCCCAAGCGGCGTCGTCAATGTCGAAAAAGGAGCAGCCACCGTAGATGCCCAGATTGTTAATCAGGATATCCACATCGGGTATGGCGGCCATCAATGCCTGCGCACCCTCGGCAGTGGCAAGATCGGCGGCAACGCCCGATAGGCGCGCCCCGGGCACAGCCCTGCCGATGCTCTCGACGGCCCTGTCCACGGTATCCTGCTTACGCCCCGTGACCACCACCTCGGCGCCAGCGCGTACCAGCCCCTCAGCAATGGCAAAGCCGATCCCGGCGGTCGACCCGCTGACAATGGCGCGCTTTCCTTTCAAGTCGATCTGCATGAACTGTCTCCTTATTTCGTCTTTGTATGAGGCAAGATGTTACTGATCCCACGTAGGGGCAAGATTGCCCGGACTGAGGATGCGGCCGCCCCTACGCGCCAAGCCATCGATCACGGCCATCTCGTCGGGTGACAGGGCAAAATCGAAGATGGCGATATTCTCCGCGATGCGCGTGGGCTTGGTGGTACGGGTTAGAAGCACGTCGCCCTTCTGGTGCGCCCACCTCAGCACCACTTGTGCCGCGTTTTTGCCATGCGCCGCGCCGATCCGGGTCAGCACAGGATCACGCGGCACCGCTCCCATCGCCATCACGAAGAACCCGGTCAGCGGCACGCCAAGCTTATGCGCCTGCTGGCGAAGCGTAGACTGATCAAGATAGGGGTGGATCTCGACCTGGTTTGTGGCAATCGGTGCCTCGCTTATCTCGACCGCGCGGGCAAGCTGGGTGGCGTTATAGTTGCTGACGCCGATATGGCGCGTCCAACCACGTGCGCGGGCTTCATTCAATAGCTCAATCTGGTGCTCAATCGGCATGCCGTGACCGGGCCAATGCACCAGCAGCAGATCGACCGTATCCAGCTTAAGCCTTTCGAGGCTTTCCTGAATCGAAGGCAGAAAACGCGCTTCAGAGAAATGGCTATTCATCACCTTGGTGGTGACGAACACCGCATCGCGATCCATACCGATATCACGCAGGGTGCGGCCGAGCGCGGCCTCGTTGCCGTAAAGCTGGGCCGTATCGAAGGCACGAAAACCTGCCTGCCAGGCAGCGGGGATCAACTGGGCGACCTGTTGATCGTCCAACTCATCAAGACCAAAGCCAATCGGGGGAAGTAAGCTATTCATCCAGCCGCTCCTGTGCGTTTATATATCCCTTTCCCGGGTAGATTATCTCGATCATGCGCTCGCTCAAGGTCCAGTTCAGGGCCCAGTGGCACGACAAGCGCCGGGTTGAGGGCAGTATTAGTGTAGTAACCGATCTTGATATGCTCGAGGTTGACCGTCTCGCTCACCCCCGGCCATTGATAGAGTTCGCGCAGATAGTTCGCCAAGTGCGGGTAGTCTTCGATGCGGCGAATGTTGCACTTGAAGGCACCATGGTAGGCCGCATCAAAACGCACCAGCGTGACGAAGAGTCGCCAGTCGGCCTCGGTCAGGAAGGCGCCTGCTAGATAGCGATGCATGGCCAGGTGCGCTTCAACGCGATCAAGCGCCTGGAACACCTCGCTAACAGCGGCGTCATAGGCTGCCTGATCCTTGGCGAAACCGGCGCGATAGACGCCATTGTTGAGTCTCGGGTAGATAAACTCGTTCCAGGCATCAATCCTGGTGCGCAGCGGTTCAGGGTAGAAGTCGAGGTCGTTGCCCGTGATCTCATCGAAGGCGCTGTTAAGAATACGGATGATATCCGCCGACTCGTTGTTGACGATCTGCCCCTGAGAGCGATCCCATAGCACCGGTACCGACACTTTGCCGGTGTAGAGGGAGTCACTCGCTGTGTAGAGCTGATGGTGGCGCTGGACCTCGCCCAGGTGCGGTCCGGCATCCTGTGGGGTAGCATAACTCCAGCCCTCTTCTCCCAGCCCCGCATCGGCGATAGAGAGCGGAATCAGGTCTTCTAACCCCTTGAGCTTACGCAAGATCAATGTGCGTGAAGCCCATGGGCAACAATAAGCAACGAAGAGTTGATAGCGCCCCGGCTCGGCGGGCAGCGCAGTGCTGTCCTTCCCCTCTGCTTCGCTGTGCGGCATGAGCCAACGCCGAAACCGAGTAGGTTCCCGCTCAAAGGCACCGCCTTTGATCTCGCTGCCGGCAATCTCGCCCTTCACCCATTGGCCGTTGATAAGACCTGGCATAACGCTCTCCCAAAAACTAGATGGCGGCTGGGCCGCATCGACAATCACCCAAGCACTTTGACTAGGCCATGTGAATAGTGTGAAGTAGTTTCCATATAGGCGTAAGACACCAAAAGAGGAACCCATGGTTGATGAATTGGAAACTATCGGTGGGGCGCTAGAAGACATTCGCGCGTTCTGCGCGGTAGCGGAGTTTGGAACGGTCTCGGCCGCGGCGAGACAGCTGGGCGAGACCAAGGGAAGTATCAGTCGCCGACTATCACGGCTGGAACATCGGCTGGGGGCGGCCTTGTTGGCACGCACCCCTCGGGCGGTCTCTCCAACGAAGGAAGGCACCGCCTTTTATATCAAGGCGAGAGAAGCCCTGGCGTGGCTGGACGATGCCGCAGAAGGCGCACGTCAATCTCAAGACGTGCCCCAAGGGCATCTGCGTGTGACAGCCCCGGTGGATATCGGAATAGAGCTGATGCCACCCATCGTGGCGAAATTCCGGGCACTCCATCCACAGATTACCATTGAACTTCTGGTGACAGACACGCCGCTGGACCTTGCCGCCAACCGCATCGACTTGGCCCTGAGAGCGCGAGACGGGAACCTACCCGACATGGTTTATCGCGCCTCATCGGTGGCCCCATTACGCGTGGGGCTTTATGCCGCCCCAGACTATCTCAAGGCGAACGGATGGTCTGGGGATACCCCCGCCGCGCTTGCCGAGCAACATTTTGTCATCTCACGTGAATTCACAGGGGCCGCACAACTGGTGCTGACCGATCACCGAGGCCGCACACAGGAGGTGGTGATCCGTCCGAGCATTCGTACCAGTGACTATGCAAGCGTATTGCGCTTGGCGATAGCAGGTGCCGGGATCGGCCCTGTTCCCGACTTGGTGGCCGCCGCACACGTTGCCTCCGGCGCTCTGGCGCCGGTGCTGGCGGACTGGAGCTTATCGGAAGGCCAGCTCTATGCAATCAGCCTGAGTGGTCAGCACGCACCAGCGCGAGTACGTGTCTTCCGAGAGTTCGTCCGTACGGAGCTAAATGCCGTTTAGAAAAAGTGTCAGGTTTGCGTCGCAGGGCCTGATACCGGGCCCGAGCGTTCACAATGGCACGGTGATGCGTATCCGCTCAGACCCTCCCTCTGTTCGAGAAAGGAGCACCCAGCGAGGCCAATGTAATAATCGTAAAACGGGAAGGACTTGAAGCGGAGCGAGATAGAGAAACGACGGCGAATCCGAATAGTTGATATTCGCAAACGTAACCTACGGACACCAGATAGCGAGAAAGGAGATCGGATGCTATCCAAGAGCTTGAAAAATGGTGGGCCCAGTAGGACTTGAACCTACGACCAAGGGATTATGAGTCCCCTGCTCTGACCAACTGAGCTATAGGCCCGAAAAGCGTGCATATAATAGCGAATGTGGCGAGGCGAGGCTACCCCTACGTATGTATCTTCATACGGGAATGGCACTTTTTACGGGATTGCGGGTCTTGAGATGGAGTTCTTTATGCGGAGACGCGCCTTGAAAGCTTTGATTGCTCTTTTCCCGTTGCTGCTAACGGTGCCGGTTCAGGCCGATTGGCAGCTTGATCCTGGTGAGTCGCGTGTAGAGGCGGCGATTACTCAGCTCAACGGGGCGACACCTCAAACGCATCATCATCAGGTGCGTAATTTAGAAGGTGATATTTCGCCCGATGGCACGCTGCGCCTGCCCCTCAAGTTGAGCCAGACCGATCTGCTTTCGCGCTTTAATGATCTACCGCCGTGGGTCGCTCTGCTGTCGAATACTCCGCTGGTCACGCTGGTTGGGCAGATGCCGCCGGAACGGCTGGATGCACTGGATATCAATGAGTCACTGGTCGAGACCATTACCTTTCGTGTACAAAACGAAATGGTGAACCGGGAGGAGTCGGTGCCCTTGCGCTTTACCCGCGAAGGCTTGAATCAAGTGAGGGTGACTCACGCAGAGCCAATGACGCTGGATGGCAAGACGTTAATGGCAAACACCACGGTCCGTACTCTGCTATCCATGCTTGGCTATCAACAGATTGACGATAACGTGCCCATTACGCTGAATGCCTTGCTGATTAACCGTTAAGCCTTTAGCGAATAATCTTTTTAAGCGGGCTCGGTCGCCCGGCGCACATTAGCCAGTAACGGGCTACCGGTCGCCGGGTCGGAAAGTAACGTGCAGTCGACCTGATACAGCTTGCGCACCAGCTCTGGCGTGACCACATGCGCAGGCGCGCCCTGATCAACAATTTTTCCATCACACATGGCGATCAAGTGGTCCGCGTAGCGGCAAGCGCTGGCTAAATCATGCAGTACCATCACCACGGTGCGACCATGCCCAGCCAAGTGGCGCACCAGTTCAAACACCTCGATCTGGTGGCCTAAATCAAGCGCGGAAGTCGGCTCATCCAGCAGTAAAAGCGGCGTTTGTTGAGCGATGGTCATAGCGATCCACGCACGCTGGCGTTGCCCACCCGAAAGCGCATCAATGGGGCGATCCGCTAAATCCTCAAGCCCTGCCGCTAAAAGCGCGTGTTGTACCACCCGCTGGTCTTCGGCCGACCATTGCCGCAACCAACCCTGATGCGGCTGACGCCCAAAACGAATCAGTTCCGTTACCGTTAGCCCTTCTGGAGCGATAGCCTCCTGGGGCAGCAGCGCCAACTGCGTGGCGAGTTGGCGAGACGGTAAGCGTTGAATATCTTCACCGTTGAGCAACACGCTACCTTCATCGGGCTTATGCAAACGCGCCAGGCCCGCAAGCAGTGTCGATTTACCACATCCGTTAGGCCCTACAATGGCTGTCACTTTGGCACTGGGCAGTGTCACCTCCAGGCCATCGATCACCCGCCGCGTGCCATAACCCATGCTTAATGCGTGAGTGGCTAGTGTGGGCGGGGTTCGAAAATCGTTCATGCGTGACTCCGTTGCGGGCGCATCAAAATCCATAAAAGCCAAGGGCCGCCGATGATGGCGGTGACAATACCAACCGGCAGTTCGATTGGCGACAGTAGCGTTCGTCCCGCAAGGTCCGCTAACACCATCACCAGCGCACCTGCCAGCGTAGCTGCGACTACCGGCACATGGCGCGGAGTGGAAAGTGCACGGGCAATTTCAGGGCCGATTAGCCCCACCATGCCTACGGGGCCCGCCACCGCAACGGCCAAGGCCGTTAAAGCAACCGATAGCAGTAATATTTGGATACGGCGCACGGTGGTGTTGATGCCCAAACCGCTGGCCGTAGCGTCGGAAAACCGCAACACCGTGAGTGAGCGTGCCAGCACCAGCGCAGCAACAAAGCCCAGCGCTAAGCCAATTCCCAGCAGTTGGACTGAGCCGCCGGAACGGGCATTGAGGGAACCGACAGTCCAGGGATAAGCAGCATTGGCTGTATCGATAGCCACGCGCGCCAACATCAGTTGCGTGATGGCCCCAAAGATGGCCCCTACCCCAATCCCCGCAACGATAAACCGGTACCCTTGCGTGCCGCTGCCAGCAGCAAGCCCAAAGGTAATAACGGCAGCCGTGGCGGCGCCGGTCAAGGCCATCGCGGAAGGCGCCAGCGATACGCTCATCCCCACAACGGAGGCCACCGCAAAGGCGGTGGCACCGTTATCAATACCAATAATACCGGGCGTGGCCAAGCGGTTACGTGCCAGCGTTTGCATCAAAATACCCGCCAGCGCAAAGGCGCCTCCGGTCAAACAGGCGGCTACAAGCCGCGGCAAGCGTAACTCCTGCACCATAAAACCGGTCATCATATCGCCCTGCCCAGCCAGTGCTTGTACTACATCGCGCGGGTCCAGGGTGACGGTGCCAAGGCTAAGGTAGGTAATGCAGGCGAGCAGCAATGTGACCACTAACCCACTGTTAACCCAAACGGCTCGCTGCTCAAGCAGAATACTGTAGCCATCGCCTCGGCGCTCGCCCCAGCGCCAGTAGCCCGTTGGCGGCTCTACCGGCTCTTCTTCATAACGCACCATGCCCATATCGGGTGTTCTCGCGACCACAGCCGTGGCGCCCTGTTTTTTGAATTCAGCTTTTAACCAGCGAGGCGTCATAACAAACTCACAACATGGGTAAACGGCGGGCGCGTACAACAGCAATAAGCACAGGCGCTCCGCACAATGCCGTAAGAACACCCAGCGGTAGTTCAGAGGGAGCGACCACCAAGCGGGAAATAACATCGGCCGAGACGACGATTAACGGGCCAATCGGTAAACAAAACCATAGAGTGCGTCGGATATCTGGCCCGGCAAACGCGCGAGCAACAAAAGGCACTACCAGCCCGACAAAAATAATAGGCCCGGCAATGGCCGTTGCGGCCCCGACCAAAAGCGCTACGCAAAGTACGACCAATGCACGAATCAGCTGAGGATGATGCCCCAGCCCCGAAGCCATCCGCTCCCCGAGCGCTAATGCGGATAAAGGGCGCGCAATCAACACAACCAAAAGCGTGCAAAAGGCGATAGAAGGCAATACGGCTATTAAATCTTCCAGACGACGGCCCGCCAAACTGCCAATCACCCAGAAGCGCACTTCGTCAGCAGAGCGCTGGTCAAACAGCAGCAGTAGCGCGGTCATCGCCCCCAGCAACGCCGAGAAAGCAGCACCGGCCAGCACCAGGCGCACTGGGTCATTACCCACGCCGCGCCAACGCGCTACGCCCAATACGCAGAGGCAGCCTATCAATGCACCCAACTGCGCGACGGAAATACGCAGGGTGGCCGCACTTGAACCCAGCACTAGCGCCAATGCAACAGCAAACGCCGCCCCCGCACTGACGCCCAGCAACCCCGGTTCCGCTAGCGGGTTACGCGCAACGGCTTGCAAGAGCGCACCCGAAACACCCAGCGCCATACCCACCGCAATGCCAATCAAGGTGCGTGGTGCACGCAGCTCCCATACGACAAAATGCGCGTCACTGTCTTCGCTACCCAACAGCATAGAGAGCGCTTGTAATGGCGAAACGCTGCCAGCCCCCACCAACAAACTAACGACGCTCACCGCCACTAGGGCGGTGAGCAGGCTTAACAGCAGCGTTCGTTGTTCAAAGCGCTGCGTTAGCGAACTTACTGACATGTTCGTTCCTTCACAGGCGTACCTTGATAGTAAGGACGCTTAAGGCAAGAGCGCTTGTTCGATATCGTTCAAGATGGCCTGGGCAGCCAGCGGCCCTGAGGCGCTGCTCCATACCTGGCCATTCACAGGCACAACGTGTTCTTGTTGCACAACATTCAAACGGGTGAAGGCATTACTCTGTTCGGCAGCCTCCAACGCTTGCTGGCCATCTTCATTTAGCGTGGCAAGAAATAGCCAGTCGCTGTCAATCAGTGAGAGGTTTTCAAGGCTTAATACATCACTATGGGCACTGCCCTCACTAACTAGGCCTTCGTCTTCCACTATCAGCCCTGTCGAAGCAAGTACGCCGGTTGAAAACAGCTCAGAGGACATGACCATGGGGCCAGCAGGCATCCACCGCACCAGGTAAGCGGTGCCGCCGACACTGGCATCACTCAAACGTTCGTTAAGCTCTGCGGCACGCTGCTCCACCTTTTCAAGCGCTTCACCAATTTCTGCTTCTTTACCCAGCGCTTGGCCAAACAGCTGCGTTTCTGCTTTCCAGCCGTCGCGAGAAAAACCGCTTGTTTTAGGAACGACCGTGGGGGCAATACGTGACAGCAACTGGTACTGCTCTTCAGCAAGCTGGGGCGCTGCAAGAATCAGGTCCGGTTGTAAACGAAGCACCGCTTCGATATTGAGTTCGCGGGTAACACCGACCATTTCCAGCGCGCTTACATCGGTGTGTTCACCAATATAAGCAGCGACATCGTTGCTGCCACGCGAAGCAATGGCGCCTATCGGGATGACACCTGCGGCCAACGATGCGTCTAACGCGCCTTCATATAGCGTTACAACACGCTCCGGCGCATCAGGCACTTCAATTTCTCCAAAAGCAGTATCCAGCTCTCGGGCTTGCGCATTGGTAATCAAGCTACTCAATAGCACACCGGCCAAGCCAAGACGCAGTACCGAACGCAGCATAGTGAACCTCTATTCTTAGACCATTCGTTCGAATAGTAACGATTCTCAAAAACATTTGCATCTATATTAAACAGAACCCGTCGTTCCATTTTACGCAACACAAAGAAAACCGCTTGTGTAATACCCCTGCTCCTAAACTGGCCCTCCCTACGTTTCTATTTTAGCAACGCACTGTTCCATGATATTGGCTCGCGCATGGGAATTTTTCTTTTTAGAATCCCACCCTCATTTGATAATAAATATCATTACCGAACCATTAACCAAGGGGATCGCTATGCCACGCTTTACTCGTAATGCTTTAGCCAGCGCTGTTGCTCTTGGGCTGACCGCTGGCGCGGCCAATGCTCAGGAAAATACTCAGCTTAATAACATGGTGGTGACCGCTTCCGGGTATGAGCAAACGCTAAATAGTGCCCCTGCGAGTATCTCAGTGGTAACGCGGGAAGAGCTGGAGCAAAACCAGTTTTCCAACATTGCCGAGGCTATCAAGGATATTCCAGGCGTCGATATTCGCTCTGGAACCGGCAAAACAGGTGGCTTCAATATTTCCATCCGTGGCATGCCAAGTGCTTATACGCTGATCCTGATTGATGGACGCCGCCAAAACGCCTCGGGCAATGTCACACCCAATGGCTTTGGCGAGACCTCAACCAGCTTTATGCCGCCCCTTTCAGCGATTGAGCGTATTGAAGTTATCCGTGGCCCAATGTCCACTCTTTATGGGTCGGACGCCATGGGCGGGGTTATCAATATAATTACTCGTCGCGTTAGTACTGAATGGGCCGGCTCAGTAACGCTTGAGAACACCTTTCAGCAAGATCGTGATGCGGGCAACAACTCAGCAATTAATCTCTACACTTCAGGCCCACTGGTTGAAGATACGCTAGGTCTGCAGTTGCGTGGGCGCTTGTTTGACCGCGATAGCTCCGAGCGCATGGTAGAGGGCAGCGCAGGACGCGACCCTCGCCCTGTGGAAGCGCGCATCTACTCGATTGGCGGGCGCTTAAACGTGACACCCGATGATACCAACGAATTTTGGCTGGATGCCGAACGCTCCCGCCAGGTGTACGACAACTCAGATTGTCGCTTGGGCAGTCTGGATGGCTTAAAGCGTAATGACTGTTCCACACCTCAACCGGGTGAGTTTTTCGGCTACTCAGATGAGCTGCGCTTTAACCGCGACCAAATTGCCGTAGGGCATACCGGCCACTACGCCGCAGGCACCCTTGAGAGTAGCGTTACGCATAATTTTACGGAGACACTTGGGCGTACACTGCCTGCCGGAAACGCACCTGACTATGGCTATATAGCTCAAGGAGGCGAACCACGTCTTCTGGAAAACCGTGACACTGTGGTCGACAGCAAATTCATTGCACCGCTGGATGACCACATGGTGACCGTAGGCGTTCAGTATATTGATGCTGAACTTAAAGAAGGCACTGCAGGCAACGAGAAATTTTCTCAGTCAAGCTGGTCATTTTTTGCCGAAGATGAGTGGCTGCTAACCGATGACTTAGCGCTAACCTTGGGCGGTCGCTATGAAAACCATGATGCGTTCGGTGGCCACTTTAGCCCGCGCGGTTACTTAGTGTGGAATACCACTGACCAGTTAACCCTTAAAGGGGGTATTAGCCAAGGGTACAAAACGCCCACGCTGAACCAGCTACACGATGGTGTTAACGGTTTTGGCAATCAAGGCCAATCCGTCAGTCTTGGCTCGCCAGACCTTGGACCCGAGAAAAGTACCAACTATGAAGTGGGTGCGATCTACGACAACCTTAGCGGCTTCTCTGCCGGGGCAACTGTCTTTTATACCCAGTTTCGCGACCGTATCGCTGATGGCGACAGCCTGCCCAACTGCCAATATATTGACGATAATGGCAATCAGCCTTACGCCAATGCCGCTAACTGCTTAAGCGTAGGGAATTTCACTCAGCAGGCTAGCTTTGACCAATCAATCAATATTGACCGCGCGGAAACTCGTGGTATTGAACTGACCAGCAGCTACCAAATTGCTCCTGCCTGGGCGATCAGCGGTGGCTATACCTACACTGACACCGAAATCACTTCCGGAGAGAATGAAGGTCAACCGCTTACCAATGCACCCAAGCATAAGTTGACCACTGATCTTAACTGGGCAATTAATGATCGCTGGAACACTACGCTTGAAGGGGAGTACTACTCTTCACGGGAGCGTTTTAGCGGCAATGTAACCGGCTCCTCCGCCGCACTTGTTGACCAATTAGGTAATAACCTGAACGGCTACACGCTGTTCAACCTGAAAAGCTCTTACCTATTCTCCGATAACGTTCGCCTCACGGGCGCCATTTACAACCTGTTCGACAAGGATTTCGCAGGTCACGACACCTACGAGTATGAAGGGGATACCTACATCGCCTATCACTACACTCAGACAGGTCGTTCCACCGACGGCGTCGCCTTGGATGGCCGTAATTTCTGGGTCTCAGCTACTTACGAGTTCTAATCGCTTCCTACTTGAACGGCTCTGCTTGCTGTTTCAATGCTCTCTTTACGCCTCGGCTTTGCCGGGGCTTTTTTATAGCGCTCTCTTTTATAACCGCTATAAAAAAAGCGACCACTTAAAAGTGGCCGCTTGGTTAATGTGCTCTTGAAGAATTAAAAATCCACGCTCAAGCCTAACCACACCCGGCGGCCGTCTTCCACATAGCCATACTCATCGTAAGTAATCGTTTCATCCAGCAGGTTATAGATACCGGCATTAAGCTGCGTATTGGCATTCAGTTGATAGCCAAGACCTGTATCTACAAAGGTGTAAGAAGGCGCGATAGTGGAGCTTGAGGAAGGCCCGGTGACCGGCTGGCTCTCCTTACCCCGGTAGGTTGCTCTGGTCCACTGGCTTAACCGAGCAGACACCTGCCAATCAAGCGATGCTGAAATTTGATGGCGGGGCAGTTGCGTCAGCGGGCTACCGGCGTACTCACCACTCTTCTGTTCGGAGTCGGTGAACGTGTAGCTTCCGGTTAAATCAAGCGATTCGTTAAGCGGTGCGGCCAAGCTAACTTCTACACCGCGCGTTACTGCTTCATCGACGTTAACACGGTACGTCGGATCACTGCCAAAGTCGTTGGGGCCTGCATCACAAATTGAAACAGGGCATGCAATGCGGGTGATCTTGTCGTCAAAGTCGTTATGGAAAACCGTCAAGCTACCGTTAAATCCATTTTCATTTCCATAATAAAGCGCCAGCTCTTTGTTGAGCGAGGTTTCCGGTTTTAAATTCGGATTGCCATATACGTTGCCCCCGCGGCTAACCTGCCCCCAGCCGGGCGCCGTCTCACGAATATTGGGCGAGCGATACCCGGTAGACACGCCCCCTTTCAGGGTCCAATCAGGCGTCATGTTCCAGACGCTGTAAAGTCGTGGGCTTATATGACTGCTGTATTTATCTGACTCATCAAGGCGTATACCGCCTGTTAGCGACCAGCTATCGGTCAACATCCACTCGTCTTCAACAAACACAGCCCACTGGCGTTGATCAAGCGTAGTAAGGTCGGAAATCTGGTTGGTAGTGCCATCCTCCAGCTTCTCCTCCTCGTAACTGGCCCCCACCGTCACCATGTGCGCGCCAAGCGGAATGACGCCACTGGTCTTGGCTGTCGTGTTGGTAATTTCAATATCTCGCGAGTCGTTGCGGCTATTTTCGCGCTGAACGAAGGTTTCGCTGGTACCCCAATCAAAACGACCGCTATGGGTCACCGCCATATGCCGATTGGTAAATTTGTTGAGGCTGTCAGAGCAGCCGCCACGGCAACCTTCAGAAGGCGCTGAGCGCCCCATCAAAGATTGGCGATCCTGCCTGGTAATGCCTGCCTCGGCGGTAACGTCATGGTTATCGCTGGCGGCCAGGTTAAAACGTGCCGTCAGGCTTTGCAGACTCTTATCTTCATAGCCGTTGATGATCTTGTCTTCATCACGCTGCGAGGCTTGACCATAGAGTTGAAGCCCTAG